>NZ_SOFT01000022.1:0-178122 GCF_004402645.1 Cryobacterium sp. TMT2-42-4
GCTCGGACTCGTTCGAGTACCGCATTTGTGATGGGCGATCGGTGTGTGACACGGCCACGGTGACTTTCAACGTCACGGCAGTTCCGGTGGTACCGGTGGTTCCGTCTTCGCCGGTGGCTGTTGATGACAGCTCGCCGGCCGTCTCCGGTGTCACCCTGGTGTTTGATGTCGCGGACAACGATTCGGACGACGACGGAAATCTCGATGTCACGACCGTGTCGGTGACTGTGGCGCCATCACACGGTGCCGTCTCGGTCGACCCTGTTTCTGGTGAGATCAGATACACCGCGGACTCGTTGTACACAGGGACCGATACGTTTACGTATGAGATCTGCGACACCACAGACCGTTGCGACACCGCAATCGTCACAGTCAGGGTTACGGCTCCTCCGGCAACCAGTACGCCACCAGTTGCTGCAGACAACGACGTGACCACGACTACCGGCAAACCAGTAGTCGTCGATGTCCTCGGCAATGACACTGACCGTGATGGTGATCTTGACCCGACTTCGGTCTCGATCGTTGCCGGACCCAGCCACGGCACCGTCGATGTTGACCCTGATGCCGGAGAGGTAACCTATTCGCCCGACTCCAGCTACACCGGCACCGACTCCTTCACCTACAAAGTTTGTGACGTTGACGGCAATTGCGACACCGCCACTGTCACAGTGAAGGTCGGCGTGGTAGCAGGCGTGGTAGCAGGCGTGGTAGTCGGCCCGCCAGTCGATGCTGGTCGATCTCTCGCAGTCACGGGCGCCGACTCTGGCCAACCGATAATTCTTGCGACTCTGCTCTTCCTGACGGGACTTCTCCTCGCCCGCAAACGCCGTCGATCTATCTGAGGAAGCCTGCTTTGAGAAGATCGGTTCACAACGCACTATGCGATAACCCAAGATGAGTGCCGTTTGAGAAATTTGAAGTGGGGCAGGATGGTTTGATGAAGATATTCAACCCTCCCCGGACAAATCTGCAGGCATCCAATGTCATCCTCGGCATGATGAGGATCTCGGACATGGACGATCGAGAGATTCGCGCTCTTGTCGGCACTGCTCGGGATGCCGGCATCAATTTCTTTGATCACGCCGATATCTACGGTGGCGCGCACGGCTGCGAAAAGCGGTTCGGTGACGCGGTCACGTTCACGGACGCAGAGCGTGAGGCGGTCATCATTCAGTCAAAGGTCGGCATCCGTCAAGGCTTTTTCGATTTCTCCAAGGAGCACATCCTCCGCTCGGTCGACGAGTCTCTCGCGGCGCTGAATATCGACTACCTGGACATTTTGCTGCTGCACCGTCCGGACACTCTGGTTGAGCCCGAGGATGTTGCCGCGGCGTTTGACGCGCTGCACGCCGCGGGGAAGGTGCGCAACTTCGGTGTCTCCAACCAGACGCCCGGGGTGATCGAACTGCTCAAGCGTTCGGTCAACCAGCCGCTGGCCTTCAACCAGGTGCAGCTGAGCATCACCCACGCGCCGCTGATCGCTCAGGGAGTCGCGGCCAACATGGCCGGGCTGGAGCAGTCGGTTGTGCGGGACAACGGGCTCCTCGAGTACAGCAGACTGAACGACATCACCCTGCAGGCCTGGTCGCCGTTCCAGAGCGGCAGCTTCGACGGCGTGTTCGTGGGCGACCGGGAGAATTACGGCCCGCTCAATGACGCCCTCGATGACATCGCCGCCGCCCACGGGGTCACGCCGACGGGGATCGCGGTCGCCTGGATCACCAGGCACCCGGCCAACATTCAGGTTGTCCTGGGGACGACCAAGCCCGCGCGAGTGGTGGAATCTGCCGCAGGGTCCGAAATTCCGCTCAGCCGTGAGGAGTGGTACCGCCTCTTCACGACTGCTCGGCACGTCCTCCCGTAAACAGGAGGGCACCCGGGCCTACACTGGCGTGCATGACGAACTCCCCGCGCGTGAGGTTCAGAGGCCGATCGGCGTGAGGGCCGTCGTCTACGACCGGTACGGCCCGCCCGGCGTGCTGCGGATCGAGGACCTGACGGTTCCATCGCCTGGCACGAACCAGGTGCTCGTGGAGGTGGTCGCGACATCCGTCAATCTCTCGGACTGGGAGGGATTGCTGGGGTCACCGTTGTACGCCCGGATCGGGGGACTTCGCGCCCCCAAGCGACGGGTCCTCGGTTCCGATATTGCCGGTCGGGTTGCCGCGGTCGGCGGCGGCGTGACCCGGTTCCGCGTCGGCGATGAGGTGTACGGCGACAACCTTGCCCTGATGGGCGGTTTCGCCGAGTATGCGGTGGTTGCCGACGGGATGCTGGCGCACAAGCCGGAGGGGTTGACGTTCGCCGAGGCCTCGACCCTTCCGCAGGCAGGCGCGATTGCGCTTCAGGGCACGGCTCGGGTGCGACCGGGGCAACGGGTCCTGGTCAATGGCGCCGGTGGCGGATCGGGTACGTTCGCGATCCAGCTCGCCGCCCTCGCCGGGGCGCACGTGACCGGCGTCGACAATGCGGGCAAGCTCGACTACCTTCGCGGGCTCGGCGCTGACGACATGGTCGATTATCGCCGCTCAGACTTCACGAGACTCGAACCGTTCGACCTCGTTCTCGATCTCGTGGCCCACCGATCTGTCTTCGCCTACCGGCGGGCGCTGGCTCCGGGCGGTCGCTATTTCTGCGTGGGCGGTGCCGTGCCGACGTTGCTCGGGGTCGGAACGATCGGCGCGGTGCTCGGCCGGCTGACCGGGCGCCGGATGGGTGTCCTCGCCGTCAGGCAGGGACCGGCCCACTTCATGCCGGCCGCCGAACTGTGTGTCGCCGGCGACCTGCGCATCCGAATCGACCGCACCTTCACGCTCGACGAGGTGCCGCAGGCCCTCGCCTACGTGGGGGAGGGGCGTGCGCTCGGCAAGGTGGTCGTCACCCCCAAGGGGTCGCCCGTTTGAACCGAGACCACACGGATGCTCGCCGAGCCGATACGGTCACGCGCAGGGGAACCATTCCGAGATTGCGTTGGCGGAACGGCGATGCTCCATGAATCGGCGGGTCACTTCAGCGATCGCATCGGCAAGCGGGAAGATGTCTCTCGTTACGAATTGATCGTCGTGGTCGGCGGCCACGGGATGCCAGTAAACGCCGTCGGCGGTGATCGTCACCTCGGGTATGAGCGAGTCAACGGTCAGTTCTATGCCGGTCTCAGCGACTCCGCGGTGGGCGAGTGCGCGGATTACCTGGTCGTCCCGCAGGATACCGAGAGTATCGAGAAAGGCGTGAAACGGCTCGAGTTCGTGCATCTGGTCGGAAGGCAAAGTGGCTGCGACCTTCACTCGGAATCCCTCGTCGTGTGCGATTCGGATGCCCGCGACGGCCCTGGCCCAGGACCCGGAGCCGCGGTGGCTGTCATGTATCTCGGGTGTGGCAGAGTCGAGACTGATCTGCAGCACGAGCTGGGAGCTGTCCATCCGACGCAGGCGCTCGCGCCGCCTGCCGTGAAAAAGCATGCCGTTGGTGAGCAACGTCGTGGGCAGTTTGTTCGTGCAGGCATTGACCAAATCATCGAGGTCATTCAGCAAGAACGGCTCTCCGCCGGTCAGGATGAGCTCCTTGACCTCGGCAGCTGTAGCCTCGTGCGCGATCTGCCGGACTCGATCGATTCCGATTCCTCGCCGCGCTGCCTTCGGAGACGACCGAACGCAGCAGTAGTCGCAAGCCAGATTGCAATCGAAGTTGGTGTACACCCAGATCCGGGATCCTGGGAGCTGACCGGGATCGAGGCCGGCGAGCAGGTCAGGCGAGCGGCCGCGGAGCACGGTGATGGCCGACCCCTCCATGCTGACGATCTCATTCCCAGTCGAAAGGCACCACGCTGCGATGAGTCCCCGGGCGGCGTCCCGATCGCATGTCCCGAAGTCGACAGAAGCCGTACGACCTGTTGCCACCCGGCTCAAGTTCTCGACCAGGTCGAGGAGCAGGCCCGCGCCTACCGGCGGGCTTGCGGTCACCATCGGTCTGATACTTTCTGTTCCCGCACGGCCGCGATGAGCGAGGCATACCCGTCAAGTTTCGGCGACACCCACGCCCGCAGGCCTTCCATCTCAAGGATTCGCTGATGTTCGGGGTTCTCCCAGTCCATCGCGAAAAGGTTTGCCACCCACTCGTCCGACCGGTCGATCGTCAGCGACGGCATGGCGGTAAAGGTGCAGTGGCTGTACTCGGGGGAGATCCAGAAGGACTCGAACGCGCCGGGGAGGAGCTCACCGCGACCGATCGCCTGCCACGTGTTGATGCCGATCGCCGCAGTATCCGCCCGATCTTCGAGCACCGCGCGAAGGGCGTCGAGCTCGCTCCTGCCCGTATCACCGTGTTTCCCGACATCGCTATTGATGCGAGTGAGATCGACATCCGTCTCGCCGATCCCTGCCTCACGCAAGAAATGCACGGGAAGGATGGCGGCTTGCGCTGAATCGCGCGACCCCAGGGCAAGTCGACGTCCACGAAGACTCTCCAGCCCGGTGAAACCACTGCCGGCTCGGGCGACGAACATCGTCTGGAACACGAGGTCCGTATCCCGGGATGCGAGTGCACGGCATGCTCCATCCGTCTGGGCGACGGTGCGCACCCAGGCCAGATTGGTGTTCCAAGCGAGATCGATCGTTCCCGCGATGAGGGAATCCACCAGACTCGCATAGTTGGAGAACAACATGAAGTCGATCGGCGTCGAGGTCTCGGCGAAGTAGTCCCGCATCCCTTCCCAGATGGGTACGACATTGGGAGAGTACGCAACGGAGCCGATGATCAGGGGCGCACTCATGCTGCAGCTCCCGTAGAGGCCGTCTCACGAGTTTGCGCGGGGGGTGCCGCGGCGGTTTTTGGGGCGTCGAAAAGTGGGCGGCCAGTGATCGCCCTGCCGTAGAACTCATAGAGCACATCGGATGTCGGAGCCATCACGTGGCCCGCGCGGGCATCGCGAAAGTACCGATCTATTTGCAGGTGCTCCGAGAACGCCGCACCGCCGCAGACGCGCATCGCGGCATCCGTAATTCGCAGTGCGGCATCGTTCGAGGATGCCTTGCTGCCGAGCACGAATAGGGGAGTATCCTCCTGCGGGTCAGCCACGCGACCGGCGGCCCGATCAAGGTACGCGCTCGCATTCGCGAGATCGATTGACATCTTCGCCAACTGCGCCCGAATTGTCGGTAGCGCTGACAGGCTGTGGTCGAGATGCTCCAGCCGGGTTCCCACCGTATGCCTCACCGCTGCGTCGACGGCCGCACGGCTGAGCCCGATGGACACAGCCGAGTTGCCGAGATTGAACCACGGCAGAACAGAACTCATCATGAGATCGAATCCGCTACCGGCCGTCCCGAGACGGCACCCCTCGGAAGAATCCACGTCGATGGTCATCGGGCTCGAGGAGTTCCCCCGCAATCCCATACCGCTCCACGGCCGGTCGACGCTGACGCCCGGGCTATCTGCCGGGACTGCGAATAGGTCGACGGTGTCGGCATCCGCAGTCCCGGTGGAGATGATGTAGACATCCGCGTGGCCTGCGGAGGTCACCCAACTCTTTTTCGCAGAAATATGTATTCCGTCTGACGTCGAGGTCGCGCGCGACACCGGAGTCCAGAAGTGTGAGCGGGAACCCGCTTCAGAGAAAGCGAGGGAGGCAAGAGAGCGACCGCTGGCGAGATCCTCGAGGAGTGCGGGCATCCCCGTTGGTGGTGCGGCTGCGACGGGCATGGAAGCGCTCACGTGCATCAGATAGATCATGGAGGTCGACCCGCACGCTCCCGCAAGCTGGCTGATGATCTCAACGAGCTCGCGTGGCCCCGCACCAAGACCACCAACCTCAGTGGGCAGAGTGAGTCCGAGCAAACCGGACTCGCGCAGGGCCGCCACGGCCTCATGTGGAAAACGCCCGTCGGCATCCACTGCGTGGGCGTGAGTTCGTGCAACGTCGAGCACGGGCTGAACGCGTGAATTCAGGTTCATTGAGGCTTACCTTTCGTCGTAATCGTGGGTGCGAATGGGCGAACGGACAGCGCCGGCGAGCATGAGAAGCCCGATGCCGAGACCACCGGTGACCGCCATGGTGGAGGCGTCGCCGCCCAGCGGCCTGAAAGACGCTGCGAGCCCTGCGAGTTGGACGAGCGCGGCGACGGTCAGCAGAACACCGGCGGCAGTGTAGAGCGCGGGGCGCCGCGTGGTACCGCCGGCGATGGCGAGTGCGCCACTCACAAGTAGAACGACAGCACCGGTTGCCCCGATGTGCACGAAGTCGAATTCGGTCGGAAGCTGGGCGCCGAACACAAAGCCCGCAAACACAAGTGAGGCCAGGCCGAGAAGAACGCTACCGCGGTCGAAGGCGCTCGAGCCGGCTGGTGATCGCCTCATGACAGCCTCATCATCAGTCGGGCTGCGCGCCCTGAGGATTGCACCCACTGCTGGCGAAGGACACCGTCGATTCCATAGCTTCGCCCAGCTGCGGTCGCGAAGATCGCGAGGTGAGCAAGCGCCATGAGATAGTACGACCAGTGCCATTCGTTCGGGGCGAAAAGTACTGAAAGCGTGATTGCAAGGGTCTGGCCGATGCCGACGACAGCCCAGAAACGCGTGGCAAGGCCGATGAGCAGAAAAGCCCCGAGTCCGCCTTCGACGAGGAGGGTGAACCACCCGAAGACCTCGATATTGGGCAGGATGACGGCTTCGACTAGTGAGGAGTAGGGCGGCAGAACAGGATGGGCGACCGCCTGGCTCGCCCAGAAGTACAGCCCGTTCTCCTGTGATCGGCCGAAGTCCGGAGGAATCTTCCAGGCGACATTCTGGATCCACATCAGTGCAACACCAACGCGGAGCACCGCGATCATGACCCCTGTGGCGCGGGGAACGGGGACCGCGACAACCGGCGCATCACTGAGACGGGACATAAGAACCATTCATCTCCAGCATCCAAGCGGCACGGAGAGCAAACCGCAATACCGGGACGATGACTAATCCCAAAAACTTCCCATCGGAAACCCATCATTTGCCCAACCGTGCGTTGCGCTCGGTCTGCTGACCGGAGAGTGAAGAGGGCAGGCAACGGCCGGCGAGGAGCTGCACCGCGTGAGCGGGTCGCGTAGCTCGTCGCCGGCCGCCGGGATCTACCGGCGCTATAAGGCCGAGGTCTGCCCCGCGTGCTTCGCTTCGTCGCGCACCTGGCCGGCAGCGTCGGTGGTCTCGGTCTGCACGGTGCCTGCCGCATCGGTGGCCGTTTCCTTCACGGCCTCTGCTGCGTCGCTGAGCGGCTGCTTGAGGTTCTCGCCGACCTGCTTTGCGGCGTCGGTCACCTCCTGAACGAGAGGCTCAGCTGCTTCAGCAACATTTCCGGCGATTCGCTTCTCTGTGGGGCTCGCCGGAACCAGCGACGACGCCAGCCAGTCGACACCGAAGGCGATCAGGCCGATGGCCAAAGGGGTTCCCTTCGCCTTCTGGGCGGCCTGGTGTGCGAGGCCGGAGGCGTCTTCGCTCACTCCATTAAGGGAATCGCCCGCGTCGGATGCCGAACCCATCAGTTTGTCTTTCACAGAGCCCACGGCTCCCTTCACTTTCTCGGTCTGACGTTGCATGATTTTGTCGGGCGTGACCTTGTCAGCCAAGGCGTCGACGTCGCTGCCGAGTTCGCGGCGGGTCTTTTCGATCTCGGCGCGAAGAATGTCCGGATCGGTGTTCGTGCCGGAAGTGAAATCGGTGCTCATCGGTTTTCCTCATTTCGTTTGAGTGCGTCTGGAATGTGCTTCAGAGAATCGACGGTGCGCGGCGCCGGCATACCCCGCACCCCCGAGCAGTCCCGATCCCTTGCCGGCGCGGGTGGCAGACTGGCGCACTTCCGCCTTGGCCAGAGCAACCTCCTGGCGCATGAGTGTGGACACGTCACGGGTGACCTCACCGAGCAGGTCGCCCAGGGAGGTCTCGGCGGCCTTGCGTTCGGAGGGAGTGTGCAGGTCAGTCATCGGGGCAGCCCACCGAGGCCGGGGGTGGTCGAGGGGAACCCGGCGTTGGAACCGTAGTCGGAGCCAGCGGTGAAATCGGGGTTGGTGGCGGTGTAACCAGGGGTGACCGTGGACTCAGGAGTGGAATCTTCGGCAGAGTCCTTATGCTCCTCGATCACTCCGCGCGTCAGCCGTCCGGCGAGGACGCCCGCCACCGCCGCGATGGCGATAAAGGTTCCGGGCTTGCGCCGGGCATAATTCTTAACCTCGCTGAGGAGGGATCCTGGATCGCGCTGGTCCAGCCAGTCCGCGATACCGGTAGCCCGCGTCGCGGCCTGTTGGGCAAGGTCGCTGGCCACTCCCTGCGTTTCGGATGTTCCGGCCATCGCGCCAAACTCGTCGGCGAGCGATCGGATGA
This sequence comes from Cryobacterium sp. TMT2-42-4, assembly GCF_004402645.1. Lineage (NCBI taxonomy): Bacteria > Bacillati > Actinomycetota > Actinomycetes > Micrococcales > Microbacteriaceae > Cryobacterium > Cryobacterium sp. TMT2-42-4. Next base: position 8,347 of record NZ_SOFT01000022.1, read on the forward strand.
CCGACGCGACCCGCTTCTGCTGGGATGCGGTCTGGTCAGCGAGCTCCGTCTGGGTCTCCCGGTACAGGGCCTTCGCCTGACTCTTGGTCTCAGAGCAGACCTTGTGCAACTCCTGCTTGGTGACACCGGCGACGTGCTGACCGGCGGCATTCCCGGATGGCACTTAACATGATTCGGCGCCCGGAGGCAGCGCAAGCAACCTGAGAAAACAGACGAATTCTGCCAGAGTGTGTGACGAACCGGGATAAATTGCGTCACTAAGAACTGACTTCCCGGCCTTCTATGAACGCCTGCACGAGGCACAGCGGGCGACAATCGTGGTCACCCATCGCATGATAAATTCGAGTGTTCCGGTACCGGAGCGTCACATCACGCAGAACATCGTCGAGAGGCTCAAGCATGAGCGAGAAACTGAGCTTCCGAGTCCGACGCCTCACTAAGAGGCATCGTTCTGCTTTCGTCGCGTTGTTCACTGAACACCCGCAGGCCGAAGTCGATGACGCGCCTGAGATCTATTTTGACGACACCATCGAACTCCAAATCGCGTCCATGGCTCTCGCCCTCGTCGCCGAAACTGATGACGGTCGGCTTCTCGGCGCTCTTGTCACCGAACCGGACAGTTACGTCGACGAGAATCAGCTCGACGAAGACTCCACCGACGATGACATCGACGATGCAATCGTCAGCGACCACGGCACCGCCGTCTTCGAGTTGCTGATCACCGGTGGATCCGCGAAGGTGTGCCGAGAACTCCTCAACACTCTCGCACCGGCCCTCACCACCCGCGGTTTCGCTCAGGTGCATGCCAGCGTCCCACCAGACCTCGCCGAGGTGTTCCGCGGTCAAGGGTGGGTTGTCCTGCCAGAAAACACGGGCATCGCATGGATGGGCATGGACCAGTCAGACGAGCAGGTGCGCGATTATGAAGCGATCCCGAGCAGCTCGCTGGCCGCGTTCCTCGTGATCGACCCTAACGTGTACATGTCTTGGCCGTATGACGCCCCTGACAACCCCGAAGATGACGACTCGCGACAGGAGAACATCGCCACAGGCATGGAGGAGTTCGCAACTCGGGTGGAGGCAGAAGCATCCTCAGATTCTTAGTGGATGACGGCGAGCAGCACGCCGACGCCCACGAAGAGTACGCCGAAAATGCGGTTCAACACGCGTTGGCCGCGATCATCGCGGGTGAATCGCTGGAATGAACGCGCTGTTCCGGCGAAGAAGAACCACATCACCAGAATGTCGATCGCAACGACGGTGGCCGCGACGATCAGATACTGAGTCGGCATCGGTCTGTCCACTCGGATGAACTGGGGTAGGAACGCGAGGAAGAACACGACCGCTTTGGGGTTGAGTATGTTCACCCACAGCCCGCGTCGGAACATCGACCAACGGGGCTCAGCGCTCAGGGCTCGGGTGCGCTCGCCATCAAGTTCCGGCTTGGCCAGAAACTGACGGATGCCCAGGTAGACGAGGTAAGCGGCACCCGCGTAGCGAATGACGTTAAAGGCGATCGGAGAACCGGCCACGAGCAGACCGACACCGAGTGCCACGATCACGATGTGGATGAGAAGCGCGGCCTGCTGGCCCAGGATTCCCCAGATGGAGCGGCGGAAGCCCGCGTTGAGCGCGTTGCTCATGGTGTTGATCGCCCCCGCACCGGGCGTGAAGCTGATCAGGGTGCCCGCGCCGACAAGGGCCACCCACAGGGAGAACTGCACCGGGACATCCTCGTTTCATGCTGTTTGCGGCTTGCCAGCCGGCGACGGAATCAGGCCGGTACGCGGTGGGACCGACTCTTCTTGCGAAGGCGCGAGATCCCGAACAGGGCCGCGGCAATGATCAGACCGAGAATGAGCCCGAAAACGAGCGACATCGCAGTGTCGGTGACCCAGGCAATGATGGGTCCCGCAGGTTCGACCGCCTGCGTCACGGCGTGCAGAAAGTCGTAGGGAACGCTCCAGATCGTGTCGTTCAGGTTCACGATCACCAGATGGCCTCCCACCCACAACATGGCGACCGTGCCGATGACGCTGATCACTCGGAATACGGCCGGCATCGATCGCACAATGCGCGCGCCGGTGCGTCGGACCCGTCGTACCGGGTGCTTCATCAGCGTCAGCCCGATGTCGTCGATCTTGACCAGCAGGGCGACCGCGCCGTAGACGAGCACCGTCATCCCCAGACCGATCACGACCAAGGCGCCGAGCGTCATCCAGATCCCAAAGTCGGGATCGAGACCCGCCAGTGCGATGAGCATGATCTCCGTGCTGAGGATGAGGTCGGTGCGAATAGCGCCGAAGACGAGCTTTCGCTCATCCCTCATCTCAGGGTCATCAGTGCCGTGATGAACTCCGAACCACTCGGTGACTTTCTCCGCACCCTCGAAACACAGATAGGTGCCGCCGATGATCAGCAGCCACGGCAACACCCACGGCGCGAAGGCCGAGAGGAGGAGTGCGAGCGGGATGATGATGACGAACTTGTTGAACAGGCTACCGAGAGCGATCCGCCACACGATGGGAAGCTCGCGCGCCGGTGACAGCCCCTGAACGTACTGAGGCGTGACGGCCGCATCGTCGATCACGACGCCTGCGGTCTTCGCGCTCGCTTTGAGAGCGGCGGTAAGTATGTCATCGACAACGGCGAGCAGGCCGACGGACATCTGGTTCTCCTCGGATTCAGGGGCATCGTCCCGGTGCAGGGCGACGGCACTGGGGTCAACATTACCGCGCGGCAGGGTGGGCACAGGCGCCTCCCAGACGGTGGAAAGAAGATTGAATCTGGTTTTGCTGTCAGGTCTCGAACGATATATCGTTAACTATCGTCGAGCCTGATGGCTTCGGCGCTGAGGAGGACATCATGAGTGGTTCATTTATGGGTGACGGGTTCGGGGCAGGCCGGGGCGGTGCTGGTGAGGGCTGGCCCAGCGGGATGTGGGACGCCATGGAGCAGCTGCGCGGACAGTTCGACCGCAAGGCCGGTCCGAGAATGGCACGCGGGGACGTGCGTGCGGCGGTACTTGCGCTGCTCGCTGAGAAGCCGATGCACGGCTACCAGATCATTCACGAGATCGAGGAGCGCAGCAGTGGCGCCTGGAAGCCGAGCCCCGGCTCGGTGTACCCCACGCTTCAGCTGCTTGCGGACGAGGGCCTCATCAACGCGGAGGAGTCCAACGGTCGCAAGACCTACTCGCTCACGGATGAAGGCCGCGGGGTAGCGGATGCCACGGCCGACCAGCCGGCCCCGTGGGAGGCCCAAAACGCCCGGGGCACCGGGCGGGCGACCGCGCTGCCCAAGGCCGGCATCGACCTGGCTCAGGCCGCCGCGCAGGTCGGGCGCTCTGGCAACCCGGAGCAGGTGAAGCAGGCTGTCGCCATCCTGGATGAGGCGCGTCGCAAGCTGTACGCCATCCTCGCCCAGGACTGACCGAGTGCCCACAGCACGTCGGCATCACGGAGATCAGATGACCGACGTCGGGAACTTGCGTGCCCGCTCCCGCCGTATTTTGCGGTTCGCCGCCCTGTATCTGGCGCAGACGTGGTGGTACGAAGTTCTTCTCCCGCGGGTCGGGCTGGCGCGGGTCGCAGCACGAAGCAGATCGGCGCGCCTGCAGCACATCGCGCAACGCTTTCACGTGCTCGCGGTCGACCTGGGTGGCCTCATGATCAAGGTGGGCCAGTTCATGTCGTCGCGCCTCGACGTGCTGCCTCCGGAGATCACGAAAGAGCTCGAGGGTCTGCAGGACGAGGTTCCGCCGGTGCCTTTTCCGGCGATCCAAGCCGTCGCCGAAGCCGAGCTAGGTGTGACGCTCGAGCATGCGTTCTCTTACATCGATCCCACGCCGCTGGCCGCAGCATCCCTCGGTCAGGTGCATCGCGCTCGGCTGTCGGAACTGGATGCCGCCGAGACAGGCCTGCTCGACGTCGTCGTCAAGATTCAGCGGCCGGGCATCAGCGAGATCGTCGCTGTCGACCTCGGCGCTCTCCGACGTGTCGCCCGCTGGCTCAGCCACGTGCGTCTCGTCTCGGATCGCGTCGACATGCCCGCCCTGGTCGAGGAATTCGCGTTCACGAGTCTTGAGGAGATCGACTACCTGCACGAGGCGGCAAGCGCCGAACGATTCGATCAGAACTTCACAGACGACCCCCGGGTCAGCGTTCCCGAAATGGTGTGGGAGCGCACCACCCGGCGCGTGTTGACCCTCCAAGACGTGACCGCGATCAAGATCAACGACGTCGACGGGCTGAGGGCAGCCGGAATCGACCCGTCGGAAGTTGCCTATGACTTCGCGGCGGTCATGTTCGACCAGCTCTTCGTCAATGGCTATTTCCACGCCGACCCGCACCCCGGGAACATCTTCGTCACGCCGCTCGCCACCGGTGTACCCGAAACGAACCACGGCCGGGCCTGGAAGTTCACCTTCATCGACTTCGGGATGATGGGCGACGTGCCCGATGTCTTACGTCGGGGCCTGGTGAATCTGCTCATCGCCGCCGCGTCACGGGACGGAAAGGGGATGGTGGACGGCATCCGCGAAGTGGGTGTGCTCCTGCCGTCCGCTGACACCGCCGAACTCGAGCGCGCGATGACGAAGCTGTTCGCCCGTTTCGGTGGGATGGGTTTCGCCGAGTTGCAGGATGTCGACCCACGCGAGTTCCGCGCCTTCGCCATCGAGTTCGGTGATGTGGTTCGCTCGCTGCCGTTTCAGCTTCCGGAAAACTTTCTGCTCATCGTGCGCGCGATGTCGCTGACCTCGGGAATGTGCAGTTCGCTCGACCCTGCGTTCAATATCTGGAATTCCGTCGAGCCATATTCCGCCCAGCTGATCCGCGCCGAGGGTGGGAACGTGGTGCAGGCGGCCGCAAAGCAAGTGGCGTCGGTTGCGGCCATCATTGCGCGGCTTCCCCAGCGGCTCGACGACCTCACGACGCGATTCGACGAGGGTACCGTCTCGGTGCAGACTCCCCGGATCGAGCGTCGCTTGGTCGCCATCGAGCGAACCGCACGTCAGATCGTCTCGGCAATCCTCTTCGCCGCTCTGCTGATCGGCGGCATTCTGCTGCGGGCCGAAGATGTCGTGCTCGGAACGGTGCTCGTAGCCGTGTCCGCGGTCCCGCTGTTGCACGCCCTCTTCGCCGGGTTATCGTCGCGGCGCGGACCGCTGCCTTAGTCCCGACTGCGCGGAACGCCATTTCGGTTACTGTGATGCCTATGTCTGGTCAGAACGAAAAGCAGGATGCGGGGTCGCCGTCGGCCTCGAGGTCGCGACGCGCGCCTGGTCGCCGACCTCACCGCGGCGGCGTCAGAAGTGACCCGCGAGGCGAAAGCCGCGGTCCAACGCGGCGGCAGCACCTGAGGGGCAGCCGCCTTCTTCATCGGGTGGGTGATGCGACCGCGCTCGCCACGGTGGGGTTGGCTGTCGCATTCCTCACGGTGCTGTGGCTGATGGTGGGCTTCTTGGTTGGCTTTCCTTCCTGGTGGAACAACGTTCTCTACAGCGTGACGTCCTCGATCACCCTCGTCATGGTGTTCGTCATCCAGCACACTCAGGCTCGTCAGCAGGCAAAAACCGAAGCCCAGCCATAACTGTGAGTGTGATTCCGCTGAAGTAACGACCCGCTGTTCATCTCGCAATGATGAGCGGCGGGCGGCTGAACAACTGGCAAACTCCGGCGGGTTACGTCGGGTCCCGGATAGCAGTCGGGTGATCATTTGGGATGAGCACCATTCCTGACGCCCCACCCAATTGCGTGGGGCGGGTCGTGTGCCTGGCAGACCTGGCTACCAGCGTCCAACAGGTGACGGCCACGACGCCGGTCAGCGAAATCGACCGCGTTTTCCGTGCGAACCGACAACTTCGTTCCCTCGTCGTGCGGGAAGACGGCAGTTTCTTCCTGTTGACACGGGAACAGGTGGAATTCACTCTGACCGGACGGTTGGGCTACGGTCGCGGCCTGCATGCCCGGTCGACGGCCATCCAGATGGTGCCGGAAAATTCCTTCGCCCTGCCCGGTGCGATGAGCCTGGCGAATGCGGCGCAGCGCATCCTGGAGCTGCTGGAGGGCAACCGTTACCGTGACGTGCTCGTGCTGACCGACGAGGGGCCACGGGTCGTGTCGGTGTCTCAGATCTTCGAACGGTTGTCGACAGAATTTCGATACGCCGCACTCCACGATTCCCTGACCGGACTGCCCAACCGCCGGCAATTGGAGGAGAGCGGAGCCGCGTCGATTGAGGGAACCGTGGACATGACCCGCATCGCGGTTCTCTACATCGACCTTGACGGTTTCAAAGCGATCAACGACACCTTCGGTCACCAGGCCGGGGATGAGATCCTGGTCGGCTTCGCAGACCGGCTGCGCGACATCGTTCGCCCCGCCGATGTGCTCGTCCGCATCGGCGGCGACGAGTTTGCGGTGTTGTTGGTCGACGTGGATGACGTGCAGCTTCTCGCCATCGCGGATCAGGTCGTACTCGGCGCGTCGGTGCCTTTCGTCTGTGGCGGCCATCTGCTGCATGTTTCGGCATCCGTCGGCATCGCAATGGCCGGTGATGTCGGAGCAGAACGGGAACTGAGCTGGCTTGACGCGTTGCTCCGCCACGCCGATGGGGCCATGCTCAAGGCCAAGCAGGCCGGAAAACGCCAGGTCGCCCGTCTCGATGGGCACGGCGAGGCCGCGCCCATCGTTCGGAATGCGCTCATCCGGCGGCGCCTGCCGCAGGCCTTCGCGACCCGCGCTTTCAACTTGCACTACCAGCCGCAGATGGACCTGGCCAGCGGCGACCGTTCGGCGGTGGAGGCGCTGCTGCGCTGGACCGACCCGATTCTGGGCCCCGTCTCGCCCGCCGAATTCATTCCGATCATGGAGTTGTCCGGCGACATCCACCGCATCGGGCAACGGGTCCTCAACGAGGTCTGCGCCCAGGCCAGACTCTGGTTGGATGCGGGAACCCCGCGCCGAGTCGCAGTGAATGTGTCTCCACTCCAACTGGCGGCCCGCACCATCGTTCCCGAGCTCGTTGAGGCACTCCACCGGCATCGCATACCGGCGCACCTCATCGAGGTTGAAATCACCGAGGGCGCCGCGATCACCGATCTGCCCCGGGCGATCGGACAGCTCCAACAGCTCCGGGAGGCGGGGATCAGCATCGCCCTGGACGACTACGGCACCGGCTTCTCTTCGCTTGCCCTGCTGCGTAGCCTGCCTCTGACCACGGTCAAGATCGACAAATCCTTCGTCGACAACATCGATTTCTCACCCTCGGACGCCCTGCTCGTGGGCGGGATCATCGACACCGCTCATGCCATCGGGCTCTCGGTCACAGCCGAAGGCGTCGAACGTCAGGACCAACTCCAGCTTCTGCGTGACTTGCGCTGTGACGCCGTGCAGGGCTACCTCATTTCGCGGCCCGTCGCCCCAGAGGACCTTCCGCAACGGTGCTCCATTTGACGCGCTAAACCGAACACGGCTGGGCAAGCGAGCAGAAAAGACGCACTCAGGGCCGTCGCAGAGGTGGTCGATCGTCTCGCCGAGAGATTCCCGCATGTTTCGCGCACGAGTATCGAGAGGGCGGTCCTCGACGAACGCCGAGCCTCGGACGGACCGCCGATCCAAGACTATGTGCCGTACTGGTTGAACACGGTGCCACGGGCCGCCTGCTCGGGCGCGGCAGGACAACAACCTCCTGGTGTGGGGCGCGGCAGCACCTCGTACTGAACGAATCCGACGGAGATTTTGCTCTAAACAGCGCGTTGAGGCTCAAAAACGGGTGTCTGACCCAAAATCTCCGTCGAATTGGTGCGAGGCCGGGCATGGCGCTGCAACAACCTCCTCGGCGCCGAGTTCACCGCGCGCTGGATGCTGATGTTGCCGAATTGGGTGCGCGCACGCACCGTGACGGTCGGCTCGGACGCGTCGGGAGCACGTCGCCATCGAGCTTGTTGCGCACGTGCCCTTCCTTCGAGGTCAGGTCGAGCCAGGCGGCGACACCGGGCCGCACGCCGATGGTGCTCTGGCCGAATCCGCTCTCGACCTGGCACTAGATCTGACCTTCCGGGAGCCACAGACCGATCGGCTAGCCCCGGGGAAGGAAGATCGAACCGGCAAGTGTGATCACCGTTCTGCGTGGGATGAACGTGACGAGCGACGCGGTGACTCTGTTGCGCGCACCGACAACCACGGACGGCACCGATTTTCTGGCGCTGATGGCAGCCAGGGTAACGTCGACGACATTCGAGGCCGGCACTCGCTTGCCGGGTGACTGCGAACCGGCGACGTCGAAAAACTCAGTGTCGGTGGAACCCGGACTCACCGCGAAAACCCGCACTCCGGTGTTGTGAGTCTCGCCCCAGACGGCCTCGGTGAACGACAGGACGAACGCCTTCGTGGCTGCGTAGACCGCCATCCCGGGCACGGGCTGGTACGCCGAGGTGCTGGCGATGTTCACGATGATGCCCGAGTCTCGGGCCACCATGCCCGGCAGGAAGGCAGCCGTCAGGTCGACCAGCGTGCTGACGTTCAGAGCGATCTCCGAGTGAAGGCGGGCTCGGTCTTCGTCGACCAGGCGCGCATTGGTTCCGAAGCCGGCGTTGTTCACGAGAACATCGACGGTGATCTGCTGGTCGAGGAGTTGGTGCTCGACCGCGGCGGCCGCACCGGGCGCGCTCAGGTCCTGCGAAATGACGTGGACGTCGACCCCGTTCTGCTTGCGCAATTCGGATGCGAGAGCCTCCAATTCGTCGGTTCGGCGGGCCACCAGAATGAGGCTCGTCCCCTTCGCGGCGAAGGCTCGGGCGAAGTGACTGCCGATGCCCGAGCTGGCGCCGGTGACGAGGGCTGTCTTGCCTGCGAGATCGAAATTCATTCAGCTGCATCCTGACGTAAACGGTGTTCACACCCTAGAGGAGCATCCAGTCGGCCAGTCAGGCGCTCACCAGTCCGTAATATCTCGCTGCGGCCAATGGGGGAGTGGCCGTGCGAGAATAATCAGCAACCCTCACCGCAGGCTTACGGCCTGCGTCCCCATCCAGTTCGGCATCCGCGCCTCCCGTTGCGCCCGTGCCGGTGGCGGTGCATCGGTGTGTTCTCGACTCGAAGAGGTTTTGATGTGTTGGACTTTCTAGGGGATCAGTATGAGCAGATCCTATTCAGCAGTTGGCAGCATTTCAGCCTTGTCGTTCAGTGCCTGATCCTGGCGACAGTCATCGCCGTCGTGCTGGCTTCGCTCGTCTACCGCAGTTCCGCGCTCACCGGGATCGCCAACTCGGTGTCGGCCATCGGCCTGACCATCCCGTCGTTTGCCTTCATCGGGCTGCTCATCGCGCCGCTCGGCTTCGGTGTCCTTCCGGCCGTCGTCGTGGTGGCGTTCTTCGCCACGCTGCCCATTTTGCGGAACGCGGTCGTGGGCCTGTCGGGTATTGCTCCATCGATCGTGGAATCCGCCCGCGGCATCGGCATGAGCCGGTTTCGCACGCTCCTTCAGGTGGAACTGCCGATCGCCTGGCCGATCATCCTCACGGGCGTTCGGGTCTCCGCTCAGATGGTCATGGGTGTCGCCGCGATCGCCGCATATTCCCTCGGCCCGGGCCTGGGTGGATTCATCTTCTCCGGCCTCTCCCGCCTCGGCGGCGCCAACTCCCTCGAGTCGGTACTGACGGGCGTCATCGGCGTTGTCGTGCTCGCTCTTATTCTTGATCTCCTTCTCGTCGGCCTCGGCCGCCTGACCACACCTCGAGGTATCCGTGTCTGAGTTCATTGCATCCAACCCTGCTGAATCCAGCAGCACCGAGGAATCCGTCACCCCCACCGGCATCACCGGTGCAAGCATCCTGTTGGACCACGTCACCAAGCGGTTCCCCGGCCAGGCGCGCCCCGCCGTCGACGGTCTCACCATGGAGATCCCGGCCGGCAAGATCGTGATGCTCGTCGGTCCCTCGGGCTGCGGCAAGACCACGACCCTCAAGATGATCAACCGGCTCATCGAACCGACCGAGGGTCGCATCGTCGTCGACGGTGACGACGTCACCGACATGAACGGCGACACCCTGCGCCGAGGCATCGGCTATGTCATTCAGGCCGGGGGACTCTTTCCGCACATGACGGTCGCCACCAACATCGGCATCGTGCCGAAGATGCTCGGCTGGGACAAAGCCCGCATCGCGGCCCGCGTCGACGAGCTCCTCGAGCTTGTTTCCCTCGACCCGGCGCTCTACCGCGACCGATACCCCAAGGAGCTCTCCGGCGGCCAGCAGCAACGCGTCGGCGTGGCGCGCGCGCTCGCGGCCGACCCGCCCGTGCTCCTGATGGACGAGCCCTTCGGCGCCGTCGACCCGATCACCCGCCTGCGCCTGCAGGACGAACTGCTCAACATCCAGGAAGAATTGCAGAAGACCATCGTCTGCGTCACCCACGACTTCGACGAGGCCGTCAAGCTCGGCGACTGGATCGCCATCTTCAACGAGGGTGCCCAGCTCGTGCAGTACGACACCCCGGAACGCATCCTCGGCGACCCGGCCAACGAGTTCGTCGAAAACTTCATCGGGTCCGGCGCCGGCCTCAAACAGCTCACCCTGACCCGGGTGGCGGAGGTCAGCCTCAGCGACGCAGTCGTGGGCCAACCCGGTGAACGGGCAGCGGATGTGCTGGCCCGCGTCGTCGAGACCGGCCACGGTCACGCGGTCATCGTCGATGAGCGTCGCCGACCCATTCAGTGGCTCTCCGCGCGCCAGCTCGGCCGCCTGGAGGTCATCAGCGACGTTCCCGACCCGAAACTTCCGGTCGTCGGCAAGCGGGCCACGCTCAATGATGCGCTCGACACGATGCTCGTCTCGAGCGCCGGGGCCGTGCTCGTCACGGGCCGCCGCGACATGTTCAAGGGCGTCATCGACGTTCAAACCGTGATGGACGCCATCACCCGGTCACAGTCCGCGGCCGTGCTTGAGTCAGACCAGGCCCCCGTCGGGCTGAACACCGGCCTGTTCCAGGCGCAGGTGTCGGCCGCCGAGGCAGACCTGATCGAGACCGATCCCAGCGGCGCTGACGCACGGTCCGTTCAGTGAGTACCCGCACCCCGCATACAGAGGCGGGCCTTGCCGGCGGCGATTCCGCCGTTGAAACGCCGGGCGACCCGACTGCGGCCGGCGTACCGGTCAGCCGTGCTCGCACGGTGTGGCGATCCTGGCGGGGTCTGGTCTACCAGCTGGTCGGCATCCTGCTCGCGTTCCTGGCGCTCGTGATCTGGCTGCTGACGGCCGACCTGTCGCCGATCGTGCTCACCACCCTCGCTCCCGGCGCGCTCTGGGTCTACACGGTGGAGCACATCCAGCTCACCCTGCTCGCCGCGGTGATCGTGTTGGTCATCGCGATTCCCTTGGGAATCGCCCTGACCCGCAAGCCCTTGCGGTTTCTGACCGCACCGGTGCTCGCCATCGCCAACTTCGGTCAGGCGGCCCCCGCGATCGGCGTCGTCGTGCTGCTCGCGTTCTGGGTCGGCTTCGGCTTCTGGGCCGCGACGCTGAGTCTCGTGCTCTACGCCGCGCTCCCGGTGCTGCGCAACACCATGGTGGGCCTGCAGCAGGTCGACGCCCGCCTCATCGAGGCCGGACGAGGCATGGGCATGAGCTCCGCCGCCGTATTGTTTCGGGTGGAGCTCCCGCTCGCCGTTCCGGTCATGCTGTCGGGCGTGCGCACCGCTCTCGTTCTGCTGGTGGGCACCGCCGCCCTGGCCACGTTCGTCAACGGCGGCGGACTCGGCATCCTGATCACTACGGGCGTCAATCTCAGCCTCGCCCCCGTGCTCGTCATGGGAGCGCTGCTCGTGGCTCTGCTCGCCCTGCTCATCGACTGGGTCGGCCGCGTTGTGGAACACATCGCTCGCCCGAAGGGACTCTAGATGTACCGCTCGTCTTCTCGCACCCGCCTCACGTCCCTCGGCCGCTGGGGGGTGGCGGCCGGTCTCCTCGCCCTGTCCGCAGTCGTTCTGAGCGGTTGCGGACTGAAGCCGGCAACCTCGTACGTTCCCGCGGTCGGACCTGGGTCGATCACCCCGCTCGAGGGTGCTGAGGGCGTCGACCTCACGGTCACGTCCAAGAACTTCACGGAGCAGCTTCTGCTCGGCAAGATCGCGGTGCTCGCCGGGACCGCCGCGGGATTCGACGTCACAGACCTCAGTAATCTGCCCGGCAGTCAGCCGACCCGAGAGCTGATTCTTTCTGGTCAGGCCGACGTGCTCTGGGAATACACCGGAACCGCGTGGCTGACCTACCTCGGTCAGGATGAGTCGATCGCCGACCAAGACAAAATGTGGCAAGCCGTGTATGACATCGACATCCAGAACGGCGTCACCTGGGGCGCACCGGCCCCGATGAATAACACCTACGCCCTGGCTGTGCGCAGTGAGGCGGTCGCCGAGCTCGGCGGCATCACGACCATGTCCGAACTCGCCGCGTTGCCGGTCGAGGATCGCACTTTCTGCGTCGAATCCGAATTCAACTCCCGCCCGGACGGCATGAACCCCATGCTCGCCCACTACGGACTCGAACGTGGCGCCGCTGATGGGGTGCCCGATGGCAACATCGGAATCTACGACACCGGTGCGATCTACAGCGCGACCGACGACGGAGCCTGCAACTTCGGCGAGGTTTTCACGACCGACGGCCGACTCGACGCGCTCGACCTCACAGTTCTGACCGACGATCTCGCGTTTTTCCCTGCGTACAACGTCGCGCCGGTCTTCTTCACCGAGTCGATCGAGGCCACCCCCGGCCTGGAAGAAATCTTCGCCCGGATTTCACCCAAGCTCACCGACGAGGTTCTGCGCGGCATGAACCGTCAGGTCGACGTCGACGGAAAGGAACCCGCTGATGTGGCCTATGCCTGGATGATCGACGAGGGGTTCATCACCGACCCGACCGACTGAGTCACGGAGAGTCCAGCTGACTGCACCGCGTGGACGGTGTCGGCGGTCAGCTTGACGGACGCGACGTGACATCCGGCCGCCTGAGGCATCAGATCGTCTGGCCGGGCGCCGTTCCCACCCCGCCTGTCTAGGCTGTACCCATGGCCACAGTCATCCTCGTGCGGCACGGTCGCACCACCGCAAATGCCACCGGAATGCTGGCCGGCCGCGCTGCCGGCGTTCGGCTCGACCAGATCGGGCAGGATCAGGCCGCCCAGACGGCCAAGCGCCTGGCCGTGGTGCCGCTGGTCGGCGTGGTGTCGAGTCCTCTGGAGCGCTGCCGGCAGACATCTCAGTTCATCCTGGACCACCAGGCCGGCTCGCTCGTGACGCCGGTGGAGGAGGGCATCACCGAGTGCGATTACGGTGAGTGGCAGGGCCAGGCCCTCGGCGATCTCGCCAAGGAGAAGCTCTGGTCGACAGTGCAGTCTCAACCTTCGGCCGTCACCTTTCCCGGCGGAGAGTCGATGGCGACCATGCAGGCCCGGTCGGTCGCCGCCATCCGTCGTCACGATGCGGCGTTCGAGGCCGAGCACGGTCCGGGCGCGGTGTGGGTGGCGGTCAGCCACGGCGACATCATCAAGTCCGTTCTGGCCGATGCGCTCGGCATGCACCTCGACCTCTTCCAGCGCATCAACGTGGGTCCGGCATCCGTTTCGATCGTGCGCTACGGCACCAGCCGGCCGAGCGTGCACGCCATCAACACGGATGCCGGCGACCTCGCCTGGCTCGGCGCCAGCGCCCCTCTGGCCGACGCGCCGGTCGGTGGCGGGGCCGGTCAGGCGCCGCATCCAACGGTCGCCTAAAATACCGACATGTCCACAATCGTCCATGAGTTTTCCTGGCCGGATCGTGTCGTCATCGGCACCGTCGGTCTGCCTGGTTCTCGCACGTTCTACCTGCAGGTGCGCACTGGAGCTCAGATCGTGAGCATCGCCCTGGAGAAACAACAATCGGCGCTGCTCGCCGAGAAAATCGACGAGATGCTCGACCAGCTGATGAGCCATGAGGGCAACCCGTTCAGCATCCCGAGCACCACCCCCGTCGAACTCGTCGACAACGAGCCGCTGGATCAGCCCGTCGCGGAGGAATTCCGCACCGGCGGGATGAGCCTGGGCTGGGACCCGTCGACCGTGCAGGTCGTGCTTGAGGCCTACCCGCTCGTGGAAGTCGATCCGGGCAGTGACGACGTGCCCGACGAGGATCTGCTCGACGCGATCATGCAGGAGCCGGCGGAGATGCTTCTGGTACGGATGCCCGTCGGTACCGCCCGGGCCTTCGCCACGCGCACCCGCGAGGTGGTGGGGGCCGGCCGCCCCCTCTGCCCGCTCTGCGGCGATCCCATCGAGGCCGACGGACACACCTGCACCCTCCCCGGCAGCCCCTGATGCACGATGCCGCCCTCGACGGTGAGCTCGACGGTGAGCTCGAGCTCACGGGACGCATCACGACGGCCTCGAACGCGACCTTCCTCGGAACCATCGGTGGATTCACGGTGGTCTACAAGCCCATCGCCGGCGAGAATCCGTTGTGGGACTTTCCCGACGGCAATCTTGCCAACCGCGAGGCCTCGGCCTACCTGGTCTCACAGGCCTTCGGCTGGAACGTCGTGCCTCGGACCTGGCTGCGGGGTGGCCCGATGGGCCGGGGGATGGTGCAGCTGTGGCAGCATGCCGATCCCGATCAGGATGCCGTCGACCTCGTCCCGTGGGAAGCCGCGCCGACCCCGGGCTGGCGTCGCGTCTTCGACGGCCGGGACGAGCACAATCGTGCGGTGACCCTCATCCATGAGGACTCGGCCGCGATGCGACGCATGGCCGTGTTCGACATCGTCGTGAACAACGCCGATCGCAAGGGCGACCACATCCTCGCGATGCCGAACGGGCACCGTCATGGCATCGACCACGGCCTCACCTTTCACGTTGACCACAAGTTGCGCACCGTGCTCTGGGGCTGGCTGGGCGACGAACTCACCGCCGACGAGCTGGACGGGATCGACCGGGTCAGTGCGCAGCTGACCGGCGAGCTCGGCGACATCCTCGCCGGGTTGCTCAGCGACGCCGAGATCGTCGCACTCGCTGCACGCTGCGACCGGTTGCGCACTGAGGGACGGTTCCCCGCGCCGCGCGGCGACATGCCCGCGGTGCCCTGGCCGCTGTTCTGACCTAGATCAGTTTCCGTTTCTCGATCTGTTCGAAGGTGCCGGTCGCGTCCGTGAGCCCGCCCCACAGCGTCACCTGTCCACTGGCCAGGGACTCCTGAACGTCGATGATCCGCTGGTTGCTGCTACCCCGGAACTGCAGCTTGAGGTCGCGCTGGGCGAGTTCGAACCGACCGTCGACCAGAACGTCGATCGTGCCGAGAAGGGCCAACTTGTCCGCACTCTCCCGCAACAGTTCTTCGAACGTGTAGCCGGTCCAGCACCACACATCCTTCGACGTGCCGAACTCCCGGCGCACGCGGTCGAGGAGGGCCAGGCACACCCCGGCGTTGAGGAACGGCTCCCCGCCGAGGAGGGTGAGGCCCTGGACGTACTCCTGGCCAAGGTCGGCCAGGATCCGGTCCTCGAGTTCCGGGGTGTACGGCTGCCCGTAGCGGAAACTCCAGGTGGCCTCGTTGAAACAGCCCTCACAGGCGAACAGGCAACCGGACAGGTACAGGCTGCACCGCACCCCCTCGCCGTCGACGAAGACGAAGGGCTTGTAGTCGCCGACGTACCGCTGGCTCAGTTTCTCCGACAGCCACTCGCCGGGCCGGGGGTTACGCATCCTCGGCGACGGATGCCGCGGCATCCGCCCCACGGATGCCGGTGGCGCCCGGCATGTGCTTGACCCGGGAGGTGATCTCGGTGTGCCGGCCGTGCACCATCGGGCGGGCCTGCGGGTTGCCGAGGTAGCCACAGGTGCGCTTGACGACATCGCAGGTCATCGGGTCGGCGTTGTGGCACTCGGGGCACTCGAATCCACGCTCGGTGGCGTCGAAGTCGCCCGAGAAGCCACAGGCGTAGCACCGGTCGATCGGAGTGTTGGTGCCCAGATAGCCGACGCGATCGTAGGAGTAGTCCCACACCGCCTCGAGCGCCTTGGGGTTCTGCTGCAGGATCGGGTATTCGCAGTAGTGGATGAACCCGCCGGAGGAGTACGCCGGGTAGACCTTCTCAAAGTCCAGCTTTTCGAACGGCGTCGGGCTCTTGCGAACGTCGTAGTGGAAGCTGTTGGTGTAGTAGTCCTTGTCGGTGAGGTTTGCCACGGCGCCGAACTTCGCGGTGTCGAGTCGGCAGAACCGGTCGGTCAGGCTCTCGCTCGGCGTCGAGTACACGCTGAACTGGTAGCCGTACTCGGCGCTCCATTCCTGGGTGCGCCCATGCAGCGTGCGCAGGATCTCGACGGTGAAGTCCTTCGCTTCGGGATTGGACTCCCAGTCACCGCCGTAAAAGGCCGCGGCCACCTCGTAGAGGCCGATGTAGCCGAGGGAAACGGTGGCGCGCTTGTTCTTGAAGAGGGTGTCGACGGGCTGACCGGCATTCAGGTGTTGGCCGAAGGCGCCGTAGATGTAGAGGATCGGGGCGTTCTCCGGGGTCGCTTCCTTGCACCGGTCGATTCTGAAGAGCAGGGCGTCGCGCGCCGTGCTTACCCGTTCGGCGAGAATGCTCCAGAACTTGTCCTTGTCACCGGCGGCCTCGAGGGCGATCCGGGGCAGGTTGAGCGTCACGACTCCGAGATTCATCCGACCCTCGGAGACGTCGTTGCCCTGACCGTCGGTCCAGCCCTGCAGGAACGAGCGGCAGCCCATCGGCACCTTGAAGCTGCCGGTGAGTTCGACGATCTTGTCGTAGTTGAGGATGTCGGGGTACATGCGTTTGGTGGAACATTCCAGCGCAAGCTGCTTGATGTCGTAATTCGGGTCGGTCGGTGCCAGGTTGAGGCCGCGCTTGATGGTGAAAATCAGTTTCGGGAAAATCGCCGTGCGCTTCTCACTGCCGAGCCCCTCGATCCGGATCTGTAGGATCGCCTTCTGGATTTCCCGCTCGAACCAGCTGGTGCCGAGGCCGAAGCCCAGGGAGGTGAAGGGGGTCTGCCCGTTCGAGGTGAACAGGGTGTTGATCTCGTACTCGAGGCTCTGCATCGCGTCGTAGATGTCTTTGAGGGTCTTCTCCTCGGCGTAGGACCGGTGCTGCGACTCATCCGCGATCCACTTGCCTGCGTCGACCAGGTGCTTTTCGAGGTTCTTCTCGGCGTAGGGGGCGAGAACTTCGTCGATGCGGTTCCCCGAGCATCCGCCGTACTGGCTCGACGAGACGTTCGCGATGATCTGGGAGATCTGGGCCGTCGCCGTCTGGATCGACCGGGGCGGGTTGACGTCGGCGTTGCCGATTCGGAAGCCCTGGCTCAGCATGGTCGTGAAGTCGATCAGGCAGCAGTTCGTCATCGGCGCATAGGGGTGGTAGTCGAGGTCGTGGAAGTGCAGGTCGCCCTTCTGGTGGGCGTTGGCGACGTGCGGGGGCAACATCTTCAGGCCGATGGCCTTGCCCACCGCGCCGGCGGTCAGGTCTCGCTGCGTGTTGAAGACGTCGCTGTCCTTGTTCGCGTTTTCGTTGACGACCGATTCGTCTTTGCTGATCAGTTTGATGATCGAGTGGTTGATGTCGGTGGCCTTGCTGCGGGCGAAGTCCCGTTGGATGCGGTAGTTGATGTAGGCCTCGGCGGCGTCATATTCCTTGCTGTCCAGCAGGGCGTGTTCCACGATGTTCTGCACTTCGTAGATCTTGACGTCGACCGAGAAGCGCGAGGCGATCTCGCGGTCGACGCGGGCGACCAGATCACGGATGGTTCGGTGCGTGAGCGGGGTCAGCTCGCCGTTGACTTCGGTGAAGCTCTTGGCCAGTGCCGCGTAGATGCGGGCGTTGTCGAAGGCGAGCAGGCGCCCGTCCCGTTTGGCCACCATGAGCGCGCCCAGAGCATGCTCGGTCGTGAGGTTTCCTGCGCCGGGGTTTTCCATTTTCAGCACGCGCTGCCATCTCCTTGGGGTCGGTACCCACGGCAATCGGGCGGGACGCTGAGTCGGGCGAAAGAACCACATCTAGTGGTTGGGGTGCGGTTCACATACTACCTGTAGGGTTTCGCCGTCATGCTCTTCGGCTCGCCGCGGGTGGCTCCGAGTTGGTGGAGCGATTGCCCCGCGGCGTACGATCGGTGAATGCCACCGCCCTCCCCGTTGCCACAGCGCCACGGGCTTGACGCTGCCTGGGTGTGCACGCCGGATGCGGACCGGGCCGGGCCGCATCCGTGGCCGACCATGGGTACGTGGTTGCTCGAGCGACTCGCCGAGTTCGTCGATGTCGCCGGGTTTCTGGCCGGGGAACGCTTCGCCTATCAGTCGGGTGCGCCGGTCGTCGGCAGCGACCCCTATGGCCCGCGTACCTTTGTCTGGTTTCATCGCGATCTCGCCGATGAGACAGTTGTGCCCGGGACTATCCACGTGGTGCATCGGGATGCCCGACTCGTCGTGATCGACAAGCCGGCCTTTCTCTCGACCATTCCGCGCGGCCGACACGTTGTACAGAGTGTGGTGGTGCGCTTGCGCGCCGAGTTGGGACTTCCCGAGCTCTCGCCGTTGCATCGCCTGGATCGGGTGACGTCTGGCCTCGTGGTTCTGGCGACGGAACGGCGCTGGCGAGGGGAGTATCAATCCATGTTCCAACGTGGCGAGGTCGAAAAGATCTACCGGGCGCTGGCCCCGCTGCGGCAGGATCTGGATTTGCCCGTCACCGTGCGCAACCACCTCACGAGCAGGCGCGGCCACTGGCAGGCCGAGGTGACCGACGACCCGGCCAATGCCGAGTCGCTGATCGAGCTGGAAACCGTTCTGCAGCACACGGGCGTCTATCGGCTGACGCCGCGCACCGGAAAGACCCATCAGCTGCGGATGCACATGTTGGGCCTGGGGATCCCCATCATCGATGACCCGGTGTATCCGGTCGTTCAGGATGTCGCGCTCGACGATTTCACCCGCCCGCTGCAGCTCCTGGCGAGCGAGGTGACCTTCACCGATCCGATCGACGGGGAGTTGCGCCGCTTCGAGAGCGTCCGGACGCTTCCGCTGCAGGCTGAGGTCGGGGCGCACCGACGGATGCACGTGGTGGGCTAACCACGGCACCGCGCCGACCGAATTACTTTCTACATTCGTGCGGAATCTCTTGACTGCAGATTAGTACACAGATACGATTAGGGCATGGCTGGGGCCCCCACTCCGTACCACCCCACCGCCTCACCGCAGGCGGTGCTCTCGCTCGTGCAGCAGCTGCAGCAGGTGCGTGACCTGGCCGCGGCCGTGCTGGATTCGGTGTCTTTTTCGCTCTTGGGTGAGGCGGACGCGATGATGGTGCTGGGCATGGTCGAAGACCTCGGCCGTCGGGTCGATGCGGCCAGGGTTGCCTCTGCCGCTGATATTTCGGTGCGGTCCCGCCGTATCCTGGGTCAGGAGTCCCTGGCGTATAAGAACGGGGCGAGTAGCGGCATCGACCTGATCATCCGTCTGAGCCGCGTCTCGTCGCGTGAGGCGAACCGGCGGGTGCGTCTGGGTGAGAACGTGACCGCGCGCCGGGCGGGCACCAGCATGTTGGCGCCCTACTACCCGGCCGTGGCCGACGCCCTCACCGCCGGGGACCTCGGCGTGNGCGCCCTCACTGCCGGGGACCTCGGCGTGGATGCGGCCGAGTACATCGTCACGGCCCTCGACCGGGTCGCGGCCCGCGTCGCGCCCGACGACCTCGGCACCGCCGAACGTGCCCTGGTGGCCAGTGCGACCGGCGCCCTCACTGAGGAAACCCGCGGGCTGCCCGGGGAGGGGTTCGCGTTTCCCGCGGACCTGGTGCGGGGTATGGCGGGGCAGTGGCAGGCCCGCCTCGATCCCGACGGCACCGCCCCGAGCGAGCCCGTCGCCGAGGCCCGCAGCACTGTGGGGTTCGGGCTCTTCCGTGACGGTCTCTACCCGCTCCGCGGCGGCGTCACCGCGGAACTCCGCGGCATCATGAACGCCCTCTTCGACACCTACCTCTCCGCGCACGCGGCGCCCGCATTCCCCACGGCCGAAGAACAGGCGCGCATGGCTTCAGGCCAGCTGATCCCGGGGGCGGAGGCGGTGGCCCTCAGCGACGACCGTGACGGTGGTCAGAAACGCGCCGACATCCTCCGCGGTGTGTTCGAAGCCGCCACCCGTGACGCGGGGACCCCGACCATGGGTGGCGCCGCCCCCACCGTGATGATCCACGTCACCCAGGCCGACCTGGCCGCCGACCAGGGGGTGGGCTGGATCGACGGCGTCGAAGCGCCCATCTCGCTGGTCAGTGTGAAGCAGGCGCTCTGCGCCGGCGGATTCCAGGAGATCCTGTTCGGCGAGAACAACGAGGTCCTTGCCCTCAGCACCGAGAACCGTTTCTTCAACCGGGCCCAACGCCGCGCCCTCGCCGCCCGCGACGGCGGCTGCACCATCCCCGGCTGCACCATCCCGGCGGCGTGGTGCGAAGTACACCACGTGATTCCCTGGCACCGCGGCGGAAAAACCACGATCGACAACGGGGTCCTCCTCTGCTGGTACCACCACCACCACACTATTGACACCTCCGGCTGGCAAATCCGCATGGTGCGCGGCAAACCTGAAGTCAGGGCACCGTACTGCTACGACCCCACCCGCACCTGGCGGCCCGCCGGGGAACACCGGGCCGGGGCGCCACGGTCTCGACAGGCTCGACCACCGGGTGCGTATGTCCCCGGAAACATCGCACCAGGGTCTCGACGGGGTCGACCACCGGCGACGTGAGTGTCCGGCGGCGTGAGTCACCGGGCTCGACCACCGGGGCTCGATCATGGGGCTCAACCACGGGAGAGTTCGGCCGCCGGGGCGCTCCGGCCGACACTGTCGTCCGGATCGTGGCACGCTGATCACATGGATCTGGAGGTGGTGCCCGCGCTCACCATTCCCGAGCGCGAGCTCGGCTGGCGGTTCTCGCGGTCGTCCGGGCCGGGCGGCCAGCACGTCAATACCTCCGATAGCCGCGTCGAACTCTTCTGGAACGTGGCCGAGTCGACGACGCTCTCCGACGATCAACGGATGCGCCTGCTCGCCCGCCTTGCCAAACGTCTCGTCGACGGGGTGATCACCGTGACCGCCTCCGAACGGCGTTCCCAGCTGCGCAACCGCGAGCTCGCCCTGGCGAAGCTCGCCGATCTCGTGGCCGCGGGCCTGGCTCCCGATGCGGCACCGCGCCGCCCGACCAAGCCCACCCGAGGTTCGGGTCGACGGCACCTCGCAGCGAAGCAACAGCGGTCGGCCACCAAGAGGCAGCGGCAGCGGCCGTCCGCCGAGTAGCCGCGAGTGCGGGTGAATCGCCGTTTGGCCCAGCCGAAGCCGACGTTTCACCCGCACTCGCGGCCGACGGGGTGCCCCGCAGCTGGGAGCCCGCAACGAAGACCTACCGCACCAGCAGCATCTGTCGGAAGAACGCCGCGAGCTCAGCGGTCGCGGTCAGCGGCAGCACGTTCGCCACATACATGTCCGGGCGCACCACCACGATGGCGCCCCCGCGGTCGATCCCGCGCAGCTCGAAGATGTCGCGCGCCGGGTCGGTCGCATAGAGCTTCTCGTAGTCGATCAGCTCAAAGGGGCCTGTTGTCGGCAGGAAAACGCCCGGGACCCGGCCGATGTCCACCCCGGTGTGCTCTTGCTGGTAGACCACCTTGATGTCGAAGACACTGTCGATGTCGCTCCCGGTGGGGGTGTGCGCGAGCAGCGGCGACTCGAGTGAGGTGCGGATCCACTCGGCCCACTCGGTCAGCGCCGAGGCGTCGCCGGACACAGCGGCATCCGCGAACGCGTACAGGCGCCACCGGCCGTCGGCGCGGTGGTGGTGGCCGAGTTGCACGGGGTTGGCATCTCCGACGCGCACCACCGGCGCGGACTTGAAGCGCTTACCGAGCGGGAATCCCGTGGCGAGGTTCTGGTGTGTTGCCTCGCCGGTCAGCATCGACGGCGGGTATTCCGTCATGAAGCCCGATGGGAACTCGGCCGTCTTCGTGTAGAACTCCTCCAGTGGAACCTCCAGGTCCTCCGACTTCGTCGCCATCAGGGTCGACCAGGTCTTGTCGAAATCGATCAGGTTCTTCGCGATGACCTGGCGCTCGGCAGAGTAGGTGCCGAGCAGAGATTCGGGGCTGCGGCCTTCGATCACGTAGCCGAGTTTCCAGGCCAGGTTGAAGCCGTCCTGCATCGACACGTTCATGCCCTGGCCGGCCTTGGCGCTGTGCGTGTGGCAGGCGTCCCCGGTGATGAACACCCGCGGAGTACGTGTGCCGATCTCGTGGGGGAGGAGGTCGTCGAACCGGTCGGTGAGACGATGGGCGACCTCGTACACGCTGTGCCAGGCGACATTCTTCACGTCGAGGGTATACGGGTGGAGGATGCCGTTGGCCTTCGCGATGATCTCCTCGATCGTCGTCGTGCGCACTGCGCCGTTGTCGTCAGCGGCCACCTCGCCGAGATCCACATACATGCGGAACAGGTATCCGCCCTCGCGCGGGATGAGCAGGATGTTTCCGCCGGATTCGGACTGGATCGCGCACTTCATGCGGATGTCCGGGAAGTCGGTGACCGCGAGTACGTCCATCACGCCCCAGGCGTGGAATGCCTGGTCGCCGGCGAGCGTACAGCCGATCGAGTCGCGCACAGTGCTGCGGGCACCGTCGGCGCCCACCACGTACTTGGCGTGCACGACCCGTTCCTGGCCCTGCTTCTCCCCGATGGTGTGCACGAGCGTCACCGTGACGGGATACTCGCCCTTGTCGGTGTTCTCCAGGCTGCGGAAGTCGAAGCCGAAATCCGGCTCCATCCGCGTGGGGGAGTGCGCCATCACCTCGGCGAAGTAGTCGAGCACACGCGCCTGGTTGACGATCAGGTGCGGGAATTCGCTGATGCCGGTGGGGTCGTCTACGGCACGGGCCGAACGGATGATGCGGGTCACGTCGGCGGGGTCCGGTGTCCAGAATGCCATTTCGGTGATGCGGTAGGCCTCGGCGATGATGCGCTCCGCGAAACCGAACGCGTGGAAGGTCTCGACGCTGCGGGCCTGGATGCCGTCAGCTTGCCCGATCGCGAGGCGCTCACCGCGGCGCTCCACGATGCGGGTCGTGATACCGGGGAACTGGGAGAGCTGCGCGGCGGTGATCATGCCGGCCGGGCCCGTTCCGACGATGAGCACGTCGACGTTCTCGGGGAGCTCGCGTGGGCGATTGAGGCCGACCCCGGCGGCATCCTGGATGCGGGGATCGGTGGACACGTATCCGTGGTGGTGAAACTGCACGGCTTCCTCACTTCTTTGTGGGCTCTGCGTGGGTGAATCGGACATCACTGTCGCAACGTGCATGTCCTAACGTGTTCGATAA
This sequence comes from Cryobacterium sp. TMT2-42-4, assembly GCF_004402645.1. Lineage (NCBI taxonomy): Bacteria > Bacillati > Actinomycetota > Actinomycetes > Micrococcales > Microbacteriaceae > Cryobacterium > Cryobacterium sp. TMT2-42-4. The sequence continues at coordinate 31,746 of NZ_SOFT01000022.1, forward strand.
TCGAACACAAAGTTCTATTATCGCTTCTTGGATCATATATCATCCGGTCGGCCAGGACCAGATGGGAGGCGGCGAACCAATTCGACGGAGAATCTCGTTGACAACAGCCATTCCGTCGTGTTCGGGCCCGATAGGGGCTAAAACTCCGTCGACTTCGTTCGGGACGGAGGTGCGGCAGGGAGCTACCGGGCGATCAGGCGGTCACGTGCGCACTGTGCAGGTGCGGTAGGGCGGCGAGGATGCTGCTGACCACGCCGGCTTCCGAGCTCGACGGCGCGATGTTCGCGGCGCGCGCCAGGATGCTCGGGTGGCCGTTGGCCATGGCGTAGGAGTGCCCGGCGGCATCGAGCATCTCGGCGTCGTTGAGGTAGTCGCCGAACGCCATCGTCTGGGCCCGGCTGATTCCGAGCTGCTGCTGGAGCCGCTCCAACGCTCGACCCTTGTTCGCTCCCTGGCGCATCACATCGACCCAGTTCTCGCCCGAGACCACGACCTCCGCGGGCAGCCCAAGGCCGCGCAAGGCCGGTCCGCTCCGCTGTTCGGCGCGGGCAGGGTCGTAGATCGCCAGTTTCAAGATGACATCGTCGAGAGCGGCTGCATGCACATCCGCTACGACCTCGACCGCTGCGTAGTACCGGCGAACCTGGTCGACGAAGTGCTCATCGCTGCGCTCGACGTAGGCGCTCCGGGCGCCGCAGACGACGAGCCCCAAGTCGGCGCCCGTGGCGGCGGTGCCGCGCACCCAGTCCACGATGGGGCCGATGATCTCGGACACGACGGGTTCGACGTCGATGCTGATGCCGTCCTGCACCACGTTGGTTCCGTTTTCCGCGATGTAGATGAGTCCGTCGTGCTCGCCGAAGATGCCGTGCAGTGTCTGATACTGGCGTCCGCTGGCCGGCACGAACAGGATTCCGGCCCGATGGAGGTCGTCGAGGAGCGGCCAGAACGCGTCGGGCACGTTGCCGTCGTCGTCGAGAAGAGTGCCATCCATGTCTGAAACGATGAGACGGATGTCGGAGGGCTCTGCTGGGTGGGTCACTGCGGCGGCTTTCGGTCGTTGTTCGATCCCGGAAACGACGAGTGTTCGCGTGCGTCCCTCGGTCTGTGACGACGACGCTGTCTCTCTTGATGATGTCATCCCTGCTCGCCGAGAGCCGAGTTGCGCGCGGACTGAGCGTTGGGCGCATAGAACGAGCGGCCCTGGTGCCAAACTGACAGGATTCATTGCACTATCTGCGAGGAGCGTCGACGTGCCTGGTTTTGATTTCTTCAGCGGCCAGGGGCTCGTGCGCCCGGATATCACCGCGGCCGACGCCGAATCGATGGCGTCCTCGCTCTTCGGGATCACCGGCACGGCCCGCGAACTCGGCAGCCAGCAGGACCGCAACTTTTTGATCACCACCACTGCTGCCGCCACTGCTGCCGCCACTGCCGCCACCACTGCCCCCACCGGTGACTCCGCGGGTGGAGCGACGCAGCGCTACGTGCTCAAGGTCGACAACCCGGCCTTCTCCGCCGCCGAGCTGGCCGCGCAGGACGCGGTGATGGTGTTCCTGACTGAGCGCGGCATGCGCGTGCCACAGCCCGTGCGGGGGCTGAACGGCCTCAGCCGCCAGCACTGGCACGCAACGGATGCCACCCTCCTCCCGGTGCGGCTGCTCACCTTCGTCGAGGGCCCGTCACTCGAGGCGCGGGGCTATCTGGCCCCGCCGGTGGTCCGGGCGCTCGGCCGGCTCTCGGGCACCACGTCGCTCCACCTGCGTGACTTCGCGGCGGACGGCCTCGACCGCACGCTGCAGTGGGACCTGCGCAACGCGAAAGCCGTGATCGACCTGCTGGTGCGCTGGGTGCCGGCGGAAGAGACCCGGGATCAGCTCCGCGCCATCGCCGACAGCGCCGCCGCACGCCTGGCGACTGTGGCGTCCGCACTGCGGCTACAGACCATCCACGGGGACATCACCGACGACAACGTGATCTGCCGGGTGCTGCCGAACGGCCACCACGTGCCCGAGGGGGTCATCGACTTCGGCGATCTGGCCACCGGCTGGCTGGTCGCGGAGCTGGCGGTCACGGCGGCATCCGTTCTGCACCACATGCCGGACGATCCGCTGGCGGCCCTCGAGGCGATCGTCGCCTTCGACGAGGTCGTTCCCCTGACCGAGGCCGAGATCACCGCGCTCTGGCCGCTGATCGTGCTGCGCGGGGCGGTGCTGGTGGCCAGCGGCGAGCAGCAGGTGCAGATCGACGCGGACAACGACTACGCGAGGCACCGGATGGACGCCGAGTGGCAGGTCTTCGCCGCCGCCAGCGCGGTCGGCTGGGAGGAAGCGGACGCGGCCATACGGCAGGCGCTCGGCCGGCGGCGGCATACTGGTGCCGAACACACGACCGTGCCCGAGACGACCGTGCCGATGATCTCCGCGCTCGCCGACGGCGACTACGAAATGCTCGACTTCGCCGTGACCAGCCCGGCCCTGGCCGACGGCCTCTGGCAGACAACGGATGCCGAGTGGCGGCTCGCGCAGGCCGCCCTCGCCCGACGCGGCGCCGCCGTCGCCCCCTACGGCCAGTTCCGGCTCACCCGAACCCCGCCACACTCGCGCCGGGAACCCGACACGTTCGCGCTGTTCACCGAGGTCTTCCTGCCTGCCGGTTCGGTGATCGTCGCTCCGGCGGCTGCCTCGGTCACCGAGATCGGAGGCGACACCCTGCTTCTGACGCTGGCCGGTTTCGGGCTGCGCATCGGCGGCATCGTGTCGAACCTCGTGCCGGGGGCCGCGGTCGCCGCGGGGGAGCCCGTGGGTGTTGCGGGCCCGGTTGCTCGGGTGACCGTGCAGAAGCTCGCTCGCCCGGGTCTGACGGCCCCGCACTTCGCCCAGGCCTCCCGGGCCGCCGCGTGGGCAACTCTCGCACCGGACCCGGCGCGGCTGCTTGGGTTGGCGCCGCAGGCATCCGTCGTCGATCCGGCGATCGAACTTGCCCGGCGCGGTGCCGTGATGGCCGCGGCGCAGGAGAAGTACTATGAACGGCCGCCGCAGATCGAACGCGGCTGGCAGGAACTGCTGATCGACACTCACGGGCGCTCCTACGTCGACATGGTCAACAACGTCGCCGTGATCGGGCACAGCCACCCCCGGTTCACCCGTGCCGTGAGCGATCAGCTGGCGTTGCTCAACACGAACTCCCGGTTCCTCTACTCGGCGCTGGCCGACCTCTGCGAACACATTGTGGCGACATCACCGGATCCCATCCTCGACACCGTGCTTCTGGTCAACAGCGGCAGCGAGGCCGTGGACCTGGCCCTGCGCCTGGCCCGGATCCACACCGGCCGCAGCAATGTCGTCGCCTTACGAGAGGGCTACCACGGCTGGACGTCGGCCTCCGACGCGGTGTCGACCTCTGCCTTCGACAACCCCTTCTCCTTGGCCTCCCGGCCCGACTGGGTGCACATCGCGGATGTTCCGAACTCCTATCGCGGGACGCATCGCGGTGCCGGGGCGGCAGGGGAGTACGCGGCCGACCTGGCCCGGATGCTGGCCGATCCGGACGGCCCGGGGGAGGACCTGGCCGCGTTCATCTGCGAGCCCGTGCTGGGCAATGCCGGCGGCGTCGTGCCCCCGGCAGGGTACCTCGCCCGTGTCTACGAGCAGGTCCGTGCACGCGGCGCGCTGTGCATCGCCGACGAGGTGCAGGTCGGCTACGGCCGGCTGGGCAGCCACTTCTGGGGCGTGCAGCAGCAGGGTGTCGTGCCCGACATCCTCACGGTGGCCAAGGCGATGGGCAACGGATACCCGCTCGGCGCGGTGCTCACCCGCCGGGACATCGCCGAATCTCTGGCCGGAGAGGGCAACTTCTTCTCCTCGGCCGGCGGCAGCCCGGTCAGCTGCGTCGCGGGGCTGGCCGTGCTCGACGTCATCCGGGACGAATCCCTCCAGCAGAATGCGGATGCCGTCGGCCGGCACCTGGCAGGCCGGCTGGCAGAGCTCGCGGAACGGCATCCGTTGATCGGGATGGTGCACGGCCTGGGCCTGTACATGGGGGTGGAACTCGTGCGCGACCGGGACACCCTGGAGCCGGCGGCCAGCGAGACCGCCGCCATCTGCGAACGGATGTTGAAACTCGGCGTGATCGTGCAGCCCACCTCGGAGAGACAGAACGTGCTGAAGATCAAGCCGCCCCTGTGCTTGAGTCGGGAGAGCGCGGACTTCTTCGTCGACCGGCTCGACGAGGTGCTGCAGGGCGGTTGGTAGCGTGCGCGACGTGCGTGATCACCCCCGCGCCGAGCTCGCGGCGCTCTGCGCTGTGCAGCCTGACAGCTGAACGGAATCCAGTGGCAGACCCGGAAGGCCGAAAAAGGTTCACCACAATGGCTGCCCAAAACCCCTGACAGCGGCAGACTGTAACGACACGGGCGGGACCGGCTCCGGCAGCAGCGGTCCCGTCTCAATCGGCGTCAACGAAGCAAGCCTGGGGAGAAAATATGAACAAGTACACAGTCACGAACCCCGCCACCGGGGACAGCGGACCGAGTTTTACTCTGGCAACGGATGCTGAGGTGACCGAGGCCATCGGAGCCGCAGACCGTGCCCACAGCGAGTTCTCTCGCCGCACGTCGGTCGCCGAGCGCGCGGCCCTGATGCAGCGTGTCGCGGACCTGCACACCGAGCGGCGTGAGCATCTGGCCGAGCTCATCGTGCGCGAGATGGGCAAGCCCGTCGCGCAGGCCCTCGGCGAGGTCGACTTCGCGGCCGACATCTACGCGTACTACGCGACCCACGGCGAGGCCTTCCTCGCCGACGAACCGATCGAGCTGCTCGGTGGTGAAGGCTCGGCGTTCATTCGGAGTGCCTCCCTCGGAGTGCTCGTCGGGATCATGCCGTGGAACTTCCCCTACTACCAGGTCGCCCGCTTCGCCGGTCCGAACCTGGTTCTCGGCAACACGATCCTGCTCAAGCACGCCTCGCAGTGCCCCGAGTCCGCTGCCGCGATCGAGGCGATCTTCACGGATGCCGGTTTTCCCGACGGCGCATACCGCAACGTCTACGCCTCCAGCGCTCAGATCTCCGACATCATCATTCCAGACCCCCGGGTCTGCGGTGTGTCGCTGACCGGTTCTGAAGGCGCGGGTGCGGCGGTCGCGGAGGCCGCCGGCCGCAACCTCAAGAAGGTCGTGCTCGAACTGGGCGGATCCGACCCCTTCATCCTGCTCAGCACGGACAATATGGACGAAGCGGTCGACGCCGCCGTCGACGCTCGCCTCGACAACTCCGGCCAGTCCTGCAACGCGGCTAAGCGCTTCATCGTGATCGACGGCCTGTACGACGCCTTCCTGGCGAGCTTCACGGCGAAGATCACCGGCAACGTTCCCGGAGACCCCACGTCGCCGGACACCACGCTCGGCCCGCTGTCCTCCCTCGGTGCCGCCGAGGACCTCGAGGAACAGCTCCAGCGCGCCGAAGCCCAGGGCGCAACCGTCACCGCGCGGGGAAATCGCAGGGGCGCCTTCTTCTCGCCGACGGTCCTGACCGACGTGTCCCCTCAGAGTGACGCTTACCGGGAGGAGTTCTTCGGCCCGGTCGCCGCCGTCTATCGCGTGGCGGACGAGGCCGAGGCCGTGCAGGTGGCCAACGACGTCCCGTACGGCCTGGGTTCGTATCTCTTCACCACCGACCCGGAACAGGCCCTGCGCGTGGCGGACCAGATCGACGCCGGAATGGTCTTCATCAACGGCTCGCTCCTCGACGGAGCAGAGCTGCCCTTCGGTGGAGTGAAGAGGTCTGGCTTCGGCCGTGAACTGGGACGCTTCGGCATCGCGGAGTTTGCCAACAAGAAGCTCATTCGCATCCTCAGGTGACCCGCGGTGGCGCGCCGCCCGTCTCAGACGGTGGCGCGCCACCCGCCTGCGCCAGACTGCGGCATCCGGTCTCCCTGACGAAGTCGACGGAGATTTGGACAACACGGCTCCAAACCTGCCCACAATTGCGCGCTGCCTCAAAATCTCCGTCGAATTGGTTCGGCGCCGGGCCCGGGCGGCTCCGCTCCCTAGCTCAGGAAGAGCACCACCGCGGCGGTCACCGCGACCACGACCAGGATGGTGCGCAGTACCGGCGCGGAGAGCGTGCGGCCGATACGGGCACCCAGCCAGCCGCCCGCCGCGGAGCCAATGCCGATGAGGAGCGCGATTTTCCAGTCCACGGTTCCGCTGGAGATGAAGATGATCGCCGACACGATGTTCGCGACCCCGGCGAGCACGTTCTTGGCGCCGTTGGCCCGGTGCATGTCCGTGGACCAGAGTATGCCCAGCAGCGCGAGCAACACGACCCCCTGGGCGGCACCGAAATACCCGCCGTACACGCCCGTCGCGAGCACCCCGAGGATGAGCCCGAGGGTGAGGGGACGCGTATCCGTTTTGGTCAGCAGTGTGCCGGCGGGCGCCGCCGCCTTGCGTCGCACGAAGCCGGCCACTCGGGGCTGGATCGCCGAGAGCACCGCGGCCAGCAGCAGCAGGAAGGGCACGACGCCGGCGAACGCCTGTGCGGGCAGGGTGAGCAGGAGCAGACCGCCGACGATGCCGCCCACGGCGGAGAAGATCGCCATCACAGCTACGGGGCGCCACTGCGACCGCAACTCGCGTCGGTAGCCGTGGGCGCCGGCAATGGACGCAGGGATCAGGCCCACGGTATTGGACACGTTCGCCGTGATCGGCGGCACGCCCAACGCCAGAAGAACGGGGAAGGTGATGAGTGTTCCGGCGCCGGCGACCACGTTGATGACTCCTGCGGCCAGCCCGGCGATCAGGATGATCGCACCTTCAAGCAATGTCACATCTACCCCCACCCGCCGTTGGACCGTGCAGGTCAAGGCTAGTTCAGGAATGCTGGTTCAGGCGGCGGTGGCGGCCGGCGCCGGGGCAGTGGATGCTGCGGCTATGGCTCGCAACACCGGCTCCCCATCGCGACGGGCATCGCGACGTGACTCAGAACGGGGTCGGAATCTGTCGAACCGTCAGCTTCGGCCCCCGGTCGTCACCGCGGTTCCGGCGCCGGGGGAGCCTGACGTCGAGCCCGGGGAACGGCACGTACGGCAGATTGCTGAGGAGGTGGCTGATGACGTTGAGGCGGGCCCTCTTCTTGTCGTCGGTGTGCGCGACATGCCAAGGGTGCCCAGGCGGTGTCGGTCGCCGCAAACATGGCGTTCCTCGCGCGGGCGTAGTCGGATCAGCGGCTGTAAGAATCGTGATCCATCGGCGAGGGCTTCCACGTCTTGCGCGGATTGTTGATTCGACTCTCGAGCCGCCGAGTCTGATCATTTTTACTGACCTCAAGCCAATACATGAGCAGGATGATTCCGGAGTCGACCATCGACTGCTCGCCCAGCGGCGTCATCCGCAGGAAGTGCTCGGTCTGATCCGGAGTGCAGAAACCCATCACCCGCTCCACGCCCGCATGTTTGTTCACGCTGCGGTCAAAGAGGACCACCTCGCCGGCCGCGGGGAAATGCTCCAGGTAACGCTGGATGTACAGCTGCGACTTCTCGCGATCAGTGGGAATGGGTAGTGCCGCGACTCGGAAGACCCGGGGGCTCACCTGCGCGGTGGTGCGTTTGACGGTGCCGCCCTGCCGCCCGTGTCACGCCCCGCGAACACAGGCAGCCAGGCGCCCGGTGCTGTCCTCTGCCTTCTTGCGGGACGTGAACGCGGTGAACGGGACCTCGGCGACTACAGCGTTACTGATCCGCATTTTGGTGCCTTCGTTATAGATCGCCCTGGTGTATCAAATCGCTGTCCAGGCGCTGTCGGGGATCGTTCCGATCGCACGTTTGATGGCGGGATCCATGCGCGCGGTGACGGAGACGTCGGCACCGGCTGTGAGGGCTGCATTGATCGAGGCGTAACCGTAGCAGGCGGTGTCGGCGCGGAGGAGCACGCGGACGTTTTTTGCTCCGCGGAGACGTTTGATCGTGGCGCGGGCGTCGCGGATCAAGTGGGCGGCGCCGCGCGGCGACCCGCAGGCACCGCAGCGCAGTCGTTGACTGTTGATGCCCGGTGCTGACAAGTCTGTTTTCACGGTCGCGATGAACACGTTGAGGCGGCGCACTCCGGAGTAGCCGTAGCCGTAGCTGTAGCCGGATCCTTCCTTCTGGTACCCGTGGACTTCGATGATGGTGTCGTCAATGTCGAGGAAGATGTAGCCGTCGGTGTCGTGCACGAGCAGTGGGATTTCGGCCGCGAGGCCACCCACGAAGCGTGAGGCGAAGGCGTCGATCTGCCGGACGTGACCGAACGTGAACTCGCGCTAGAACGACCCCAACGTCGACGGCGCGTAACACTTGGTGAAGACCTTCCCCATGCCGCCGTGACGAAGAATCGCAAAGTCGTCGATCGAGGCTACGCCGGTGACCATCCCTCCGACCAGCGAGGTGACTTAGAAGCCGGCCTTGGCACTCTTGTCGGTGGGGACGGTCAGCCACTCATCGGCCAGGGTCGCCAGCCCCCTCGGGCGGCCAATTTCATGTTCGGGACCAACCCGGCGCACGACACAAGATTAGGGTCGGTGAATGATGCAGAAACGGCGGGGTTGGTGTGAGTAGCTGGCAACTACAAGATGCTCATCTGTTTGGTAAATTAACACTTTAGACAAGTCATTTTTAAGCAGATCAGCTAGGTATTCTCGGTATAGCGCCCCCGTAAAATCTCACGTTGATCCGTGGATTCAGGCTGAAAAGACCACGCCGAGACGAAACGAGCCGCCGCAACTTCCGCTGGCCTCATTCGCCTTGACAAATGCCGCGAACATGGTTGGCTCATGGCAGTGCCAATTTCCGGAACAGTAGTCCAACCGTGAAAGGAGGTGGCTCATGAGCCACCATGCCGTTGTCAACCCCGCCACAGGCGAAACCATCAGAACTTACCCCCAGCTTTCTGCTGATGAAATCGAGCAGGTTATCGCATCGGCGGATGAGGCCCACCACGGCTGGTCACGCAGCTCTTCAACCAACGAGCGGGCCACACTCCTGCGCAGGGTTGGTGATCTGCATGAGGAGCGCCGCGACAAGCTGGCGGCCACCATCGTGCGCGAGATGGGAAAACCCATCGACCAAGCGCTCGGCGAGATCGATTACTCCGCCGACATCTACCGTTACTACGCCGACAATGCGCAGGAATTTCTGAGGGACGAACCGATCACCCTTCTCAGCGGCAAGGGTTCCGCGTTCATGCGCTCCAACTCTCTTGGCGTGCTGATTGGCGTCATGCCATGGAATTTCCCCTACTACCAGGTTGCGCGCTTCGCTGGACCTAACCTCATGATCGGCAACACGATCATCCTCAAGAATGCCGCCCAATGCCCGGAGTCGGCCGCAGCGATTGAGCAAATCTTCCATGATGCAGGCTTCCCGGCTGGCGCTTACACAAATGTGTATGCGGACAGCGAGCAGGTCGCCACGATCATCGCCGACCCGCGGGTACAGGGCGTCTCTCTCACCGGTTCGGAGGGCGCCGGCGCTGCCGTCGCCGAGGTGGCCGGTCGCCACCTCAAGAAGGTCGTGCTGGAACTGGGTGGGTCAGACCCGTTCATCCTGCTGAGCACCGACGACATGGCCGCGACAGTGGCTGCCGCCGTCGCCGGTCGCCTCCGCAATAGCGGGCAGGCCTGCGACGCAGCTAAGCGATTTATCGTGATTGATGAACTTTACGATGAGTTCACGGAGAAGTTCACCGCCGCCATCCTTGCGAACTCACCCGGAGACCCGACCGTTCACGGTGCCGTCTTCGGACCCCTCTCGTCCCTCGGCGCGGCCGAGCATCTCGAGGAGCAGGTCGAGCGCGCGGTCGCGCAGGGAGCGACCCTGGCGGCCACTGGCAAACGCTCGGGTGCCTTCTACCCGCCTGCCGTGCTCACCGGTGTCACGAAGGACAACGACACGTACCATGAGGAGTTTTTCGGCCCCGTAGCATCCGTCTACCGGGCAGGCTCAGAAGATGAAGCCATCGCCCTCGCGAACGACACTCCGTTCGGGCTCGGCTCCTACCTGTTCACGACCGATCCCGAACAGGCACTGCGGGTCGCCGACCGTATCGAGGCTGGCATGGTTTATGTCAACCTCGTCGACGCCGGCAGCGCAGAGCTGCCGTTCGGCGGGGTGAAAAGAAGCGGCATGGGGCGCGAACTCGGACGATACGGTGCCAGCGAGTTCGTGAACAAGAAACTCATCCGTATCGGCTAGACCCGCCGCAGACTCGGCGAACGCCGTTCAGTCGCCGAGTCTGCGGTGCGCGAGACCTGCTCGTGCCGCCTCGTGGTCGTCCTGGCGTTCACGCAGCGCCTAGCGACTCCCGTACCCGCGTTTTCCGTGGGCAACCGCGAGTTCGACTTTCGCTTGACCATCGCTCACCAACAGCGAGAGTACCGCGATTATGCGTCCACCTCCGTCGCCTTGGTGTGGATCTTCACAGTCTGCGCCCGGGCGGGTAGTTGTTCCAGGTGCCCTAGCCGGGGTGCCGGGTAAAAGTCGTCGGATATTCGACGAGTTCTCAAGCCACCCTTGGCCGAGGGTGCCTCCGCCAGGGATGCCGACTCACACGCGTTCTGCCACCGGTTCTCCGGGTTGCGCAGACCAGCGCCCACCACCTCTGACGCGGAACGGTGATCAGCCAGGTCGGTGCTGGCCCGCGGACGCCGCGGCCACACTTGCTTACCCGGCGTGATCGCCTCAAACAATGGCCGGCTCGACACGTGCGGGTGCCGCAGCCGGACCCGAAGCGCTGACGTCACCGTGGTTAGCCTCGAACAGCATTCATAGATTCGCGCAACGTCGGGCGGATCGCCGCCTCGACTTCGTCCCAGCCCGGCCACATCGGATCGGAGACTCGAGAAATTCACAAGCCACACCTATTTGATGCCGCTGCGCGCGAATCCCTGCACGAAGAAGCGCTGGAACACCAGAGACAGCACCACCATGGGCACCACGTTGATAAGGGCGAACGCCATTGATGCACCGAAATCTGACCCGAATTTGCCCTGCAAGTAGAGCAGGCCGATCGGCAGGGTGAAGAGTTCGTTCTGCTTGAGGGCGATAAGTGGCCAGGCGAAATCATTCCAGGACTGCAGCAGTGTCATGAAGAACAGCACAGCGATCAGCGGCTTTAAGAGCAGCAAAACTATAGTCGCGAGCACTCTAAAGTGACTAGCCCCCTCGATGCGCGCCGCCTCGATCAGGTCGCGCGGGATGGCGAGAATGTATTGGCGGGCAAAGAAAAACCCGCAAGCACTCGCGGCCGTGGGCAGGATGACCGCCCAGTAGCTGCCGTAAAACCCGTGGTTCGTCACGAGCCGAAACAGCGGCACCATAATCACCTGCACGGGGATCATCAACGTTGTCAGGGCGATAAGAAAAGCGAGGTACGAACCGCGAAACTTGAGATGCGCCAGGGCATACCCGCCTCACAGGTTGACGAGCATCGTGAGAACTGCCACCGTGATCGAGATCGCCAAGGAATTGCTAAACCATGTGGCAATCGGGAATCCTGCGAGGACGCGCTCAAAGTTTCCGATCGTAAGGGTACGCGGCCAGACACGCAGTGTGCGACCCAGCAGCTCGGACCGCGACGAGAACGCGACTACAAGCATCCAGTACAGCGGGAACAGCACAACGAAGCTGAAGAGGATCGCCGCAACGATGCGGGCTACGAGCCCCCGTCGCGAGCCTCTGCGTGACCGCGGCGCCCAAGGCGGTGCTCTAGATGAGTGAGTCCTAATGGTCGTAGGCGATGAGGGATCGTTTGTTGGGGGTTCCGAGGAGCCAGTTGTGCCAGATTCCGGCTGCGAGGGCGAGTAGTCGGCCGGCGACGCGGGAGTAAAGGCCCGGGATGGTGCGTCCGCCGTGGTCTTCGAGGGTGAGTTGGCCTTTGAGGGTGTCGAAGACCTCCTCGACCCACTGGCGGATTCCGCCGAGTTTCCCGAAGCGTTTCTTCTCGTCCTTGCGGCCGGGTCGGATCAGGTGTGCGCCGAGTTCGTCGGTGATGAACCCTTCGAACTCGCGGCCGGCGAACCCTTTGTCTCCGACGATGACTTGGCCCTGCTGGATCAGGTGTCGGTCGTGGCGGAGCATGGCTTGGGCAGCTTCGCGTTCGCCGATTTTGGGGTTGGCCAGGCCCCAGACGACGGGCATTCCGTCGCGGGTGCAGATCAGATAGAGGCGGAATCCCCAGAAGTAGCGGGAGTGGGAAGCGCAGTATCCGTAGCCGACGTGTCCGGCGAGGTCGGAGCAGTTCACGCTCTCTCGGGACTTGCCGCAGGGCACCGGGGTGGAGTCGATTAGCCGCGTGATCTCGCCCCAGGACGGGGTATCCCGGGCCAGTTCGGTGATCACTGCGGAGAGGAGCCCGGTGGCTTGGCAGACGCGTTTGCCCCACCCGGATTGTTGGGGCAATCGCGGGAATATGCTCTTCAGATGCGTGTTCGCGTAGCGGATCCATTTTCGGTCCGAGGCGATGCCGAGCAAGTGTTGGGCGACGATAAGGCAGAGCAGCTCAATATGGGTCAGGGCCGGTGGGCGCCCGGGCCGGCCGTGTCTGGAGAACCCCAGCGCGGGGATGATCCGGTCGTCTAGATGGACGTACAGTGTGGTCAGGAGGGTGTTTAGATCTGTCTAGACAAACAGGGTTTAACACCTTCCGCCTTCGATTAACAGCGTCCACGCGGGGCAAATCAGGTCCAACTAACCGGGCGCCATCCAAGCCAAAAGATTAGGACTCACGCATGTAGGCCGGCATTCACGAGCGCTATCGCGGCGTGAGCGCGGTGGGTTGTGTCGGCGGCGACGGTGTCGACGGTGTCGACGGTGCTGGTGGTGAAGTAGGCATGGAATCGATGGGTGTCGAACAGGGTCGGTTGGCCGAAGTTTTTCTTGTTCAGTTCCGGGATCCGTCACACGACCAGGCGCACGGTGTTCTGCTCGGCCTTCTTGCGGGACGTAAACGGGGTGAACGGAACCTCGGTGAACGATGCAGAAACGGCGCGGTTGGTGCGGGCAGCTTGCTTCTACAAGATGCTCATCTGTTTGGTAAATTTGAACTTCAGACGAGTCCAATATTGCTTGATCAGATGGGCAGTCTTGGTTTAATGCGCCGTCAAAACCTCAGGTCGATTGGTGGATTCAGGCTCAGGGCAGGTGTCGAACAGGGGTGCCCGGGGTGGCCCTCAGGTCAACGGACGGGCGGTCTCGACGTAGTCGAGCGTGTGAGACTGATGGCAGGGTCTCGGGCACCCCGCCTCGAATAAGAACAGGAATCGCACATGGAATATCGCACACTCGGCAACAGCGGCGCGGTCGTTTCGACCTACGCCCTCGGCACCATGACTTTCGGCGCGGAGGCCGATCAGGAGATGGCACACACACTCCTGGACACATATGTAGAGGCAGGCGGCAACTTCGTCGACACCGCGGATGTCTACAGCGCCGGGGTCTCGGAGGAAATGATCGGGTGCTGGCTTGCATCGCACCCGACCGAGCGTGAGCAGATCGTTCTCGCGACCAAGGGCCGGTTTCCGATGGGCACCGGACCCAACGATCGGGGAACCAGCCGCCGGCATCTGAACCGGGCACTCGACGATTCGCTACGCCGGCTGGGCACGGATCACGTCGACCTGTATCAACTGCACGCCTGGGACGCGTTGACGCCGCTGGAGGAGACCCTGCGCTTTCTCGACGACGCCATCCGGAGCGGGAAAATCGGCTACTACGGCTTCTCCAACTTTCTGGGTTGGCAGCTGACGAAGGCCGTGTACGTGGCGCGAGCGCTCGGTTTCACGCCGCCGGTCACCCTGCAGCCGCAGTACAGCCTCCTTGTGCGCGAAATCGAATCGGAGATTGTGCCGGCTGCGCTCGACGCGGGCCTGGGGCTTCTGCCCTGGTCGCCCCTCGGCGGAGGCTGGTTGTCGGGTAAGTACCGGCGCGACACGCACCCCACCGGAGCCACGCGCCTCGGCGAGGATCCCGCGCGCGGAATGGAAGCCTGGGGTCCGCGCAACAAGCAGGAACGCACCTGGCGCATCATTGACGCCGTCGCTGAGGTTGCAGCCGAGATCGGTGCCACGAGCGCGCAGGTGTCCCTCGCCTGGCTTGAGGTGCAACCGGCGGTGACCTCGGTCATCCTCGGGGCGCGGAGCGTGAAGCAGCTGGCGGAAAACCTGTCCGCGGCCGACGTGCAACTGAGCCCAAAGCACCTGGAACTGTTAGGCGCACTCAGTTCACCGGTCGTTTCCGACTATCCCTACGGTGAGGCGGCGGTCGCGCAGCGCTTGCGGGTGGTCGGCTTCTAGGCCCGGTGCTCGAGCCGGGCTATTTTCATACCCACGGGGTATTCACCACGGAAGCCATAAGCGACATCCTGTTCTGAGACCAGGAAGCGAAAACCCCGAAGGAGACATCATGACCGTCATCAGTTCGAACACCGACACCGAGGCGCTGACCCTCACCTTCGTGGCCGATTTCGACGCGAGCCCGGAGCGGGTGTGGCAGCTCTGGGAGGACCCGCGTCAGCTCGAGCGCTGGTGGGGCCCGCCGACCTGGCCGGCCACCTTCGAGCGGCACGACTTCGTGCCCGGCGGCCGGTCGAACTACTACATGACCGGCCCGGACGGCGAGAAGGGGCCCGGCTGGTGGGTGACCACGCTGATCCAGCCGCCGCGCCGGTTGGAATTCGAGGACGGCTTCGCCGACGAGAACGGTGACCCGATTCTCGAGATGGGCTCGGTGCGGGCCGTGGTGACTCTGGAGGAGGCAGACGATCGTACCCGCATGACCACGGTGTCGACGTTTGCGAGCCTCGAGCAAATGCAACAGGTTTCCGAGATGGGTATGGAGGAGGGTATGCGCCAGGCCCTGGGGCAGATCGACAGGCTTCTCGCCGAAGACGGCAGCGCCTGACCGGAGCACCGTCGCCGGCGGTCGCGCCTCGCTCAGTGCACCAGCGCCTTGAGTGCGATCAGTGCCAAGCCCATACCCGCTGTTCCCGCCGCGGTGGCGAGCTTCGCGCGTGAACCGGCCTGCCGTTGCCGGGCAGCCCACCAACCCAGCACCGCGAGGGTGACCACAGCAGCCCACAGTGAGAGGTCTACGGCCGCATCCATCGACCACCCGAGGAGTGCCGCGACGATCAGGCAGGCTACCGGAACGATGAGCGCCCATAACAGCCCGGCTGAGCGTTGTAGCGCCTCACGGATCGCCTCCCGCCAGCTCATGTCCCGATTGCCGACGACCTCGGCGTACACATGCGCGCCCCAGAACACCAGGACGGTTCCCACGGTACGGGCGATGAGGGCCGGCAGGCCGGGGTTGTACAGGGAGAACGCGGAAATGAGACCCGCGGTCAGCACAGTGCCGTAGACGGCCTCCGCGTTCATGGCCCGCGACACCCACGGGTAGCGCCGCAACCGGGCATCCAGGTCGAACCCCGAAGGCTTCATCGCCACCGCCATTTCCGCATTGGCAACGCGCTGCCGCCGCGGTCAGCATAGTCGGGCGAGCTGCGGATGACCCTGCATCAGCAACCACGCCGCGCCGGGCGCCGCGCACGCGGACATGCTGACGGGATTCGGACGCGACGCGGCGAAGAACGGGGCACCGGTGACCGCTGCTCAATCGGCATCGGCAGGCGGTCGGCCAGGCTCGAGCGGGCGACTACCAGGTGGAAGCCATTGCGGGCAAGGATAGGCACAACGTCGGCCCGACGGCCACGGTGGAGGGTCAGCGAAGAAGCCCCAGTCCTGCGACTGGGGCTTCTTCATTACGACTTCTGCAGAACTCGGACTAGTGGCTCAGTGCCGGTTCCTCGAACTGGTTCATCGTGTTGTTGGTGCCGCCGGCCTTCAGCGCGGCCTCGCCGGCGAAGTACTCCTTGTGGTTGTCACCGATGTCGGAGCCGGACATGTTCTGGTGCTTGACCGTGGCGATCCCCTCACGGATCTCGCGACGCTGCACACCCTTGACGTAGGCGAGCATGCCCTGGTCGGCGAAGTAGCCCTTGGCCAGGTCATCGGTGGACAGCGCGGCCGTGTGGTAGGTCGGCAAAGTGATGAGGTGATGGAAGATGCCGGCCTCGGCCGAGCCGTCGCGCTGGAAGGTGCGGATGCTCTCGTCGGCGATCTGAGCGAGCTCGGTCTCGTCGTAGGCGACGCTCATCAGCTTCGCGCGGTCGTAGGCCGACACGTCCTTGCCCTCGGCGAGCAGGTTGTCGTACGCCTGCTGACGGAAGTTGAGCGTCCAGTTGAACGACGGGCTGTTGTTGTAGACCAACTTGGCGTTCGGGATGACCTTGCGCACCTCGTTCATCATCCCGGCGATCTGGGCGACGTGCGGCTTCTCCGTCTCAATCCAAAGCAGGTCCGCGCCGTTCTGCAGCGAGGTGATGCTGTCGAGCACGCAGCGGGCTTCACCGGTTCCCTGACGAAACTGGAATAGGTTGCTGGCCAGGCGCTTGGGGCGCAGCAGCTTGCCGTCGCGCTTGATGACGACATCCCCGTTACCCAACTCGGCCTCGGTGATCTCGTCGACGTCGAGGAAGGAATTGTACTGGTCGCCGAGGTCCCCGGGCTGGTAGGTCACGGCGAGCTTCTGCGTCAGGCCGGCACCGAGCGAGTCGGTACGCGAGACGATGATGCCGTTGTCGATGCCGAGCTCGAGGAACGCGTACCGCACGGCGTTGATCTTCGCGATGAAGTCCTCGTGGGGAACGGTGACCTTGCCGTCCTGGTGGCCGCACTGCTTCTCGTCCGAGACCTGATTCTCGATCTGGATGGCGCAGGCGCCTGCCTCGATCATCTTCTTGGCCAGAAGGTACGTCGCCTCGGGGTTACCGAAACCGGCGTCGATGTCCGCGATGATCGGCACGACGTGGGTCTCGTAGTTGTCGATCTGTTCCTGGATGTCCGCGGCCCTGGCGTCGTTGCCGGCGGTACGGGCCCCGTCCAGGGCGGTGAAAAGCAGATCCAGCTCGCGGGCGTCGGCCTGGCGGAGGAAGGTGTAGAGCTCCTCGACCAGCGCGGGAACGGCTGTCTTCTCGTGCATGGACTGGTCGGGCAGCGGGCCGAAGTCGCTTCGCAGAGCAGCGACCATCCAGCCGGACAGGTACAGGTAGCGCTTATTCGTGGTCTTCAGGTGCTTCTTGATCGAAATCATCTTCTGCTGGCCGATGAAGCCGTGCCAGACTCCCAGGGACTGTGTGTAGACGGAGGAGTCAGCGTCGTACTCCGCCATGTCCTTGCGCATGATGTCGGCGGTGTACTGGGCGATTTCGAGGCCGGTCTTGAAACGGTTCTGTGCACGCATGCGGGCGACCGACTCAGGGTTGATCGCGTCCCAGCTGCTTCCGGCCGCGTTCTTGAGAGCTTCGACAGCCTGGGTGTCGTCTTGATAGATGGTCATGTGCATTCCTTCGACGTTGAATTGTGCAGAGCGTTGGACGGCTTCCGGCGGCCCGTTATCGGCTGCTACTTGAAGACTGCTGCAATAACAAGCGGTCTTCTTCACGATCCCCAGCAGAACTTTTGTGGTTCTTCTGCGTTTGAGAAGAAATCCCGGAGTGAGCCGGTCCGGGTCCGGGAATATGCCGAAATCGACGACCCAGGTGGGATCGGCGGGAAGGCCACCCCGGTGGATCCCTCCCCGCGCGACTAGGGTATTGCGCGGAAGAAAACTTTGACAGGAGGACCAGCCGAGCCCTGACCGTGGCTGGAATATTCCTCGCGGGAAAGGCACGGCGGCAGAACCGCACCAAGCAAAGGAAATCGCTATGAACAGCACACCCTCAGTGATCGTTTTCGACGTCAACGAAACCCTCTCCGATATGTCCCCGCTGAGCGCCCGGTTCGTGGAGATCGGAGCCCCGGCCTACCTGGCCCGGGTCTGGTTCGCCTCGCTGCTGCGGGACGGCTTCGCCCTCGCCGCCGCGGGCGGAACCGCACAATTCTCCACGATCGGATCCGAGATCCTGCGCGGGGTCCTCCGCAACGTCGACCTGACCCGTAGCCTCGACGACTCGGTGCACCACGTGATGGCCGGCTTCGAGACGTTGAGCCTGCATCCGGACATTGCCGACGGCATCCGTGATCTGAAAACTGCGGGGTTGCGCCTGGTGACCTTCTCCAACGGATCCGCGCAGGTGGCCGAGTCCCTCCTGACCCGGGCGGGTCTCCGAGGCGAGTTCGAGGCTCTGCTCACGGTGGAAGACGCCCCGGCCTGGAAGCCGGTTCGGGCCGCCTACGACTACGCCGCGGATGTCTGCGGAGTGAAGCCGGGCGACCTTCTCCTGGTGGCCGTGCACCCCTGGGACATCCACGGGGCCGCGCAGGCAGGCCTCCGCACCGCGTGGCTGAACCGCGCCGATGAGACCTACCCCAGCTTCTTCGCGGCACCCGACCACACCATCACCGCCCTCGGCGAACTGGCCACCCAGCTCGCCCACGACTCGCACCCCACCCATCGCCCCTAGCGAATTCACGGAGATTTTGGCTCTGGAGCCCAGGCCAACACCGGCCCACAATCGGAAAATCTCCGTCGAATTCGTTGGGCCGGGCCGTGGTCTGGGGGCACGGGCTGCCGGGAAGGATACCGAGGCCGATGGTGGCGCTCATGATACCCTAGGGGGTATATTGATACTTTCATTGAATCGAGAAGGAGTTACCTATGTGCAGCCCCATTCGTTGTAACCGTTGCGGCAAGATAACCTGGACCGGCTGCGGCGAGCACGTCGACAGCGTCATGGCCGACATCCCGCCCGCTCAGCGCTGCGCCTGCAACGAGGCATGAAGAACCTCGTCGCAGCACTCGTCCTGGCCGGTGCGGCCCTGTTCGGCCTCACCGCGTGCTCCGCTCCGGCCGCCCCGGCGGCTGAGTCCGCCATGGCGGCCGACACCGTCGTGATCGACGTGCGCACCCCCGGGGAGTACGCCGCCGGTCACCTCGAAGGCGCGCTGAACATCGATGTGCAGTCATCCGACTTCGACAGCCAGGCCTCGGCGTTGCCGACCGACGAAGACTACATCGTGTACTGCCGCTCGGGCAGCCGCTCGGCCGCCGCGGCGGCCCGTTTGGCCGATCTCGGGTTCACCTCGGTGACGGATGCCGGCGCCATGTCTGCCGCCACCGTCTCCACCGGTCTCCCGATCGTCACGACCCCGTAGTACCCGCACCACCGGCAGCACTCACAACACCGCGAAGGGCACCCACGAGCGTGGGTGCCCTTCGTTGTGTCATCGGTAGGGCGGAGGGGCCGGTCAGGCAGACGCCCGGTCGGCGGCCTGGCGGGCGGCGATGCTGGCGTGCACCTCGTCCATGTCGAGGCTCCGCACGGCGGTGATGACCTCTTCCAGGGAGGCGGCGTTCAGGGCGCCGGGCTGGGAGAACACCAGCACCTTGTCGCGGAAGGCCATCAGCGTCGGGATCGAACGGATGCCTGCGGCCGCGGCCAGGCTCTGCTCGGCCTCGGTGTCGACCTTGGCGAACACGATGTCGGGGTGCTTCTCGGACGCGGCGGTGAAGGTGGGCGCGAACATGCGGCACGGGCCGCACCAGGCCGCCCAGAAGTCCACCAGCACGATGGAGTTGTCGGTGATGGTCTGGTCGAAGGTTTTCTCGGTGGTGTCAATGGTTGCCATGACTCCAGAATATACCCCATGGGGTATTCTGGTCAAGCGGCGGACGACGCCCGGGGCGGAGCGCCAGGTTGCTTTTCGGATACCCCTGGGGGTATCGTGTTCAACGTGCGATCCGATCGCACGCACGACGCAGGCAAAACGTCAGCACGACGCACGCACGACTTGGAGGACTTCGAACCATGGACGTTATCGTTATCGAAACCCCGCAGCTGGGAGACCGCAGCTACCTGGTGCACGACGGCGCGGTCGCGCTGGTCATCGACCCGCAGCGCGACACCGACCGGGTGGAGGGCGCGGCACGCGAGGCCGGGGTCACCATCACCCACGTCGCCGAGACCCACCTGCACAACGACTACGTGACCGGCGGCTTAGAGCTCGCCCGGGTGCACGGCGCGAAGTACCTGGTCAACGCCGCCGACACCGTCACTTTCGAGCGGGAGCCGGTCACCGACGGCCAGGTCATCCCTATCGGCGGCCTGACCGTCACCGTGGTGGCCACGCCGGGGCACACCCACACGCACGTGTCCTACATCGTCAGCGACGGCAGCGAAGAGGCGGTCTTCTCCGGCGGCAGCCTGCTGTTCGGCTCGGTCGGACGCACCGACCTGGTAGCCACGACCGACACGGTCGGGCTCACCCACGACCAGTACGCCTCGGTACGCCGGCTCGTGCACAAGGCCGAGCACGACGCCGCGCTCTTCCCGACCCACGGGTTCGGCTCCTTCTGCTCCAGCGGACCCGCCACCGGCGCCGGCGCATCCACCATCGGCGAACAGCTCACGGCGAACCACTCCCTGACCGACTCCGATGAGGAGCACTTCGTGCGCGACCTGATCGCCAACCTCACCGCCTACCCCTCCTACTACGCGCACATGGCCCCCGCGAACACGCAGGGTCCCGGCCCCGCGAACCTGCAGGTGCCCGAGTCCCTCGACGCCGCCGAGCTCACCCGGCGCCTGGCCGAGGGGGAGTGGGTCGTCGACCTGCGCAACCGGGTCGCGTTCTCGAGCAACCACCTGCAAGGTGCCGTGAGCTTCGAATACGGCAACGGCTCGAACTTCACGACCTACCTGGGCTGGGTTCTGCCCTGGAACGAGCAGCTCACCCTGGTCGGCGACCGCGCAGACGTCGAGGACGCCATCCGTGACCTGTCGCGCATCGGCATCGACTCGCCGGATGCCGCCATCGGCACCGAGCCGCACGCCCTGGCCCCGGATGCCCCGGTCGCCTCCTACCCGCGTGTGGGCTGGGTCGGTCTGCTGCAGGGCCGCGCCGAACAGGATGTCCTCCTGGACACCCGTCGCGCCGACGAGTTCGCCGGTTCCCACCTACTCGGTGCGGTGAATGTTCCGCTGCACGAGTTGCTCTCCCGGATGGACGAGGTCCCGGCCGGCACAATCTGGGTGCACTGCGGTTCCGGCTACCGTGCCGGGGTCGCCGCCAGCCTTCTGCAGCGCGCCGGCCGTGAGGTCGTGCACGTCGACGGGAACTTCGACGAGGCCGCGGCTGCCGGACTCACCCTGGCCGAGCTGACCGTCTAACCCCATGACGGGGAAGCGAACGGCGATCCACCCGGCCGAGAAGCGCAGTCTGCTCGGCATGGGCGCCGCCGTGGTGGCCCTCCACCTGGGCGGCTGGGGAACCCTGTTCCTGCTGGTGTTGCCGCAGCTGTCGCGCACGGGCGGCGACACCGCGGTGATGCTCGGACTGGCGGTCAGCGCCTACCTGTTGGGGGTGCGGCACGCCGTCGACGCCGACCACATCGTCGCGATCGACAACACCACCCGTCGCCTGGTCGGCGCCGGCCGCCGATCGGTGTCGGTCGGGTTCTGGTTCGCCCTGGGGCATTCCTCCGTCGTCGTGGTCTCCGTGGTCCTGCTGGTGCTCGGCGTCAACGCCTTCGCCGGAGGCCTCGCGGACGACACTTCCGCTCTCCGGCAGGTCACCGGCGTGTGGGGTGCCGCCGTCTCCGGCGTCTTCCTGATCCTGATGGGCGCGCTCAACCTGTCCTCCCTGAAAGGGCTGCGCCAGGTGCTGCGCGACGTGCGGACCGGGAGCTTCGTGCAGAGCGAGCTCGATGGGCACCTCGACAATCGCGGCGTGATCAACCGGCTGCTCCGGCCGATGTCCCGGCTCGTGGACCGGCCCTGGAAGATGCTGCCGATCGGCCTGCTCTTCGGCCTCGGCCTTGACACCGCCGCCTCGATCAGCCTCTTCGTCTTCGCCGGGGTGCTCACGCCGGGCCTGCCCTGGTACGCGGCCCTGGTGCTCCCCGTCGTCTTCACGGCCGGCATGACCCTCTTCGACAGCGCGGATGGAATCCTGATGAACCACGTCTACCAGTGGGCCTCCGCCGACCCGCTGCGGAAGGTCCATTACAATCTGATCGTCACCGGCGTATCCGTCTTCGTCGCCTTCTTCGTCGGCGGGATGGGCCTGATGGCCATGCTCACCGACCTCGGCATCGGCGGCGGAACCCTCCAAATGCTCACGGCCGTCGACCTCACCTTCCGGGGACCGGTCCTGTTCGGCGTTTTCGCGCTGACCGGACTCCTCCTGGTTCTGTGGGCTCGATTCCGCCCTAGTCTGTCCCTGGAAAGGCACTCATGATGGAACTCACCCCGCAGCAGGTCTTCAGCCGCCTGGCCGCGGTGCAGATAGTCGATGTTCGGGAAACCCCCGAGCTTCTCGACGGCATGATCGCCGGAGCCCGGCACATTCCGCTCAGCACGATCACGGAGAACACCGCCGCTCTGGACCCGCAGCGACCCGTAATCCTGGTCTGTCGCAGCGGGAGTCGCAGCGCCAGCGCCGCCGACTACCTCGCTGCCGCCGGGTTCGACACGATCAATATGACGGGCGGGATGCTCGAGTGGACCGCTGAGCGGCTGCCGACTGTTCTGCCTCAGCAACCGTGATCATTGCCGCACTCGTCCTGGGGCTCATCGTCGGGTCCCTGCTGGGCCTGGTCGGCGGCGGCGGGGCAATCATCGCCGTGCCGGCCCTCGTCTACGGGGTCGGCCTGCCGTTGGAGGAGGCGATCCCCACCTCCCTGATCGTGGTCGGAGCGGCCTCCGCCGTCGCCGTTCTCCCGCGGCTCCGTCGCGGCGTCAACTGGCGGCTGGCCTTGATCGTCGGCTCCGCCGGGGTGGCGACTGCCTACCTCGGCACCATGGTCAACCGGCTGCTCGACCCGGGGAGTCTGCTCCTGGCCTTCGCCGTGATCATGGTGATCGCCGGCATCCGCATGCTCATGCCGATCCGGGGTGGCGGCGGCCCCTGTGCGCTCCCGGGCGGGGGAATCAGGTGGCGCAGCTGCCTGCCCCGCGCGCTCGCCACCGGTGCGGTGGTCGGTTTTCTGACCGGGCTGCTCGGCGTCGGCGGAGGCTTCCTCATCGTGCCCGCGCTCACCCTCATTCTCGGCCTGCCCATGAGCGTGACCGTGGGAACCTCGCTGGTCATCATCGTCATCAACTCGATGGCCGGGTTCACCGCGCACCTGGGTGACGTGCAGATCGACTGGGCCGTGACCGGCGCGTTCGCCGTGACGGCCATGGCGGCGTCACTGATCGCCGGCCGGCTCGCCCGCGGACTGTCCGACACGGTGCTGAAACGCGGATTCGCCGTTCTCGTCCTGATCGTCGCGGTCTACGTGGCCGTGCAGGCCGTGATCGTGCTGGTCGACTAGGACAGGGCCAGGAACAGTTTCTCGAGTTCCTCCACGCGGAGGGGCTTCTTGTCACCGGTGTCGCCCTGGTCGGTGAGACACTCCTTCATCGCGGAGCTGATGACCGTGAAGCCGGCGCGGTCGATGGCGCTGGAGACGGCGGCCAGCTGGGTGACGACCGCCCGGCAGTCGGCGCCTGATTCGACGGCGGCGATCACCGCGGCGAGTTGCCCCTGGGCTCGCTTGAGCCGGTTCATGGTCTTGCGCAGATCATCTGGCTTTGTCGGGTCTGACTTCATGTGTATAAAATACCCCATGGGGTATCAACTCTCAATGACAATCGAGGAATCAGCCACACCATGAGAATTTCGGCAGCGTTCACCGAACTCCGCACTTGGCCTCGTCGAAGACGGATGGTCGCAGCCGGCATCGGCGCGGCGGCGTTCACCGCGCTGACCCTCGCCTCGGGCTCCGTTGCCGTGGCCGGCGGATCACTGATGTTCCCCGGTGCCGTCTGGGCCTATGCGGTCACGGTCGTCGGGGCCGGGCTGATCGGCCTGGTCGTCGCCAGCTACTTCGACGCCCCGATCGGCGGGGAAGCCACCCGGTGTGACGTGCGCTGGCCCGTGCTCGGCCTGATCGCGGTCTACCTCACCACCGATCTGTGGGAGGCCGTGCCGCTTATCGCCGGCGCGGTTCGCCCGGTCGTCGCCGTCGCCGCGATCGCGCTACTGGTGTGGGCGCTGCTCGAACGCCTGGGCAGTGAGCACCGTGCCGTCAACGACCGGAGTGAAAACGACGAGGACGGCGAGGTCTGCACGACCTGCAGGCCGCTGTTCCCGGCGACGCGGAGCCGCTGACGCCGTCCGGGCACCTGAGCGTCCACCCAACCGGCAACCCACGGGAACCGGATAGCCCTCGGCAGGGCAGCGGGGCGCGGATACCCCGTGCCCTGCCGAGGCAGGTGCCTAGTAGCTGCGCGGCTGGCGCGGCGGGCGCTCGGTGCGACCCTCGCGACGGACCGGTCCGCCGCCGTCGGCACGGATTTCGATGAGCTTGCCGCTGATGCGGGTGTTCTCCAGTCGGCCGAGCACGTCGCCCGGCATGTCGGCCGGCAGCTCGACGAGCGAGTATTCCGGGTTGATCTGGATGTGACCGAAGTCTTCGCGGCTCAGGCCACCCTCGTTGGCGAGAGCGCCGACGATCTGGCGCGGTTCCACCTTGTGGCGCTTGCCGACCTCGATGCGGTACGAGGCCATCGCGCGGTTGTTGTCGCGGGGGCGGCGTTCCACCCGTTCCACCCGTTCGCCTCGCTCTGCGCGTTCGTCACGGCGGTCGCCGCGACCGGCGTCGGCGCGGGCGCGCTCTGCCCGGTCGCCGCGGTCGGCACGCTCGGGCCGCTGCGCGCGGGCATCCGCCTGGGTGAGCAACAGGGGAGTCTCCCCCTGGGCGACGACCGCCAGGGCCGCCGCGACATCCGCTTCGGGCACGTCGTGATGGGCGACGTAGTGACCGATGATGTCGCGGAAGGCGCCGATCCGTTCGGACTGGCCGAGGGCCTCGGTGATGGCGTCGTCGAAGCGTGCCAGACGGGTGACATTGACGTCTTCGAAGCTGGGCAGCTGCATCTGCGTCAGCGGCTGGCGGGTCGCCCGCTCGATGGCGTTGAGCAGGTGTCGCTCGCGCGGCGTGACGAAGCTGATCGCTGCGCCGCTGCGGCCGGCGCGGCCGGTGCGGCCGATGCGGTGTACGTACGACTCGGTGTCGATCGGGATGTCGTAGTTGACGACGTGGCTGATGCGGTCGACGTCGAGGCCGCGCGCGGCGACATCCGTTGCGACCAGGATGTCCAGCTTGCCGGACTTGAGCTGGTTGACGGTGCGCTCGCGCTGCACTTGGGCCACATCGCCGTTGATGGCAGCGGCGGAGTAGCCGCGTGCGCGCAGCTTCTCGGCGAGCAATTCGGTCTCGTTCTTGGTGCGGGTGAAGACGATCATGCCCTCGAAGTTCTCCACTTCGAGGATGCGGGTGAGCGCGTCGACCTTCTGCGGGTACGACACCATCAGGTAGCGCTGGGTCGTGTTCGCGGAGGTCGTGGTCTTGTTCTTGATCGTGATCTCTTCGGGGTCGTTCAGGTACTTCTTCGAAATCCGCCTGATCTGCGGCGGCATGGTCGCCGAGAACAGGGCGACCTGCTTGTCGTTCGGGGTGTCGGCGAGGATCGTCTCGACGTCCTCGGCGAAGCCCATCTTGAGCATCTCATCGGCCTCGTCGAGCACCAGGTACTTCAGCTGCGACAGGTCGAGCGTGCCCTTTTCGAGGTGGTCCATGATGCGGCCGGGCGTACCGACGACGATGTGCACCCCACGGCGCAGCGCGGAGAGCTGCACGCCATAGCCCTGGCCGCCGTAGACGGGGAGCACGTGCACGCCGCGCATGTGACCGGCGTACTTCTCGAATGCCTCACAGACCTGTAAGGCAAGCTCACGGGTCGGGGAGAGCACGAGTGCCTGCGGGGTCTTCTGCGCCATGTCGAGGCGCGAAAGAATCGGCAGCGCGAACGCGGCAGTCTTGCCGGTTCCGGTCTGGGCGAGGCCGACGACGTCGCGCCCGGCGAGAAGCGGGGGGATGGTGGCGGCCTGGATGGCGGAGGGAGTTTCGTACCCGACGTCCTTGAGCGCCTTGAGCATCGCATCATTGAGCCCGAGGTCGGCGAAGGTTTTCGTGTCGCGGGCAGTATCTGCCTCGCTCTGCGTGGGGGTCGTGTCAGGGGTGTGCATACTACAACGGTAATCCATCGGAGAGTGCGCCCCGTTCGTGCGGGAGGATGAGACCATGTCGACAACGCAGCAGCAACCCTGGGTGAAGAACTATCAGCCGGGCGTCCCGGCCGAGATCGAGCTCCCCACGGAGTCGCTCGTCGCGATGCTCGAGCGGTCCGTGATCGAGGCCGGTGACCACCCCGCACTCGAGTTCTTCGGGCGCCGCACGACGTACACCGAGCTCGGCGACCAGGTCGACCGGGTTGCGGAGGGTCTGCGGCACCTTGGGGTGCGAGCGGGAGACCGGGTGGCCCTGATCCTGCCGAACTGCCCTCAGCACGTCGTCGCCTTCTACGCGGTGCTGCGCCTGGGCGCCGTGGTGGTCGAGCACAACCCGCTGTACACCTCGCGGGAACTCCGCCACCAGTTCGAGGACCACCAGGCGCGCATCGTGATCGCCTGGGACAAGTCCGTCGCCTCCGTTCGCGCCTTCCCGCGCGACATCGAGATCGACCACATCGTGTCCGTGAACCTGCTCCTGGCGTTCCCGACCCTCAAGCGCCTCGCCCTGCACCTGCCGGTGAAGAAACTGCGCGAATCCCGCGAGGCCCTCACGATTGCCGCGCCGGGCACGATCTCGTGGAAGGAACTGCTCAGCCATGACCCGATCGATCCCGGGCATCCGCGCCCCTCGGTCGACGACCTCGCGGCCCTCCAGTACACCTCGGGCACCACGGGCCAGCCCAAGGGCGCCATGCTCACCCACTTCAACCTGTACTCCAACGCCCTGCAGGGCGAGGCATGGATGCACGGGGCCGAGTACCGCAAGGAGGTCTTCTACGCGATCCTGCCGATGTTCCACGCGTTCGGCATGACCCTGTACCTGACCTACGGCATCCGTAAGCAGGGTCTGCTCGTCTTGTTCCCCAAGTTCGACCCCAACTTGATCCTCGACGCCATGAAGAAGTCTCCCGCCACGGTGTATTGCGCGGTGCCGCCGATCTACGAGCGCACGGCCGTGGTGGCGAAGGAGCGCGGAATCTCGCTGCGGTCCTGCAAGTACTGCATCTCGGGTGCGATGAACCTGCCCGACCATGTCGTGGAACTGTGGGAGTCGGTGTCGGGCGGGCTGCTGGTGGAGGGCTATGGCATGACGGAGACGTCGCCGGTGGCCCTCGGCAACCCGTTCCACCCCACCCGCCGGCCCGGCACGGTCGGCGTGCCCTTTCCCTCCACGCTGATGAAGGTGGTCGACCTGGACGACCCCGCCGTGGAGGTGGTTCAGGGCCGGCCCGGAGAGCTGCTGCTGAAGGGCCCCCAGGTTTTCCAGGGCTACTGGAACAACCCCGAGGAGACCGCAAAGGCCCTCCTCCCCGGCGGCTGGCTGCGCACGGGGGACATCGTGACCGTCGACGCAGACGGCTTCACCACGATCGTGGACCGCGCCAAGGAACTCGTCATCACCGGTGGCTTCAACGTCTCGCCCTCGGAGGTCGAGGCGGTGCTGCGACTGCACACGGATGTCGTCGACGCCGCCGTCGTCGGCAAGGCTCTCGAACGCGGCGGGGAAATGGTCGTCGCGGCAGTCGAGCTGAAGCCCGGAGTGCCGCTCGATGAGGATTCATTGCGGGAGCACTGCCGCGAGCACCTCGCCGCCTACAAGATCCCGCGCCGGATCGTTTCGATCGAGGACATGCCCCGCTCCATGCTCGGCAAGATCCTGCGCAAGCAGGTGCGCGAGCAGGTTCTGCCGGGGCTCTGAGGCTGGGCCCGTTCGAGGGAAGCCCCGAGCGTTCGGGCCGTTTTTTCAGGGGGCACTAGCACTGGGGATGCTGTCGCTGCGGGCAGTGTCCCTTCCCTATGGCAGCGTATTGCACATGTCCATTTCACAGCCGCCAGCAGCCCCGGCACAGCAGACCCCCGTCCCGCCCCACGTCCCTGGAAGCCCGATGCCGGTGAAGAAGTCCGGCAACGGTCTCGGCCTCGCCGCTCTGATCGTCGGTCTCGTCGCGCTGCTGTTCGCGTTCATTCCGGCCATCAGCCTGGTGGCCGGCTTCATCGGCTTTGTTGGCCTGGTCCTCGGCGTCATCGCCATCTTCCGCAAAGGAAGGTCGAGGGGTGTCGCAATTTCCGGCACCGCTGTTTCGCTGATCTCCATCATCGTGGCGATCATCATGTCGATCGTCTATGCGGCGGCCTTCATCACCGCCGTCGATGACGCGATCCAGAGCGAATCCAGCGTGACGGAACCAGGCGTAGCCGCAGCCGACGACGCAGCGGAACCCGTCGAGGCGGGCGACGTGGGCACCCGTGCCAACCCGGCCCCCGTCGGTTCGACGGTGACCATTGAGGAGTTCGGCACCCCGACGTGGGAGGTCACGCTTGGTGCGGCCACGTTGAACGCGACGGATCAGGTGAAAGCTGCGAACGAGTTCAACCCGGACCCGGAGCCGGGAAATGCGTACGCGATCGTACCCGCTACTGTGAAGTACATCGGAGCGGAATCCGGCAACCCGAACTTCAGTCTCGACTTCACGTATGTGTCCTCGGATGGTCGGTCGTACGACGGCGGATTCGTCTCGATGGATGGGCAGCTTTCGGATGTCGCTGATCTCTATACGGATGCCACCGCAACCGCAAACGTAATCATCGAGGTGCCCGCGACCGGTCCGGAGGCCGGCCTGTGGGGCGTGTCCTACATCGGCGGCGATCCGGTCTTCCTCGCCGTGCAGTAGCTGGTTCGACACGGACTTCGAGGGAGGCCCGGCGGACCCGCGCCGGTATTCTGAGATGATGACGACGGCACCCGAGAACATTATGACGGATGCCCGGTTCACCCGCCTGCGCGCCGTGAACCTCGTCGTCGGCCTCCTCCTGCTGGCACAGGCCGTTCTGGTCTCCGTGGTCGTCCTGGCCCAGAGCGCCCCGGTGCTGCTGCCGGTCACGGCCGGCTTCCCCGGCGGGTCGGTGGATTCCCAGGCCGAACCGCAGGTCGTCGACCTGGCCGCCGTGAACCTCGGGGTAGCCGTCGCCATCCTGCTCGCCTTTTCCGGGTTCCTGCGCCTCGCCGCCGTGACCCCGACGTTCGCCGGCAGTTACCGGCGCGGTCTGGCCGCCGCACGCAACCCGCTGCGCTGGGTCGAGTACTCGCAGGTCTCCGCGATCACCGTGTTCCTGGTCGCCCAGCTCAACGGCGTCACGGAGGTGGGCACGCTGGTGGCGCTCTACGCCGTCACGGCCGGTGCCACGCTCTTCCTCGCCCTCACGGAGCGCGAACCGGCAGGCGGCTCGCTTCGGCCCTTCGTCTTCGGGGCCATGGTGGGCATCGTGCCGTGGGGAATCATCGCGTTCTATCAGATCGGCGCCGGAGTTCGCGGTGACGTGCCCGAACTTTTCGTGCGCACCGTCACCCTTTCGCTGCTCGCGGTGGCGGCCCTGGTCTGGACCAACGCGTGGCTCGGGCGGACAGGCGACGGCGCGTGGGCGCATCCGCACCGAGTGGAGATCGTCCAGATCGCCCTCGTCACGCTCGGCACCACGCTGCTGACCGGGCAGGTGCTGTGGGGCGTGCTGCTCTAGTTCGAGGCCTGGCCGGTAACGAGGCTCGTGGCGCAGGGTGTGGAAGTGGGCGCAGGGCAGAACGTGCGCCTGCTTCTACACGGTGCGCCGTGACCGATGCGGGCGCCGGGCCCAGGCGGGCTAGGTGAGCGCCCGGGCCACGTCCAGCCCGGAGCGCACGGCACGGGAGACCCCCGACGGATGCCCGTGCAGCCGCCCGAAACCGTCTCCCGCCACGAAAATGCCCGGCTGGTCCGCGCGGCGGGAGAACGTGGCATCAGGCACCGACTCCACCGCATTCGCGTACCGCCAGCGCTTGAGCTCCGAATCCACGACGGGCGCTCCGGGCAGCAGGCGGATCAGCTCGAACAGGAGCGCCGCCTGCGCGAATGTGGCGTCGGCTTCCCAGGTCGCCTCGGTCCACTGCGGGCTTGCGAAGACCTCGAGCCAGAGCTGGCCGGCGTCGTCCCGGTGCCTGACCCGAACCGCCTCGATGACGCCGTCGGGAGTCGACCGGCCCACGAGGTGACCCGGGAGATCACCCTGAGCGCCACCGTCGACGACGCAGAGCAGAACGGCCCGTTTGTCGTAGGTCACCTCGTGCAGCTCGGGAGCCACGAGAAGCCCGCTTCCGCGCAGGATCTTCACACTCTGCGGAACCGGTGCGGTGAGAACCACCGCCCGGCCGGCGAACGGTGCCCCGGAGCCGTGCGGCACCACGTGGATGAGCCCGGACTCCTGCACGACCAGGTGAGTGACGACGGTGCTCCGCAGCGTCGTGCCGGCCGCCCACCGCTTGGCGATGTCGCCCGCGGGCTCGTCGAAAGCCCCGTCCGCGCGGCCCTCGGTCACAGGCGTGAACCGGGCGCCCGTTCGGTGCATGATCTCCTGCGTCACCTCAGGGTCGTGGCTGCGAACCGTGTCGACGGACGGGTTCAGCAGCCGGCCGTCGAGGGGCCGGCTGGACAGTCGACCGCCCGGACGGGAGCCCTTGTCGAGGAGCAGCACCGAACGGCCGCGCTCCTGAAGGTTCTGGGCGACCGTCAGCCCGCACACACCGGCACCGACCACGACGACATCCCACGTTTGCATGTCTGGAGGCTAGTGCACGCAGTCGTACGCTTGTTCTTGTTGCCACCGCCGCCGACATCGGCACGGATGCAGCAGCTCGCCGACCATGAAGAGGAGTCCCGCATGAAGATCGTTGTCACAGGTGGAAGCGGAAAGCTCGGCCGGACCGTCGTGAAGTACCTTGTCGCCGAAGGTCACGAGGTGCTGAACCTCGACCGTGACGGTGCCCGCAGCCATGACCTGGTGGTCGTGGACCTCACAGACTACGGCCAGGTCGTCGACGCGGTCCTCGGTATTGACGACCGGCACAGCGGGTTCGACGCCATCGTGCACCTGGGCGCGATCCCGGCCCCTGGCCTGGTTCCCGACGTGGCCACGTTCCACAACAACATCCTCTCCACCTACAACGTTTTCCAGGCGGCCCGGCGTGCGGGCATCACGAAGCTGGTCTATGCGTCCAGCGAGACCGTGCTCGGTCTGCCGTTCGACATCGACCCGCCTTACATTCCCGTGGACGAGGAGTACCCGGCCCGCCCCGAGAGCACGTACTCGCTGGTGAAGCACCTCGAGGAGCAGATGGCGATCCAGCTCACCCGGTGGGATCCCGAACTGAGCATCACGGCCCTGCGCTTCTCCAACGTGAAGGACCCGGAGGACTACGCGGTCTTTCCCGCCTTCGACGCCGACGCCACCCTGCGCAAGTGGAACCTGTGGGGCTACATCGACGGCCGTGACGGCGCCCAGGCCGTGCTGCGGGCGCTGCAGAACGCGAAGCCGGGCTTCGAGACGTTCATCATCGCCGCCGCCGACACGGTGATGAGCCGGCCCAACGCCGAGCTGGCCGCCGAGGTCTTCCCCGGCGTCGAACTCCGGGAGGTCGGCGAGAACGACACCTTGCTCTCCATCGACAAGGCCCGACGGATGCTCGGCTACGCACCGGAGCACAGCTGGCGCGACCACGTGTAGCCATCGCCCGGAGGGAGCGGTAGAACTGTGGCATGACGACGACACCTCTCGTGCTGGGTCCCATGTTGCGGTACGTGGACACGGTTTCGGCGAGCATCTGGGTCGAGACCCGGGGCACGGCATCCGTCGGGGTCGACGCCGGGAACCGATCGTGGACGGCGCGGACCTTCGCCGTGCACGGCCACCATTACGCGCTGGTGCACGTCGACGGCCTGGGACCGGGCACCGTCACGCCCTACACCGTGTCAATCGACGGGGCACAGGTCTGGCCCCCGGCTGATTCGGTCTACCCGGCCTCCGTCATCACGACGCTGACGCCGGGCGCACCCCTACGGCTGTCTTTCGGATCCTGCCGCACCAGCGTGCCCCACGACAAGAAGGGCACGCGCACGCACGGGGTGGATGCCCTCAGGGCGTACGCCCTGCAGATGGCGGAGGGCGACGGAATCCTTTCCTGGCCGGACCTGATGCTGTTTCTCGGCGACCAGGTCTACGCCGACCTCACCAGTGAGGCGATGCAGGAGTTCATCCGCGATCGCCGCGACATCAGAGAGCCGCCCGGCGAAGAGCTGGCGGACTTCGAGGAATACGCGCACCTCTACAACCTGGCCTGGTCGGACACGGCGAACCGATGGCTGTTGGCCACCGTGCCCGTCGCGATGATCTTCGACGACCACGATGTGCGCGACGACTGGAATGCGTCGCTCAGCTGGAAGCGCCGGATGGAAGCCACGTCCTGGTGGCACGGACGGATCGTGGCCGGGCTGGCCTCGTACTGGGTCTACCAGCATCTGGGCAATCTCTCACCCGGGGAGCGTGCCCACGACGAGGTGTGGCAGGCAATCCAGACGCATGACGGCGCCGAAGAACTCGACCTCAGCTCGGTGCTCGACGGGTTCGCCGAGCGGTGCGACCGGGAGCCGACCACCTACCGGTGGAGCTATTGCCGCGACTTGGGTGAGGACCGACTGATCGTCCTCGACTCCCGCGCGGCGCGCGAACTCGATCCCCGGCGGCGGGCGCTGGTGGACGAGCAGGAGACGGCCTGGTTTGACGAACGGATGCAGGGCGGGTTCCGGCACCTGGTGGTGGCGACCTCCCTGCCGTTCCTGCTCCCACCGGGCGTGGCGGACATCATCACCGACGTCGCTGACGGCAAACGGGGCGCGGCTCCGCAGCCCGTGACGTTCCTGTCGGGCGACGTGCACTACTCCTACGTGTCGGAGTTGGACCGCACCTCGGGCAATCGCATCATCCAGGCCGTCTGTTCGCCGATTCGCAACCCGCTGCCCATCCTGTTGCGGTCCGTCTCCGCCGTCCTCTCCTATGGAATGTCCACCCGGCTGAGCGCGCTGCTGTCCCGGTCGGTGGGGGTTCCTCCTCCGCCGTTCCACTGGTCGGGCATCATCGGGCCCTGGTTCGACAACTGCCTGGCGACCGTCGCCGACACCCCCGATGGGCTGCGGCTCTCCTGGGCGTCCGGAGTCGTCGATGGCGGTGATCCGGCTCACCCGACCGTCACGGAACGCGCCGCGATCACGGTGGCACCGCGCCGCGACGCAACGCTCGGCCGATGAAAGTTGTATTCGGTATTGAGGGCCGGTAGCTGGTTGGTGCACCTAGAGCGCCAGCAGCTGCGGTCCGCCCGGTGAGCCCACGCTGAGGCCGGCCCACGACACGAGGGTCCAACCGTCTTCGGGAGAGCCGGACAACTCGACCATCCCCGTGTTCTCGAGGTCGGTCGTGCCCGCGAACAGGGGCGACACATTGCTGGCGCGGGCCGCGGTCCACACGCGGATCGCCGCGCCGTGGCTGAACACCGCCGCCGTGTCGGCACCGGCGGCGGCAGACGCGATATCGGCGTCGAACCGGGAGAAGAAGCTGTTCCCGTCCAGGCCTTCAGGCATCCTGGCTGTCAGGTCCCCGGTGACCCAGGTCAGCACGGTTTCAAAATAGGTGCGAATGGATGCCCGGTCGCTGAGTCCCTCGAGCGCGCCCGCTTCGATCTCGTGCAGCCCGGTGGCCACCTGAACGTCGAGCTGCAACGCGGTCGCCAGCGGCTCGGCCGTGAGCTGGGTGCGTACGAGCGTCGACGCGAAGATGACGTCGATGGACTCGAGGCGCAGGGCATCCGGAATCACCGAGGCCTGCCGGGACCCGAGCTCGGTCAGGCCGGGACCGGGGTGAGCGGTGTCGAGCTGGCCGAGCACATTCGCGGGCGTCTGGCCGTGGCGGATCAGGAAGAGTCGCATTATGCCCCCAGCATAGGCATCGCGGTCGGCGAGCGTCCGCAGGGTGAGGTCTTCGCAGCCGAGGGTGACAGCATGGGGGGAGCAGGCAGTGCATCCACGAGAGGGAGAAACCCCATGACGATCGTCAAAATCAACGCCATCACGGTACCCGGCGACAACGGCGACGAGCTGGCTCGCCGGTTCGCCGCCCGAGCCGGTGCGGTCGACGACCGACCGGGTTTCGAGGGTTTCGAACTGCTCAAGCCCACGGATGACCGCAGCACCTGGCTGGTCGTCACCCGCTGGGCCGACGAAGAGTCCTTCCAGGCCTGGCTGACCTCGCCGTCCTTCGCGCAGGGTCACCGCGGCGACGACCCCACCGATGGTGCGGCGCCGGCGCGGCCCGTGGGCATCAGCAGCGAGCTGTGGTCCTACGAGATCGCCGGCGGCTCGACGGCCTGACGCAGTCGCGTCCGCTGCGGTGCCCGAGGCCACGGCGCGTAACACGCAGCCGCGCGGCGAGAGGCCCGGTTAAGCTGGGCCGATGAGCGAACCCCGTGCACACGACGCCACGCAATTCGACGCCGTGCGCCCGGTCCGGTCCCTGGCTCTGCTCGATGCGTTGGCCATCCGGGTCGTCATCGCCGACGGCGCCATGGGCACCATGCTGCAGGAGCACAATCCCACCCTCCTGGACTACCAGCAGCTCGAGGGCTGCAACGAGATCCTCAACGTCAGCCGGCCCGACATGATCGAAGCCATCCACGATGCCTACCTCGAGACCGGCATCGACGCGGTGGAGAGCAACACCTTCGGCGCGAACTGTCGAACCTCTCGGACTACGGGATCGAAGACCGCATCGAAGAGCTCGCCCGGCTGGGAGCGGAAATCGCCCGCCGGAGCGTGGAGGCCTTCGAGGCCCGTGACGGCCGAATGCGCTGGGTGCTCGGCTCGATGGGCCCCGGCACGAAACTGCCCAGCCTCGGCCACACCACCTACGCCCACCTCAAGGCGACGTTCGCCGAACAGGCGCACGGTCTCATCCGCGGCGGCGCCGACGCCTTCCTGATCGAGACCTCCCAGGACCTGCTGCAGACCAAGTCCGCGGTGAACGGGTGTAAGCAGGCGATCGCTGAGACGGGCATCCGGCTGCCGATCTTCGCCCTGGTCACGGTCGAGACCACCGGCACCATGCTGATGGGCAGCGAAATCGGCGCGGCGCTCACGGCCCTGGAGCCGCTCGGCATCGACGCCATCGGCCTCAACTGCGCCACCGGCCCGACCGAGATGAGCGAGCACCTCCGCCACCTCTCCAAGTATTCGCCTGTGCCCGTGATGTGCATGCCCAACGCCGGCCTGCTCCAGTTGACCGCCACCGGTGCGAGCTACCCGCTCACCCCCGAACAGCTGGCCACGGCGCACGAATAGTTCGTCAAGGAGTTCGGGCTGGGCCTGGTCGGCGGATGCTGCGGCACCACGCCCGCGCACATGACCGCCGTGGTCGAAAGGTTGCGTAGTGTCACGGTGAAACCCCGCACCCTCGAACAGGACGCGGGTGTCGCGAGTCTGTACCAGCACGTCAGTTTCGACCAGGACAGCGCATTTTTGGCCATTGGAGAGCGTACCAACGCCAATGGATCGCGCGCTTTTCGTGATGCCATGCTTGCTGAAAACTGGGACGACTGCGTCGACATCGCCCGCAGCCAGGTGCGTGACGGCGCTCACCTGCTCGACGTCTGCATCGACTACGTCGGTCGCGATGGAGTCGCCGACATGAAGCAGGTCCTCTCCCGACTGGCCGGCGCCTCGACCCTGCCGCTCGTCGTCGACTCCACTGAGCCGGCCGTGCTGCAGGCCGGCATGGAACTCATCGGTGGGCGTCCGGTCGTGAACTCGGTCAACTTCGAAGACGGCGAGGGGCCCACGTCGCGGTTCGGCCGCATCATGCCGCTGGTCAAGGAGCACGGCGCGGCCGTGATCGCCCTGACCATCGACGAGGAGGGCCAGGCCCGCACCGCCGAACACAAGGTGCGCATCGCCACCCGTCTGGTGGACACCCTCGTGAGCACCTGGGGCATGCGGGTCGAGGACATCATCGTCGACGCGTTGACCTTTCCCATCGCGACCGGCCAGGAAGAAACCCGTCGCGATGGCATCGAGACCATCGACGCGATTCGCCAGATCAAGGCGAAGTATCCCGGCATCCACACGACGCTCGGCGTCTCGAACGTGTCCTTCGGGCTCAACCCCGCGGCCCGCTCGGTGCTCAACTCGGTCTTTCTGCACGAAGCCACGGAGGCGGGCCTCGACTCGGCCATCGTGAACTCGGCCAAAATCGTGCCGCTCGCTTCGGTGCCCGCCGACCGCCGCAAGGTGGCGCTCGACCTGGTCTGGGACCGCCGCGAATACGACGCCGAGGGCACCCTCACCTACGACCCGTTGGTGGCCCTGCTCGACCTGTTCGCCGGCGTCGACTCCGCCGCCCTGAAAGACGAGCGCGCCGACGAGCTCGCCGCCCTGCCGGTGGGCGAACGCCTGGAACGACGCATCATCGACGGTGAGGTCAAGGGGCTCGAGGCTGACCTCGCCCGTGCCGGGGGGTTGAGCGCCCTCGATATTGTCAACGTGCACCTGCTCGTTGGCATGCAGGTCGTCGGTGCCCGGTTCGGCAGCGGCGAGATGCAGCTGCCGTTCGTGCTGCAATCCGCCGAGGTGATGAAAGCCGCCGTGGCCCTGCTCGAGCGGCACATGGAGAAATCTGAAGCGGCCGGCAAGGGCACGATCGTGCTCGGCACCGTACGCGGTGATGTGCACGACATCGGCAAGAACCTCGTCGACATCATCCTCACCAACAACGGCTACGACGTGATCAATATCGGCATCAAGCAGCCGATTGCCGAGTTCATCCGGGTCGCCGAGGAGAACAACGCCGATGTCATCGGTATGAGCGGGCTGCTCGTGAAGTCCACGGTGGTCATGAAAGAGAACCTGCTCGAGCTCGAGTCCCGCGGTTTCGCCGACAAATGGCCGATTCTGCTCGGCGGCGCGGCCCTCACCCGCTGCTACGTCGAGGAGGACCTTGCCGCATCGTTCGACGGCACGGTGCGCTACGCGCGGGATGCCTTCGAGCGCTTGGCATTGATGGAACCGCTGGTCGCCGTCGCGCGGGGCGCCGACCCGGCATCCGTGAGTCTGCCGCCGCTCAAAAAGCGCATCCACAAGCGCAGCCTGCTCACCGTCACGGAGCCGGACGCCATGCCCGCCCGCTCCGATGTGGTCGCCAACAACCCCGTGCCCATTCCGCCGTTCTGGGGCACCCGCATCGTCAAGGGGATCGCGCTGGCCGAGTACTCCGCGTTCCTCGACGAGCGGGCCACGTTCATGGGGCAGTGGGGTCTGAAGCCCAGCCGCGGCGACGGCAAGAGCTACCAGCATCTGGTGGAAACCGAGGGCCGACCCCGGCTGCGCTACTGGCTCGACCG
The DNA here is from genome assembly GCF_004402645.1 of Cryobacterium sp. TMT2-42-4. NCBI lineage: Bacteria > Bacillati > Actinomycetota > Actinomycetes > Micrococcales > Microbacteriaceae > Cryobacterium > Cryobacterium sp. TMT2-42-4. The sequence goes on from NZ_SOFT01000022.1 coordinate 69,141, forward strand.
CATCCTCTCCGAGGGTATGCTCGACGCCTCCGTCGCCTACGGCTACTTCCCGGCCTACAGCGAGGGCAACGACCTCGTCGTGCTGCACCACGGCGACGACCTGTCGGGCGTGCTGGGGGTCGCCGGCCTGCTCGCCCCCGACGGCGGCTCCGGCGGCCCCGTGGGTTCCGAACGCCTGCGATTCGTTTTCCCCCGGCAGCGGCGCGACCGGCACCTGTGCCTGGCGGACTTCCTTCGCCCACGCGAATCCGGCCAGACGGATGTCGTCGCCCTTCAGCTGGTCACGGGCGGAGCCAACGTCGACACGGTCACGGCGAAGCTCTTTGCCGAGAACAAGTACCGTGACTACATGGAGCTCAACGGGCTGACCATGCAGCTCACCGAGGCGCTGGCCGAATACTGGCACTCCCGGGTGCGGGAGGAGCTCGGCCTGGGTGCCGAAGACCCGGCCGAACTGGCCGGCATGTTCAAGCTCGAGTACCGCGGCGCCCGGTTCTCGCTGGGCTACCCGGCCTGCCCCGAGATGGAGGACCGCCGTACGGTGGTTGAACTGCTCAGGCCCGAGCGGATGGGTGTGGTGCTGTCGGAGGAGCTGCAGCTGCACCCGGAGCAGTCGACGGATGCGTTCGTGTTCCACCACCCGGAAGCGAAGTACTTCTCGGTGTAGCCGGTTCGGCCTGGGGTGGTCGGGTGGCCCTGCCCGGCCGGCCCAGCTTCGCTCGCCGGAGCGCGGCCAGTGCGGCCGGGCCCACCAGCACGATCCCGACCGTCGTGGTGATGGCGCGCACGGTGTCCCAGGTGAGGGTCGACGTCACGAGCGTGTACAGGGCGAAGGAGGCGAGGTTCTCGCCGAGCGGGGCATCGGCCGCATAGGAGATGTCGGTGCCCGAGCCCACCGCGAACGGCCAGAACCAGAGGTTCATCACCAGTCCGAAGAGGTAGGACGCCACGATGCCGTAGGCCACGAGCATCGCGATCTCGAGGCGGGCCGCGCCGATAGGTGCGGAACGGATGCGCGGCAGCAGCGCCGCCCCGGCTCCCACCCAGCCGCAGGCGAACATCTGGAACGGGGTCCACGGGCCGAATCCACCCCACAGGGCCGAGGACACCGCGATGGTGAGCAGGCCGAGCAGGAACCCGAAGCGGGCCCCGTAGGCGCGACCGGCCAGGATCAGCAGGATGAACACAGCCTCGACGCCGCCGACGCCGGTGCCCGCGATGCGCACGGCGGCGCCGACCGCGGAGAGCACCCCCAGCAGGGCCACGGTCTTGGCCGTGTACATCTCCCCGTCGAGGGTGAGCGCGAGGGCCACGATCAGGGCCGGCACGAGCGCGAAGGCCACGACCGGCGCGGCCGCCTGGGCGTTCTCCGGCAGCGCCGAGGCGAAGAACGGCCAGGCGAAGCCGGCGGCGGCGAGGATACTGCCGCCGCCGAGCACCCAGGCGGTCCAGCCCGTCCCGCCGGTGCGCCTCATGACCGCACCGGTTCCGGTTCGGTGAGCAGGCCGGCGGCCATGATGACCGTCTTCGTCGCCAGGGAGCGGGCGAAGTCGCGGTCGTGGGTGGCGAACAGGACCGCCGACGTGTCACTCGAGGCGCGCACTAGCGCGGCGGCGACGAGCGCCCGGGCCTGTGGATCGAGGCCGCGCGTCGGTTCGTCCACCAGCAGCACCCGCGGCTCGGCGGCCAGCTGGATGGCCATCACGAGGCAGAGGCGTTCGCCGGCCGAGAGGTCCCGCGGATGCCGCCGCATCAGGTGCGCCGCCTCCGCCACGGTGCCGAGCCCGAGCAGGTTCGCGAACCGGAGCGCGGTCCCGATCCCGGTTCTCCTCCCGGCCGGGGTCTTCAGCCGGCGGTCGGCCCGGCGGCACTCCTCGGCCACCGTGACGGCGAAGAGTAGATCGTCGAAATTCTCCGGTACCAGGGCCACGGCCGTGCGGCGGTATCGGGGGCGCAGCTGCGCCACGTCCCGCCCGGCCACGAGTACGCTGCCTCGCGTCGCCGAGAGGGCGATCGCGCGCAGCAGGCTGCTCTTGCCCGCGCCGTTCCGACCCTCGAGCGCCACCAGGTCGCCCGCGTAGAGGTCCAGCGACACATCGTCGACCGCCCGCTCGCTCCCGTGCAGGACCGTGAGGTGACGGATACTCGCGAGCGGTCCCGCAGGCCCGGTGCCGGGGGTGGTCAGGGTGCTCTGACCCTGCTGTGCCGCCCGCTGTGCCGCCTGCTGTGCCGCGACCAGCGCACTCGGCCGCTCGCCCGGGCCGAGCGCATGCACGCGCGCACCGCGGAGCTCGAGCCAGGCATCCGCCGCATTCGACCACTCCCGGGTGTTGTGCTCGGCGACCACGACGCAGACCTGGGTCTCGTGGGCCAGGCGGTCGAGCACCTGCACCACCCGCTCCCGGGCCGGGGTGTCGAGATCGGCCAGAGGCTCGTCCACGAGCAGCAGGATCGGCTGGTCGACCAGGGCGGCGCCGATGGCGACGAGACTGGCCTCGCCCGCCGAGAGCTCCGAGGTGCCGCGGCCGAGCAGATGCTCGATCCCCAGCCGCTCGGCCACCTCGCGCACCCGCTGCTCCACGAGGACCGGTGCGATGCCGCGCACCGCGAGGGCGAAGCCGATCTCGTCCGGCACGGTTTCGGCCACGAAGGAGAGCCGCACGTTCTGGGTGACAAGTCCGACGAAGCCGGCCGTTTCGCGCGGGGGAGTGGCGGCGCGATCGGCGCCGCCCACCTCGATCGAGCCGTGCTGGGTGCCATCGGCGAAGTGCTGGAAGAGACCGCTCATGCTGTGCAGCAGGCTGGTCTTTCCCGATCCGGTCGGACCGACGATCACGGTCAGCGTGCCGGGAGCGAGGTCGAGGGTGAGTCCCTCGAGGTGCCAGCGCTCACCCTCGAAGCCAAGTGCGGCATCCGTCATCACGACCGGCTTCTCACACCCGCCGGCTGCCGCCCGGGTGGCGGCGAACCCGCGGGACTCCATGGACGCAGCAAGGCCGAGCGCCCGTTCCACGGTCTGCTCGAAGACCGGCACCAGCAGGGCCGGTGCCGACCGTTCGCCGCGCAACGCACCGGCCGTGCGCACCCGGCGCACCGCGTCGATCAGTGCCGGGAACGTCGCCCAGGCGATCACGAGCGACCGCGACAGGGCGCGCAGCGGGCCCCGGTTAGCGCCGCGGGCGAAGAAGCGGCGCACGTCGACGAGCGCGTTGAGCACACCGAACCCGAGGATCACCAGAGCGAAGGGCAGCGCGCTCAGGGCGGCATTGCCGAGGCCTCCGGTCGTGACGGGCCCGAACAGCGCAATGTGGTTGAACGGCCCATCGAGCGGCAGGCGCGGGAGGTCGAGCAGCAACAGGCCACCGCCGGATGCCCCGCCGAAGGCCACCCGGTAGATCACGCGGATGCCCACGAACGCTCCGGCGAGCAACGCCGCCGAGCGCAGGGGGGAAAACCGGAAGCGCAGCACTAGCTTCCGGGGGTGGGCGTCTCGGTGCCGGTCGTGAAGACAAGGCCGACGGACTGGCCTGGTTCCAGTTCGAGGCTGCCGAGGCCCTCCTCGGCGTACTCCCACTCCGCGTCGGCGGTGGGCTTGACCCAGAGCGCCCAGTAAGCGGCGGCGGCGGGCATGGACGCGCAGGATTCGGTGAACGGGGTTTCGCCGGCCACGTCGATGGTTTCGTCGGCGGCCGGGCGGCCACTTACGCGGCAGACCACCTGGTCGCCCCACTCCGCGGTGCCCTCGGTTGCCACACCGGCGGTCTCCAGGACCGTGCTGGCCGCGATCGTCTCGGCGGTGGCGGTGGCGACGCAATCCCTGATCTCGGGGGCGTCGAGCGCGCCGAAGTCGACGACGACGCTCACGCCGGCACAGGCCCCGTCGGCCGGAGCGGCGGTGGCGGAGGCGGTGGCGGTGGCGGAGGAGGCGGCGGGGGTGGTGTCGGTCTCGGGTGCGCCGGTGGTGCATCCGCTCAAGGCCAGCGCTCCCACCAGGATCAGGGTGGCCAGTGCTGTCAGCTTCATGTGCTCCAGAATACCGAGCGGCGGGTGAAGTCTGGTTTCTGTCACGCGCCGAGACGGGGGCACCGAGTGTTCACCGGGCCGACACCGGCTGGAGACCGGGAGACCTCCGGGCGTCAGCTTGAGGCTCATAGATTCGATGGCGTTGTACCTACCCCCTATGAAGGAGTCGCGCCTTGCGCAAGAAGATCGTTGTCTTTGCCCTTACCGCCACCGCCACTGCCACCGCAGTCGTCGGCATCGCCCCTGCCGCGCTCGCCGCGACCGGCCCGTTCGATTTCGTGCCTCTCGCCGGTTCCGCCTACGGCATGGGCAGCACCGACTGGACCCAGCCGTACCTGCTCCCGGAGGGTTTCACCCAGACCCTCGTGCACGACGAAACCGTGCTCGACGTCTACCCCGGCGTGGACGACCTGCATGACATGAATACCCAGAACGAGACCGGTGCCCAGGCCGGCCGCTACCTCTACAACACCTACGAGGTCGGCTCGAACGGTGCCGTCTCTGTGACCGACCTGAAGACCGGTGCGGTCAGCGTCATCGCGCAGCGCGCGGACTGGAACCGTCTCGACGGCATCCGCTGGACTCCCTGGGGCAGCCTCCTCGTCACGGAAGAGACCACCGGCGGCAAGGTCTTCGAACTGTTCTTCGCGAAGAACGACCCGACCACGGTCGAGCGTATCGAGGAGCGCACCGAGCTCGGAGCCCAACGTCACGAGGGCATCGACGTCACGGCCGACGGGTCCGTCATCGTCATCGACGAACTCAATGGCGGCTCAATCTTCAAGTTCGTGCCGACCGTTCGCGGCGACCTCTCCCAGGGCCAGATGCACGCCCTCAAGATCACCGGGCTGACGGATGCCGCTCAAAAGTGGAACCAGACCACGTTCACCGAGAAGGTGGGCGCCTTCGAATGGGTGGCCCTCGACCAGGCGCAGGTGCGCGTCGACGCGGATGCCGCGGCCAACGCGGTGAGCGCCACCGAATTCGGTCGCCCGGAAGACGTCGAGGTCATCGGCCAGACCCTGTACGTGGCCAACACGTCCGAGGAGCGCGTGGTCGCTATCGACCTCTCGAAGCTCACCGTCAGTAGCTTCGTCGAGGCCGGCGTGAACGTGCCGGTCGAGGACAAGGCCGCCGGGGTCAGCGGGTTCAACAACCCGGACAACCTTGCAGAGGGCCCCGATGGCGCCCTCTGGATCACGGAAGACAACAGTTTCAGCGACATCTTCCGGGCCGAAAAAGACCGGGACCACGACGGAGCGTCCGACAGCGTCGAGCTCTTCGCCTCGCTGACGGATGAAGGCGCCGAGACCACCGGGATCTACTTCGGCAAGAACCCGAAGGAGCTGTTCGCTACGGTGCAGCACCCCGACAAGGACCTCGCCGACGGCATCTGGAAGATCACGCGCGACTAGCCCCACCCCGGCGGCAGGCTCCTGCCGCGCCGAGGTCAGCCGCGCGAGGCCGTCGAGCATGGTCTTGCTGGGGGCTCGGTGCTCCGATCCGGCGGCGTCAGCTCCCGGCTGACCTCCCGGTAGCCTGCCTCCACCTCCCGCATCCGGTCGACGGACGTGCGTCCACGCACCATCAGGGAGGTTTCGACGTCGAGTGCAGGGCCTTCACCTCCGGAAAGCCGCGAAGGGCGTGGATCACCTTCGTGTTCGCGCGCCCCTCAACCTCGATCAGGGTGATCGCCCAAATCGAGTTCGGGTCGCGGTCCTCCCTGATCCGCACGCCGAAACCCACGACGGTTCCCGAATCGGTCAGCCTCTCGAGCCTGCTGTCGACCGTGGACCGGGTGACACCGAGGTCGCGGGCGAGGCTGGCCACGGGCTCGCGGCGTTCACGCGGAGGGCGGAGAGCAGGCGGCGGTCGAGTCATCAAGGGGATACATTGCACATAGTGTATGTATCCAGCCGGCATAATGCATAGTCACCTGGGCAGAATGCGGCAATAATCGAATGGCGGCTGCACATTGCCCACGCATAGTGTTGTAACCCTGAACGAGGGGAGACGCGCGTGGTGCGCTTTGTAGACGTAGGAAACATCAACCGGTGGGCCGCCGCGACCGGTGTGGAACGCATCCTCACCGACATGGTCGAGTACCTCGAGCGGGACTTCCGCCGCTGGCCTACCTTCGACAAGGCACCGCGCGTGGCCAGCCACTCACCGCTCGGCGTGATCGAACTCATGCCCACGAGCGACGGCGTCACCTACGGCTTCAAGTACGTCAACGGCCATCCGTCGAACCCGTCGCGCGGCCTGCAGACCGTCACCGCCTTCGGCGTCCTCGCCGACGTGCAGAGCGGCTACCCCACGTTCTGGTCCGAGATGACCGTGCTCACGGCCTTCCGCACCGCCGCGACCTCGGCCATGGTCGCCCGCGCGCTGGCCCGCTCCGACGCCCACACCATGGCCATGATCGGCACGGGCACCCAGTCGGAGTTCCAGGCGCTCGCCTTTCGCGGGCTCCTCGGCATCAACCGGCTCCGCGTCTGGGACACCGATCCCGATGCCCTCGCCAAATTCGTGCGCAACCTGACTCCGCTCGGTTTCGAGATCCTGGTCGCCACCGGGGCGACGGATGCCGTGACGGGTGCCGACATCATCACGACCTGCACCGCGGACAAGGCGAATGCCACCGTACTCACCGACGCCATGGTCGGCCCCGGCGTGCACATCAACGCCATCGGCGGCGACTGCCCGGGCAAGACGGAGCTCGACGCGGGCATCCTGCACCGCGCCGACGTCTTCGTGGAATTCACCGCGCAGACCCGTATCGAGGGCGAAATCCAGCAGATGCACCCCGAATTCCCGGTCACCGAGATCTGGCAGGTGCTCCTCGGCGAGGCCGCCGGCCGCACCTCGGCAGCGCAGATCACGGTCTTCGACTCCGTAGGCTTCGCCATCGAGGACTTCTCGGCGCTCCGCTTCCTGCAGGATGCCGTCGACCAGACCTCGTTCTACACCGACATCGACCTCGTCGCCGACCCCGATGACCCGAAAGACCTCTTCGGTCTGGTCACCGCGGGCGCGCCCGTCCTCGTCTGACCCCGGTGTCCGTGCAGGCCCCGTCGGCCGTGGTGCTCATCCGGCCACATTTCTTCTCGCCGAACCCCGAGACGGCCCATGACAACGCTTTCCAGTCACGGGACGCCGGGCACGACGCCGCCCTGGTGGCCGAGGCCGCCTACGCCGAGGTGACCCAGGTAGCAGGCACCCTGGAGGCGCAGGGCATCGCGGTGCACCTGTTCGATGACGACGGGCCGGGCCGCCCCGACAGCGTGTTCCCCAACAACTGGATCTCGACCCACGCCGGGGGTCACGTGGCGCTCTATCCGATGCACGCGCCGAACCGGCGCACCGAGCGTCGGGGTGACATCGTCGAGATGCTCAAGCAGCGCTACCGCGTGCAGGATGTCGTCGACTACTCCGGTCTCGAACTTGACGACGTCTTCCTCGAGGGAACCGGCGCCATGGTTCTCGACCATGCGGCGCGCATCGCCTATGTGGCCCGGTCGCGGCGGGCCGACCCGATCGCGCTCGAACGGTTCTGCACCAACTTCGGCTACGAGCCCATCGTCTTCGACGCGTCTGACGAGAACGGCACGCCGATCTACCACACCAACGTCATGATGTGCATCGCCACGGACTTTGCCCTGGTCGGTCTCGACCTGATCGAGTCGCCGGCCCGGCGCAGCCACGTCGTGGAGCGCCTGGCCGCGCAGGATCGTCAGGTGATCGCCCTCGACCGCGATCAGATCCGCAACTACGCCGGCAACGCGATCGAACTGCACGGCCGGAACGGACGGATGCTGGCGCTCTCCCGCCGCGCCCTCGGCAGTCTGACTGCCGAGCAGCGCCGGATCATCGAGCAGAGCTGCGCGATCCTGCCGCTTGACGTGCCCACGATCGAACTCGCCGGCGGCTCAGTGCGGTGCATGCTCGCCGGGATCCACCTCGACCGTCGTGCTGCGCTCACCTCTCAGGCGGCCGCTGCCGCCTGAGAGCTCAGGCGTTCCACGCTAGAGGCGTTCGTCCGGATGGATGCTCCTGGTTGCAGCCCGGCGGTTGCGTCCGCGAAACCAGTCCGTGGGGTGCACCTTCGGGAGGATCTTCGCAACCGCGAGTGCGGCGAACATGACCGTATTGATGGCGACGAACGCCGCAAGGATGGCGAATTCGTCCGATTGAAGCACCGTTGACGGAAGGAGGATTCCGACCGGAACCAGGGCGGGGAGAGCACCAACCATGATGGATCAGTCCACCCTTCGCAGTTCGTCGTGGGGTGCGGAGTGGACGACATGGCCCCACTGTGCCTGCCGGCCCAGGGTGATGTCGATGATCCCCTTGACGTAGACGAGGTCGAGGAACACATCGAAGATCAGCTCGGGGAAAAGCGTAAGCGCCAGCAGGCGTGCCCGTCGGCCGCCCGCCCAGACCGACACGACACGTTCGGCGATGAAAACGAGACCGAGGCCCAGCCAGAACGGAAACCAAACCCACGAATCGATCGCCAGAAGCGTCACGAGCACGAGCAGCAGGAACGCGCTGAGCGCGATGACGCTGTAGCCCAGGCCCAACTGCTGGGCCCAGTACCGGAAGGTGGACGGTGAGACGCCGTACGCCCCGATGTTCTCCAACGCGCCCCGTTGCCAGCGCAGACGTTGCACCCACAGAGTGCGAACGGTTGGCATTACCTCGGTGACGACCGTGCACTCCGAGGGAGAGATGATGAGCGCGCCCAGCGACTTCAGGGCAATGGTGAGCTCGTTGTCTTCCGTGAGCGCAGCCGTGTCATAGACATCCCCGCTGGCACCGGGAATCGTGTCGCCGCGACTTTCAGCCACCGTACGCAAGGCGGCGGGCCGGAATAGCGAAGCGGTGCCCGTGAGAACGAAGACGTGGCCCCGGCGACGGCGAATGTCACGGGAGTACCGAATGTACTCGTTGCGCTGGAACTGACCGAGAAGCCCGGAACCTTCCTCGCCGTAGAACAACCCACCGACCGCCATCAGCGCACGATCGCTGGTGAAGCGACCGACGGCGGCCTCCAAGAAGCCGTCGTCGAGACGTGTGTCGGCATCCAGGACCATGATGAGGTCGTTGTCGCCCTGGCCCGGTAGGAGCACCTTCAGGATCTGATTAAGTGCCCCGGCTTTCTTGAATGTGTTCCGGCGAGATTCGAAGATCTCCACCCCCAGCGATCGGGCAATGTCGACGGTCCCGTCGGTGCAGTTATCCGCCACGACCACGACGCGTTCCGGGCGGTGCGACTGGGCGAGCAGCGATGAGAGTGTCGCGAAGATCGAAGCCTCTTCGTTGTGCGCGGGCACCAGAACGGTGACGGTCACGGCGCCGGCGAAGACTCCGCGCGTTCGTGCCATTACGACTCCCGCCGAGAGGGGCGTGGTGCGCTGGTTTAAGGATCGACGGGCCTTGCTGGACGTTCCTCGTTCGAGCATTGCAATTCCTGCGGCGAAGAGGAAAGCCAGAGCAACGGCGCCGAGGATGACCCGCGGCGTCGGTGCCGCCAAATCATAAAGCACCCGCCACATTCCGAGCAGCAGCCCTTGGGAGGGCATTTCGCCCGCCGTCGGCGTTCCGGCGGCGACGACGAACCAGAGGAGGGCCGCTGCGCCTCCAGCCACAAGCCCGATGACGACGCCGACGCCGCGATCGAAAGTCTTTGCCCCCATGAGCGCAGACTAGCAGAGCAGGGGAACCTCGACCCTCCCGCTGCTGCTTCCGCTGCGGAAGAACTCGATCGCCGCCTCCCGGAACGCGCGTGACGTCGGGGCGTTGAAGTGATTGCGCCCGGGGACCTCGAAGAATTCTCCGCTCGGTGTGGCCGCGGCGAGTGCCTTGGAGGCCTCGAGGATGCTGTCTTTGGTCCCGGTGGCGAAGAGCAGGGGCTGCGTCGGCGCGTTGTCCGCGCCGGGTTGGGGGCCGCCGCGCATTCCCTCGACGAGGGCCACGAGGGCTTTGAGGTCGTTGCCGGGCAGCGCGCGGGCCATGGTCAGGTAGGCGCCGGTAAGGCGGTCGGCGACCTCGGTGCCGTGCTCGATATGAGCGCGGGCATCCGTGACCTTGAAGCGTTTGAGGGGGTCACCGTCGGGTATGCCGCCGAGCACGGCCCGCGAGATGCGTCCCTCCAGTTCGCGGGCGGCCTGCCAGCCCACGCGGGCGCCGAGGGAGTATCCCGCGTAGGCGACCTCGTCGAGCAGGTAGGCGTCGAGTACCCGCAACACGTCGTCGACCAACGCCTCCATCGTGTAGTCGGCGGGGGAGCGGGGCTTGTCGCTCAGGCCGTGCCCGCGCTGGTCGATCGCGATCACGTGGAAGCCGGCGCGGATGAGATCGCGCGTCCAGCCGGTGACGTGCCAATTGGCGACGGCGCTGGAGGCGAAGCCGTGCACGGCGAGCACGGTGGGGGCGCTCGAATCTCCGAATTCGTAGGTGGCTAGGTTGACTCCATCGGCCGAATAGACGAAGCGGTGCGGTGGTGCGGTGCGTTGTGACATCACGGACCATTGCATCACGACCATCCGGATTTCGGCCCACCAGATCAACTCTTGAGCAATCCCGCCACCCCGCTTTGCCAGCACTCTGCCAGCTTAAAATGAGGATACGTCCAGAAATTCCGGGCAGTCTTGAAACTTCGCCCGGCCGGATCCCCGACCGTGGAACGTCAAAAAAGAATCGTGAGCGCAGCCGCGCGCGCGCTTCGCCCTGTGAAAGTTATGCCAAACTCAGACTCGTCTTCCCCTTCGTCCGACCTTTTCCCCAGTTCAAAACCTGAATCGGACGCCATGCCGATCCGTGCGGCAGCCGCAATCGGCACCGACATCGGATTCACCCGCCATCAGGAAACGCGTCGCCGGCGTGGACGAAGTCGCCTTTTCGTGGCCGGTGCCGTCATCGCCGTCGGCGCCATCGTGGGCAGTGGATTCTCCGCCCAGTCTGCGTCGCAGGCTGCCGAGGCCGAGCAAAAGAAACGCATCATTGCCACCGCGGCTCTGGCAGCCGCCACCGGCCCTCATCCCGAGCAAGCAGGCAGTCTCGAGGGAGTCGTCCCGGCCCACGCCTCCGCGAGCGCCCGCACCACCCTTGCCGGTGCCACCGGCGTGATCGCGGCGGCCCAGGGCAAGACGGATGTCTCGGCCCTCTCGAGCACCGTCGCCTCGCTCAGCGAGTACACGCTTCTGGCCCCCGAGCGAGTTTTCGATCTTGTGGAGCAGGTCACTGCCCAAGCCGAGGTCGTGAAGGCCTCGACCGCTGAGGCCGATCGCCTCGCCGCGGAGCAGGCTGCGGCTGCCACAGCGGCTGCCGCAGCTGCTCAGGCTGCCGCGGATGCCCAGGCGCAGGCTGCTGCCCAGGCGGCGGCTCCGAAGCCGGCAGCACCGAAGCCGGTCGCTCCTGCCCCGGCACCGCCCCGCCCCGCCGCCCCCACGAACCCCAGCGGAGCCCAGGCGATCGCCCGGGACATGATGGCGTCCAAGTACGGCTGGGGCGCCGACCAGCTCGGATGCCTGGTCAGCCTCTGGAACAAGGAGTCCGGCTGGAACGTCAACGCCTACAACGCCTCGAGCGGTGCCACCGGCATCCCGCAGGCCCTGCCCGGCAGCAAGATGGCCTCGGCCGGCGCCGACTGGGCGACCAACCCGGCCACCCAGATCTCCTGGGGTCTGAACTACATCGCGGAGCGCTACGGCGACCCCTGTGGAGCGTGGAACAAGTCGGTGGCCTCGGGCTGGTATTGATGGTCAACATCTTCGAAAAGTAGCGCACATTTGCGGCGCGCTACTAGAACTGGGATTTCATCAGTGCCAAAATTGGGGTATGGAAAACCTGGCCGATCTCAGCGACATCGAGGACTCCGACCGTCAGAACTTCGACGTCAAGCAGCTTGACGACGGTGGCGTGCTCGGCGTCGTGACGGCCGAGACGTCCGGCGACGCGGCGTCCCTCGCTCGCAGAATGAGCGTCCTGGCCCAGCTCAGAGCGGATGCCTTCGCGGCACTGGTAGTCGACGGCGTCACCCCCGCGGGGCTCGGCCGGGGCATCCGCGCCACCGTGAACGTGACGGTGCCGGTGCCGGTGCCGGTGCTCACCCTCCTCGGCCGCGGCGACGAGCCGGGTCACCTTGAGGGGTGCGGGCCGATCGACCCCGAGACGGCCCGGGAACTGGCGGCCGGAGCGCCGAGCTTTACCCGCATTCTCGTCCATCCCGAGACCGGCGTGATGCTGTCGGTCGGCCGACATCAGTACCGGGTACCGAAGGACCTCCGACGGCTCCTTGATATTCGAGACGAAACCTGCCGATTCGCCGGCTGCAACCGACCGGCGGCCCGCGCCGAGATGGACCACAGCCACGAATGGCGAGAAGACGGCATCACTCGGTACGACAACCTCGCCAGCCTCTGTGCGCCCGACCACCGGTTGAAGACACAAACCAACTGGACGGTGACCCAGTCGCCGGGCGGCGAGCTCCACTGGACTGCGCCCAGCGGTCTCCACTACAGGTCCGATCCGGCAATACCCTTCGAGCCTCCGGGCGCCGTCGACGACCCACCGCCCTTCTCGGGCCGGCGTTCAGGGTCACAATGTCTGCGGAAGCTCCCTCTCGTGCTCACGCGAGCCCAGGGCGTAGCCTCAAGCCATGAAGCGTGCGCTCGCAATTGCCCTGGTGTCGGCCCAGTTCCTGCTGCTCCTGGCGCTGGCCCTCCTTCCCCACGGCACACTGTGGCCGGCGAACCTCGCCGTTGTCGTCGCCGCGATCGTGCTCGCTGTCGTAGGCGCGGTCTTCGCCGTGCTCGCCGTGCTCGGCCTCGGACCGGCCCTCACCGCGAGTCCGATTCCGCGGGAGCACGCGCCGCTGGTCACCACCGGTGTATACGGTCTCGTGCGCAGCCCCATCTACACCGGTCTGATGATCGGCGGCCTGGGGCTCGTGCTGCTCGGCGCATCGGTCTGGCATCTCGTAGCCTGGCTCGCCCTCGTGCTGTTGCTGGCGGGCAAGGCGCGCTGGGAAGAGCGGATGCTCGTGGCCGAGCAACCGGACTACGCCGCTTACGGCGCCCGCGCCGGCCGCTTCCTCCCCGGGGTGGGCCGGCTGAAGCCGTGACGTGGTGAACCAATCGACGGAGATTTTGGAGCACAGTGCTTTTCGGCCGGGTTTTGGGACATTTCGGCCAGATTCACCGTCGAATTCGTTCAGGACGCGGAGCGGAACACGAGGGCTAGAACATGACGGCTAGAACATGACGGCTAGACGAAGACCAGAACCAGCCGCACGACGACAGCCAGAATCGCGACTCCCGACAGAGCCAGCGACGCGAGCACCAGCCCTCGCCCTCGGGCGCCGGCCGGGATCACACTGAAAGCCCGCAGTGAAAGGGAAAGCCCGATCAGGGCAACGAACAGCGCGGGAAACGGCAGCAGCACCGCGAGGACGACGCTGACGACCGACACCCAGAAACCCGGCACCCGGCCGGGCGTCTTCGACCAGTCCAGGTGCGGCGCACCGAGATTGAGCAGGTTGTTGCCCTCCATGTTCGCGCGCGGGTCGGTCACGTGTCGCTCCTTCAGCTTGTCCTGCCAGTCTCACACGCGCCACGAGCGCCTGCCCGCGTGCCGGCCCGCACGCGGGGACCGTTACCCTTGAGGAGGCCCGGGAAGGAACTTCGATATGAGCGAGCTTGCGGGTGAACTGGCGCGGGTGCGCGAAGCCTTCGACAAACCCACCCTGCGCCTGCTGGACCGCAAGTGGGCGCCGTTCGTGCTCGTCGTGTTCAAGTCCTCCTTCAGCCGCGACCGGCGCAGCGTGCGGGCCGATCTGCTGCACACTCAGGTCGACGCCTACCTTGCCGACCTGCGCTCGGTCGGCAGCGATGTGCCGGGCAAGACCGGTCGGGCCCTCTGCGTGCAGTGGATGAACGACCAGTGGCTTTTCCGCGAAACGGGGGAGGGCGACGAAGAACACTACTCGCTCACCTCGCACGCCCTCGAGGCGCTGCTCCTGGTCGAGAGCCTGTCCCGCGATCGGGCTTTGATCAGCGAATCCCGTCTCACCACGATCGTCGATACGGTGCGTCACCGCGCCACGCAGGCCAACCCTGATCGGGAGGAGCGCATCCGTCGCCTCGACCGGGCGATCGCCGAGAACGCCGCCGAGCGTGACCGCCTCGCAGCCGGCGGCGAGATCGCGCCCGTCTCGAACGAGCAGATGCGCGAGGGCTACGCCGACCTGGTCGACCTGATCGGCCAGCTGCCCAGCGATTTTAAACGCGTCGAGGAATCCGTCGCCGCCATGCACCGGCAGATCGTCAACGATTTCCGCGGCGAGGAACGCCCGATCAGCGAGGTACTCGACGAGTACCTCGTGAAAACGGATGCCCTGATGACCTCGACCCGGGAAGGTCGCGCCTTCGAGGGGGCCTTCACCCTGCTGCGCGACGACGACCTGCTGCGGGAGCTGGGGGACGACCTGGAGACGATCCTGCTGCATCCGTTCGCCCTCGAACTCAGCGCCACCGACCGCCGCAGCTTCATGGGCACCGTGCGCCTGATCCGCAAGGGCATCGATGATGTGCTCACCCAACGCAACGGGTTGACGACCACCCTGCGCGAGCACATCGTCAACCACGACGTGGTCAAGGACCGCGAACTCGAGCGCCTGCTGCGCGAGATCAACAAGGAACTCGCGACCTGGATGCAGACCGCCGGGCCCCGCAGCACGGTCACCGCCGAACTCATGCCGGGAACCCTCGACGCCCCGCACCTCCGCGAACGCTTCTACGACCCGGGCGCCCACCGCGCGCCGCCCGAGCTGCAGGATGTCTCCGACGACGCCCCACCGCCACCGAGTCTCGACGAGATGCGCACGCAGGGCGGCCCGCTGCTGGGGGAGCTGCGCGACGCGATCGTGACGGCCTTCAACCACGGCGACGCCGCATCCGTCGGTGACGCCTTCAACGACCTCGACGTCACCCTGCGCCGCCCGGTCGAGATCCTGGGGATGCTGCAGATCGCCACCCAGATCGATGCGGTCAGCCGGTCCCAGACGCTCGAACGCTTCGAAACCGTGCGACCCGACGGCTCCACCCGCAGCTTCGAGGTGCCCCGAATCATGCTCAGCGACGACGAAACTGCGGCGCTGTCCGCCCTGAACTACGGATCCGACAATGACTGACGAGCCCACCGCCGAGCACACCGACATCGATTCGCCCAGCTTGTCCCTCTTCGAGGGCGACGAGGGCGGGCTCACCGTGGAGCAGCGTCGCACCCTGGTGCTGCTGCTGAAGCACCGTTACATCTCCGCCGCGCTGCAGCCGGCCGAATGGCAGACACTGCTGCGCTCCCAGAGCCTGCTCAAATCGCGACTGAACGACATGTTCCTCGATCTGCATGTCGACCTGCACTACGAGGTGGCATTCAAACGGCAGGCGGTCGCCGAGGGCGGAGACCGATTCCCGACCCTGCTGCACGACGTGTCCTACACGCGGGAGGAGACCATTCTGCTCGTGCTGCTGCGGCAGCGATTCCGCAGCGAGCGTGCCAACGGCCATGACATCGTCATCGTGGACCGCGACAACCTGGTGGAGAACGTCGGTCATTTCCGGCCCGAACACGCCACCGACCGCTGGGGCGACGCCCGAAAGGCCACGGCCGCCGTCGACAGCCTCGCGAAGGCGCGGGTGCTGCTGAAGACCAGCGACCCCGACCGATTCCGCATCTCCGCCGTGATCGAGGTGCTGCTGCCGGTGGAACGGCTGAGCGAACTGCTGGAGTGGCTGGTCACCCAGAACTCCGATTCCGGCTCGGAAGCCACCGATCTCGACGATCTGCGTCTCCTGTCCGAAGCCCTGCCGGAGGCCCTGTCATGAACGATTCCCCGCTCTTTTATGTCGATGGCCTCACCGAGGGCACCACGCAGTGGCGCGCCGAGTCGTTCCAGATGGTGAACTGGGGTGGCTTTCAGGGCCACCACGAGGTTGCTTTCGCGCCCAGCGCCACCCTGGTGTCCGGGGCGTCCGGAACCGGCAAGAGCAGCCTGCTCGACGCCTACCTCGCCCTGATGATGCCGTCGGACACCCCCTTCAACGGCGCCTCCAACGACGCCGGTTCCGGGCGGGCGCGCAGCGCCGACCAGCGCAGCCTGATGACCTACCTCAAGGGCAAGACCGACGCCAACCGGGAGGCCGGCACGGGCGAGCTGCAGGACCAGGTGCTCCGCGGTGCCCACGAGTCCACCTGGGGTGCCGTGTCGATGACCTTCATCGATGACAACCAGCGCCGTTTCACCGTGTTGCGGGCCTACTTCGTGCCCCGCGGCAGCACCCGGTTCGGCGACATCACCATGAAGATGGCCACGATCGACGGATACCTCGACCTGCGCGACCTGGCCGAGGTGACCGAGTCCCGGTTCGACAAGCGCGCTCTCAAATCCCGGTTCCCCGAACTGGATGTCTTCGACACCTATGCGGCGTTCGCCCAGACCCTGTACACCCGCCTGGGCATCGGCGCCAACGGTGAGGGCGGCAAGGCGCTCCGGCTGCTCGCACGCATCCAGGCCGGCCAGCAGGTGAAGACGGTCGACGGGCTCTACAAGTCGATGGTGCTGGAGGAACCGTCCACCTACGCGGCCGCCGACAAGGCCGTCGCCCACTTCGAAGACCTCGAACGGTCCTACGGCGCCATGGTCGCCGAGGCGCAGAAGGCCAAGGTGCTGGAACGCCTGCCCGACCTGCATCGCGTCTACGAGACGGCGACCGATAAGGCCGACCTGATCGACACCTTTGGCGTGCACCGCTCCGGCGACACCCCATTCGTGCTGTGGCAACTCCGCACGGAGCAGAGCCTGCTCGAGGAAGCAGCCGACGTCAACCGGGTGCAGCGGCGCGACACCCAGCTGCGCTCCACGACGGCCCGGGATGCCGAGACCGCGTTGAAAGCGCGCGTCGCCGACCTGCAGCGCCAGCAGCGTGACAACGGTGGCGACGTGCTCGTCAGCCTGCAGAACGAGCTTGGCCAGCTCACCGACAAACGCGACGACGTGGCCGCCGAGCGCTCCAAGTTCGACGAGCGCATCCGGCCTCTCGGCCTCTCCATCGACTCCGGCGACGACTTCGATCGGGCCCGCGCCGCGGCCGACGGGTTCCTGTCCGGCTTTCCCACTGCCGAGACCGACCTCGAGAACACGAGAAGCGCGCTGCAACGCACGGCCTATCCGGTCGAGGAGAACCTCCGCACCCTGGGGCAGGAGCACCAGTTCCTGTCCGGGCGGGCGAGCCTGGTTCCCCAGCACCTGCACAGCGCACGCCTGCTGATCGCCGAGGCGTCGGGCATCCCCGCCGAGGAGCTGCCCTTCCTCGCCGAACTGATCGATCTGGCCCCCGGCGAGGACGCCTGGCGCCAGTCGGCCGAGGTCACCTTGGCATCCGTCGTGCGCGTCCTGCTCGTCGACGAGACTCGTCTGCGCGCGCTGAGCCTGGCCATCGACCCGCTCCGCATCCCCGTGCGCATCCACTTCGACGGGGTGCCGCTGCGCTCGCACGAGCAGATCGACGGTGACCCGCGCTTCGTGTCGGGAAAGCTCGTCTTCAAGGACTCGCCCTTCAGCGGTTGGGTGCGGGACCGGGTACAGGCCGCGAATCTCGACGCGGAGTGCGTCGCCACGGCCGCCGACCTCGTCGGGGACGGCCCGAGGGTCACCCCGAGTGGGCAGACCCGCAACGGTTCCCGCGGCGCCCATGGCTGGAACAGCGACCAGAAGTCGATCATCGGCTTCTCCAGTCGCACCCGCCTGCACGACATCGACGAGGAGCTGGCCCGCCTGCGGTTGGAGGCCGACAGCCTCGCGCGTGAAGCCTCCGCGCATGGTGCGAGCCTCGCCAACCTCCGGGCCCGCAGGGCCGCACACCAGTTCGTCGTCGACGCGGCCTGGCCGGCCATCGACGTGCAAGCCGCGGATGTCCGCATCGCTGAGAAGCGAGCCGAGCGCGAGCGCGTGCTCGCCGACAGTGACGTGCTGCGCGCCCTGAAAGATGAGGAAGAGCGGCTGGCCGCCGAACTGGAAACAGCCCAGAAGCTGAAGCACGCCACGGAGGTTGCCCTGCAGGCCCTCGTCGCCGAGCAGGGCCGCATCGTGGACCGGCAGGATGCGGTGAGCAGCCGCCTCGACCGCATCGATGGTGATCCGGAGACCGCGCTGTCACTGTCGGAGGAGCACACCACCCACCTCGACGCCCAGTTCGCGGCTGTCGCCGACCAGCATGACCTCGACGCGTTCGACGGGGCCATCAGGCGGCTGCGCGAGCGCCTCACCGAGCAGTCCAGCCAGGACCGGGACAGCGCCGCGGGCGCCCGCAACACTCTGGTCGGCATCTTCGAGACCTTTCAGAGCCGCTGGCCCGACCCGAACATCGGCGTCTCGCTGGATTCCTACCCGAGCTACCGGGACATCCTTGATGCCGTCTACACACTCGGCCTGCACGAGCGGCGTCAGGAGTGGAAGCGCCGCCTCGCGCTCTGGAGCGGCCAGGACCTGGTTCCCCTGGTCGGGGCATTCACCTCCTCCATCGAGGAAATCGAAGATCGCCTCCGTCCTATCAATGAGATCCTCACCACGCTGCCGTTCGGAGCCGGGCGCGACCGCCTCAAGATCGCGTTGCGTCGCCTCCACCTCGACGACGCCACCGCGTTTCGCACGGAACTCAAGGTGCTGTCCTCCGGATCCACGGACGCCTTCACCGACGAGCAGACCGAAAGCCGGTTCACCCGGTTGCAGGCGTTCATGAACCTGATCCGTAAGTCCGCCGACGGTCCGCGCCAGGAATCCCAGCGCGATCTGCTGCTCGACGTGCGCCGGCACGTGGAGATCACCGCCGTGCGCACCACCCCGGAGGGCGTGGAAGTCAGCACCTACTCGTCGCTCGGCGGCAAGAGCGGTGGCGAGTCCCAGGAACTGGTGGCGTTCGTCGTGGGAGCCGCCCTGCGGTTCCAGCTCGGCGACGAGAGTCGCACCCGCCCGCGCTTCGCGCCGGTCTTCCTCGATGAGGGTTTCGTGAAATCGGACTCCGAGTTCGCCGGCCGTGCCGTGTCGGCGTGGAAGGGGCTTGGCTTTCAGCTCATCATCGGTTCCCCGCTCGACAAGGTCACCGCGCTTGAGCCGCACATGGAGCTGGTGCTCTCGATGACCAAGAACAACAGCACCGGGTTCTCCTACATCACGCCGCTCTCGTCGCCGGTGCGTTCGGGTTAAGCTTCGCGCAGGGCCCAACCGCGACAGGGGAAGCCCTGGTTTCGGCGGGCCCGCACAGTAAGATTTTGTAGCGTGGCCGCAATTAAGGTGATCGTCGACGAGGGGCTCAAGATCGCGCTTTCCGCCGTCCGGATGGCGGTGAAGAACGACATCATCGTGGGCGCTCTCGGTGATCACGCCGACTACGATCCGGAACGCTACGCGGCGACCGCCCGTCACGAGCTGCACCTGCTCACCCGGCAGAACGAGCAGTACGCCCGCCGGGTCAAGGACCAGCGCAAAGAACTGACCAGGTCACGGTGGACCTCCGATCTCACGGAAGACCAGCATCACGACATCATTCAGCTCAAACTGCGCCGCCGCGTGCACGAGAAGCTCGCCGAGGCCCTCGAGGCCGTGGCCGCCGACGACGACAAGGTCGCGCGTCTCGTGCGGCGGGCTCAGCGGGCCGCCAGCGACGAGGTCAGTGACGCGGTGTCATCACGCCTGATCAGGCTGAACATAGACTGGAATGACCCCGATTACGAGGCCCGGCGGGAGGCCCGCACCGAGGTGTTCCTGCACATCGACCTCGCCCTTTTGAAGCTCAAGCATGACGCCGCGACCGACCTGTCCGCCAGCGACTACTGACTCCGGACTCAGCTGCGGGAGAAGAACCGAGCGAAGAAGCCGGGGGTCGGGGCGTCTTTCTCGTGTCCGCGGCACCGCTGTGCCCCCGGAACGCCTCGCATCACCTGGTCGACGTGCTGGCCGCACCCGGCCCAGGTCGTTTTTCCACACTTCTTACACGTAACTTGACGGCACATCCGTTGAACCCTTTCGTTGAACTCGTCCGCCCAACATACCCCATGGGGTATCAGTTACGCTGCACGGCGTGCCCGCCAGGCGCGCCACGCACCGGTCGACCACAGCGCCCACGCCACGAGCACCGGCTGGAAGAGCAGGCGGATGCCGCGGGACAGGTCCGAATCCAGGCCGAACGAATCGGTGGCCGTGACGAACTGGGAGATGTTGCCGGGGAAGATTGCCAGGAAGAACAGGGCCACGACCCAGCCCACCTGCACCGTGCGCCTGGCCAGCAGCAGCAGTGACAGGCCCAGAGCGATCTCGACCAGGCCCGACGCAACCACGACGAAATCACCCTCGAGCGGCAACCAGGTGGGCACCTGGGCGAGGAACGCCTCACGGTTCCACGCGAGGTGGCTGATTCCGGCGACGAGCAGGAACGCCCCCAGAGCCAATCGGCCGATCAAGCGGGGGATCGAGGTGCGGAGGGTGCCGGTGGCAACGTCAGCGGTCATGAATCGACTTTAGCCGCGATCTCGGCGTCCGTTCGGGCGTTGAAGATGCCCCACATGATGTGCGTCGGGCCGCTGCCGTCCCTGCCGGGCGCCGCCGCGCGGCTGATCCACCGCTCGGCGGCCGCGGTGGCGCCGAGCGCGGTCAGAGACGGCGCGATCCGGGACTTGCGAATCTTGCCGGCCATCACGCCGCCGTCCGGCGCAAGCCTCCAGCCGCGGCTGGAGGCGAGCACCTGCCCCACCTCTTCGTCGGTGAGCCACCGGGAAAAGCTGCGGCTGGGTGGATCAATGTCGGTGAGCTTCACGCGAGTGCCACCAGTTCGGCCTCCAGGCGTTCCACATCGACCCGGTGGCAGAGTTCCGTGGCCGGTGTCATCGCGGTGGCGGTGCCGGCGGCGACGGCGGCCTGGAACGCCCGGTCCACCGGGAACCCCTGCGCGATCCGCAGCACGAACGCACCGAGAAAGCTGTCGCCGGCCCCGACGGTGCTCTGCACCGTGACCTGCGGCACCCCCAGACGGATGATCCCGCTCGCCGAGGCGAGCACGGCTCCCGCTCCGCCGAGCGTCAGCGCGACGACTTCCGCGGACCCGCGGGCGACGAGCTCGGCGGCCGCGTCGATCTTGCTCTGTTCGGTGTCGAGGGTTGCGCCGACAAGCTCTCCCAGCTCACGCCCGCTCGGTTTGACCAGGTAGACCCCCTCGTCGAGCGCGGCCGCGAGCGCGGGACCGGACGTGTCCACGATGCAGCGGGCGTCGCGCCCGTGCGCCAGACGGGTGACCCGGGCGTAGAAATCGTCCGGGACTCCCGGCGGCAGGCTGCCGCTGGCGACCACATAGCCGCCGACCGGAATCGACTCTCCGACGACCGCGAGACAGGCCCGCCACTCGGTTTCACTGAGCTCGGGGCCTTCCAGCACGAAGCGGAACTGCTTGCCGGTGCCCGTCTCGTCGACGGTGAAGCTCTCGCGGGTGCTGCCGTGGATCGGCACCGCCAGGGTCGGGATGAGTTCGGCTTCGATCAGCCGGCGGAAGGCCTCCCCGGTGGGGCCGCCCGCGGTGTACACGGCCAGGGCCTGCCCGCCGAGACGTTGCACTACCCGAGCCACGTTCACACCGCCGCCACCCGGGTCGAGGCGGGACCGGCCACAGCGCATCTTGTGTTCGCTGACCACGTGCTCGGTTGACGTGCTCACGTCGAGAGCAGGGTTGATGGTGAGGGTGAGAATCGGCCGCAGCAGGGCGGCCCTGGGGGAGTCCATGGTCCCAGCGTAGAAGACTTCCCCGCACGCCTCGTGCTGGCGCGGGGTCGGGCCGATAATCGGAGCATTCGCCCCATGACAGAAGGAGGCTCCACCATGACGACCCAACTCAATCCCTACCTGGGGTTCCGGGATACGACCCGGGAAGCGATGGAGTTCTACCGGACGGTGTTCGGCGGCGAGCTGACGCTGAGCACGTTCGCCGAGTTCGAGGCGAGCGACGACACGGCTGAGCAGGACAAGATCATGCACGCCATGCTGACCACCGACGACGGCCTGGTGCTGATGGCTTCCGACACCCCGAACCGGCTGGAGCACCGTCCGGGCACCAACTATTCCGTGTCGCTCAGCGGCGACGACGAACCGGTGCTGCGCGGCTACTGGGACAAGCTCGCGGCCGGGGGCACCGTCGTCATGCCGCTCGAGCCGTCGCCGTGGGGCGACAGCTTCGGCATGTGCGTCGATAAATTCGGCGTGAGCTGGATGGTCAACATCGCCGGCGCACCCGCATAGGTCGGTGGTGGGGTTCGCATTCGACACCGCGCAGATGCAGCAGCGTCTGCCGAGGCCCACCACTACGATGATGCTGTGAAGCCCTTCCTGCTGCTCGCCACCCGTTCTGAGGACGAAGCCGCCGATGACGAGTACGCCGGATTCCTCGCGGCCGGCGATCTGGAACCCGACCAGCTCCACCGGGTGCGGCTCGAGGCTGCGCCGATGCCACCGATCGACCTGAACGGATACTCGGGCATCATCGTGGGCGGCAGCCCCTTCAACGCGAGCGATCCCGCCGAGGTCAAGTCGTCCGTGCAACGCCGCGTCGAGGCCGAGTTAACCGCCCTCCTCGACCAGGTGCTGGCCCGGGACTTCCCCTTCCTCGGTGCCTGCTACGGCGTCGGACTGCTCACCAGTCATCTGAGTGGCAGGCTCGACCGCACCTGGTCCGAGGAGGCCGGGCCGACCTGGATCTCCCTCACCGAGGCCGGCGCAGCCGACCAGCTGTTCGCCGCGCTCGCGCCCACCTTTCAAGCTTTCGTCGGGCACAAAGAGGCCTGTTCAGAGCTGCCGCCCGGCGCCGTCTTGCTGGCGACCGGGCAGAACTGTCCCGTGCAGGCGTTCCGGGTCGGCAACAACGTCTACGCGACGCAATTCCATCCGGAACTGACCAACGCCGGCATCCTGACCCGCATCCGCATCTACCGCGAGTACGGCTACTTCGATCCCGACGCCCTGGACGACGTCATCGCGGCGATCGACGCATCCATCGTCACCGAGCCGGCCAACCTGATGAAGGCCTTTGTCCTGCGCTTCGGCAGGTAGGGCCGGCGGGGTCCGGCACGGGTCCGGCGCGGGTCCGGGACCGGTCCCGGATCTAGAGTGGTCCCATGGAACTCGAACCAACCGACCGTTCTGCGGCGGCGCTGCTGGAACTGGCACGATCACTCGGGGTTGACACCTCTTTCACCGGCTGGGACGGTGCTTCACGGGCGGTCGACGTCGGCACCCTGCGTAAGGTCCTGGGTGCCCTCGGCGTTCCCGCCGGCACGCCTGCCGAGGTTGATGCGGCGCTGACCGAGCAGAGCCTCGCGCCCTGGCGCCGGCTCCTGCCTCCCGTCGTGGTGCTCCGCGAGGGCGGCGAGGACGAGGTGCCCGTGCACACCGGCGCCGGTTCGACGGCCCTCGTCTGGATCGTCGCCGAGGACGGCACCCGGCACGAGGTGTTGCAGACGGGGCTCTGGGAGAAACCCCGCACCGTCGACGGTCGGCCGATGAGCCGGGCGACGTTCCAGATCCCGGCCGGCCTGCCGCTGGGCTGGCACACCCTGCACGCAGAGAGCGGAGACCACACGGCGCGCTGCGGCCTCGTCGTGACCCCGCCCCGGCTCGAGACCACTCGAAAC
Organism: Cryobacterium sp. TMT2-42-4; assembly: GCF_004402645.1. Lineage (NCBI taxonomy): Bacteria > Bacillati > Actinomycetota > Actinomycetes > Micrococcales > Microbacteriaceae > Cryobacterium > Cryobacterium sp. TMT2-42-4. The sequence goes on from NZ_SOFT01000022.1 coordinate 92,892, forward strand.
CTGGCCGGGCATCGCGACTGGGGTCTGATGGCCCAGCTCTACTCGGTGCGCTCCTCCCGGAGCTGGGGGATCGGCGACTTCGCCGACCTTGCCGACCTGGCCGCCATCTCCGGCTCCCAGTACGGAGCCGACTTCGTCCTGGTCAATCCGCTGCACGCGTCCGAGCCTGCCCCGCCGGTCGAGCCCTCCCCGTACCTGCCGTCGAGCAGGCGCTTTTTCCACCCGCTGTACATCCGGGTCGAGGACGTGCCCGAATACGGCTACCTCGCCCCGGCGGCACGAGCCGTTGTCGAGTCCCTCGCGGACCGGCAGCACTCGGCCAACCTGGAGGCGGACCACCTCGACCGCGACTGCGCCTACGCTGCCAAACTGACCGCGCTGGAAGCCGTGCACCAGGTGCGGCCGACCCCCTCCCGTGCCCACCGGTTCGAGGAATTCTGCGCCGAGCAGGGTCAGGGTCTGGTCGACTTCGCGCTCTGGTGCGCCCTGGCCGAGCTGTTCCCGACGGATGCGCCGGAATGGTCGATCGAGCCGCGCGGCCCCCGCGGTCCCTTCGCCGCCGAGCACCGGGAGCAGCTCGCGGACCGCATTGAATTCCACAGCTGGCTCCAGTGGCTCTGCGACCAGCAGTTGGAGACCGCTCAACGCGCGGCGACGGATGCCGGAATGACCATCGGCATCGTGCACGACCTCGCGGTCGGGGTACAGATCACCGGGTCCGACGCCTGGACCCTGCAGGGCGTTCTCGCCCCGGGCATGACCGTGGGAGCCCCGCCGGACATGTTCAACCAGCAGGGCCAGAACTGGTCGCAGCCGCCGTGGCACCCCGGCCGGCTGGCCGAGTCGGGCTACGTCGCCTACCGGGACATGCTCCGCAGCATCCTGCACCATGCCGGCGGCATCCGGGTGGACCACATTCTGGGTCTGTTCCGCCTGTGGTGGATCCCGGTCGGCGCCGGACCGGGAGAGGGCACCTACGTGCACTACGACCACGAGGCACTCATCGGTATCCTGGCCCTCGAGGCTCAGCGCGCCGGCGCGGTGGTGATCGGCGAAGACCTCGGCGTATTCGAGCCCTGGGTGCGTGAGTACCTCGCCGAACGCGGCATCTTCGGAACCTCGATCCTCTGGTTCGAACGAGACAACGGTGTGCCGCTGGCCCCCGAACGGTACCGCCAGGCCTGCCTGACCAGTGTGAACACCCACGATCTGCCTCCGACGGCCGGCTATCTCGCCGGCGACCACGTGGCCCTGCGCGAGTCGCTCGGTCTGCTCGGGCGATCGGTCGAGGAGGAGCGCACCGCGGACCTCGCCGAGCAGTCCGCCATGCTGGCCGCGCTTCGCGAACGCGACCTGCTGCCGCCCCTCGGCGCCGAGCCGGCCCCGACCGTGCAGGAGACGGTTGAGGCGCTCTACGCGTACACCGCACTGACGCCCTCGTCGCTCCTTGGCGTGGCTCTGGTGGATGCGGTCGGCGAGCGCCGGACCCAGAACCAGCCCGGGACCTCGAACGAGTACCCGAACTGGCGCATCCCGCTGGCCGGCCCCGACGGAAAGTCCGTGCTCATCGACGACCTGCCCGGCAACGCCCGCTTCGCCGCCCTGGTGGACGCGATCCGCGCCACTCCCTGAAGCGCTTCATCACGCCGAGGAAGATCTTCGCGCCGTTCGGCCCGAACGGCACCGAGCTGCGGAACCTCCGGGACCTGCCGGCCTCGCGGCCGGGTGTCGTATTCCGTTTCGGGCATTTAAACCGAGGAAAATGGGACGGATGACCACCCCCCAGAGCACCACCGCCTTTCGAGGCGCGCGCGACCACCTCCTGCAGTTGCGAGACGATCATGCGCGCGCCCAGGCCGAGTTCGAGTGGCCGGATGTGGGGGCGAACTTTAACTGGGCCGTCGACTGGTTCGACGTCATGGCCGCGGGCAACGACAGGACCGCCCTGTGGATCGTGGAGGAGGATGGCAGCGAACTGACGGTGACCTTCAGCGAGATGTCGGCGCGCTCCGACCAGGTGGCCACCTGGCTGGTCTCCCGGGGCGTCGGGCACGGCGACCACGTCATGCTGATGCTGGGCAACCAGGTCGAGCTCTGGGAGCTGATGCTCGCCATCATGAAAGTGGGCGCGGTCATCCTGCCCACGTCCACGGTGCTTGCGACCGGCGACCTGGCGGATCGGGTTCTGCGCGGCGGGGTGCAGCACGTCATCGCCAACGCCGGCGACGCCGCCAAGTTCGACGCGGTGCCCGGCGACTTCTCGCGCATCTGCGTCGGTGCGGCCACCCCCGGCTGGGCCAACTACGCGGATGCCGCGCTCGTCGCGGCCGAGAAGCCCGCCGTGGTCGTCTCGTCCGACGACCCGTCCCTGATCTACTTCACCTCGGGTACCACCAGCAAGCCGAAAATGGTGGTGCACACCCAGACGTCCTATCCCGTGGGGCACCTGACCACCATGTACTGGATCGGACTGCGCCCGGACGACGTGCACCTGGCCATCAGCTCGCCCGGCTGGGGCAAGCACGCCTGGAGCAGCTTCTTCGCCCCGTGGATCGCCGAGGCCACCGTCTTCGTCTACAACTACGCCCGGTTCGACCCGTTCGCCCTCGCCGACCAGCTGCACCGCGCGAAAGTGACCACCTTCTGCGCCCCGCCGACCGTGTGGCGCATGCTGATCCAATCCGACGTCGGCGCCAAGCCGGTAGGACTGCGCGAGATCCTCTCGGCCGGCGAGCCGCTCAACCCGGAGGTCATCCATCAGATCCAGCGTTCCTGGGGACTCACCATCCGGGATGGCTACGGCCAGACCGAGACCACGGCGATCGTGGGCAACGCCCCGGGTTCCGCTCTGCTGGCCGGTTCGATGGGGATGCCCCTACCGGGCGTCGCGATCACGCTGCTCGACCCCATCACCGGTGAGGAGAGCGACGAGGGCGAGATCTGCCTCGACCTGTCCCGCACCGCGGTCAACCTGATGGCCGGCTACCACGGGGATCCCGAACGCACGCGTGAGGCCGTGCGGGACGGCTACTTCCACACCGGTGATGTCGCCAGCCGCGACGCCGAAGGCTATATCACGTTCATTGGCCGCACCGACGACATCTTCAAGTCCTCCGACTACAAGGTCTCCCCGTTCGAGGTCGAGAGCGTGCTGCTGGTGCACCCGGCCGTGGCCGAGGCGGCCGTCGTGCCCGCGCCCGACGACACCCGGCTGAACATCGCCAAGGCCTACATCGCCCTGGCGGCGGGCTGGGAGTCCAACGGCGAAACGGCGCTCTCGGTGCTGCGCCACGCCCGCACCGGTCTGCCCCCGTACATGCGGGTGCGGCGGGTCGAGTTCTACGAGCTGCCCAAGACCAGTTCCGGCAAGATCCGCCGGGTGGAACTGCGCATGCGCGAGGATGCCGCGGCCGCCGAGAACACCCGGCTCCCCGGTGAGTGGCGCGACGACCAATTCCCCGAGCTCAAGCGCTGACCGGCCGTTCCGGCCGCTCACGGTAATCCGGCGGAGACCCCCAGGACGAGGCCGCGGATGGCCGCGAGCGGGATCGGCAGCCAGGAGGGTCGGTTGCGGGTCTCGTAGACGGCCTCGTAGAGGGCCTTGTCCAGCTCGAACGCATCGAGCAGGGGTTCCTGACCGGCCAGGCTCTGGCCGGATTGCCGCGCGTAGCCGTAGAGGAAGGCCTGCCGGCATGCCGCGGCCCACTCTTCGGCCGACGCCGTCTGGTCGCCGGGCGATGACCGCTCCACCGTGCCGGCCACATAGGAGAAGGACCGCAGCATCCCGGCAATGTCCTTCAACGGCACATCCGGCTGAGTGCGATCGAGAAGAGGGCGCAGCGGTTCGCCCTCGAAATCCACCAGCACCCAGCCGCGGCCGGGGACCTCGAGGGCCTGGCCGAGATGGAAATCGCCGTGGATGCGCTGCAGCCGGGGCCAGCACGCCCTCTCCGCCCGCTCGAAGATCGCCTCGACGGCCGTATCGTAGCCGGTCAGGGCGGGCACCTCGGCGGCGGCGCTGCGGTAGCGCTCGCGCATCCGGCCGAGTTCGGCGGCGATGACCGCGGGGGTGGCGTCGTGAGTGGGCATCACGGCGGCCAGGTCGGCGTGCACTGCTGCCGTCGCCACGCCCAGCGCCCGCGCCTGTTCGCTGAAGTCCTCCCCGGCCCCGGCAGAAACCAGGGCTGCCCGCCAGGCATCCGGGGCGCCCGGCAGGAACTCCTGGGCGAAGACGAGATGACCCGTGAGGGTGACCCGCGGTTGCTCCGGGTCGGTCCACTGGCCGACCACGCAGCCCACCGGTTCCGGCACAAAGTGTGAGCCGGCCCGGGCCAGGGCCGACTGCACGGACACGTCCGGATTCTCGCCGGGATGCAGCATCCGGAACACCTTGCAGATGACGGGACGAGCCGGGCGCCCGGCGGCGTCGACGCAGTCCAGAATGATCGAGGTGTTCGACTGTTCTCCGCGCAGCACCCGGCCGGCGACAACTCGGGCCGGCCGTTCGGCGGGATCTGCGCTCGACAGGAGTTCGCCGCGAGCCCGCGCGCCGAGGTTTCCGGGCTCAGGCGAGGTGGCCTGGCGCAGGATGAAACCCAGCAGAGCGCGCCCGTAGGCCGGGTCGGCGGTGCCGTCGTAGACCGCGCTGCCGTCGGCGAGGGTGACGATGAGGCCCTGCCCGTCTGCGGGCAGGGGAGTGGTCCGCTGGGTCAGGGGCAACTGGTAGAGGGTGCGGGTCGGGGCTGCGGCATCAAAGACGAGCTCAGTGCGGATGTCCACCTCTGCTTCCTCGCTCGGAAGCACCCAGCGTCCGATGCTGACCAGTCTCGGCACACGGCCCTTGTCGGCGAACCATCGCTGCGTCGCCACCCAGTGGTTGAGGTAATCCGGGAGTGGGATTGCGCGACCGTCGACAGTCATGGCCTCAGCGTGCGCCCGCGGCGACGGGAGCCGACAGCAGGGACACCACGACGGTGCCCCCCTTCGTCGACTGCTCGCCGATCGGCTCGAAGCCGAGCCGGGAGTGGAACGCCAGCGACCGAGGGTTCGGAGGGGTGATGTTCACTTCGCAGAAGACCTGGCCGACGTCGGCCGCCCGGGCCGCCGCGAAAATCGCGGTGTACAGCAGGGCCCCGAGACCCTGGTTGCGGGCCTGGTCCGACACCACGATGCGGTCCACGTAGAGGAAGGACTCCGACCGGGCGGAGAACCACCGGTAGTTCTCGCTCGCGTAGTCGGCGTCGACCCCGAACAACACGGCGAAGCCGAGCACCTCACCCGGCGCTTCGTCGTGCACGACCGCGAGGGCGTGGCTGCTGGCCGCGAGCAGGGCGGAGAGGCTCGCCTCGTCATGGGCGTTGACGGCAGGCACGGCGGCGTTGTTGAGTCCGAGCACCGGTGCGGCGTCGGTGGGAAGGAGATGGCGGAGCGAATAGGGCATGGGATGACGATAATCCAGGTGCCGCCTACTCGGTGACGCGCCGGCGCATCCCGTTCGCCACCAAGGCCAGGCAGAGCGCGCAGACCACGAACAGAATGCTCAGAAGCACCGGGTAATCGAAGACGGCAGTGAGCCAGGCGAAGGCGACCGGCAGCAGGAAGCCGATGTAGGTGAGGCTGTAGTAGACCCCGGTGATGCCCGCCAGGTCGGCTGCCGTGGAGATCTTCTGGATCTCCACGAGCCCGGCCACGATGCACACACCGTAGGCGGCGCCGAGCACGATGGCCGTGAGGAACGCGAGCACCGGGGACAGCACGATCGCCGTCGCCACGCTGAGACCCACTCCCAGCAGCATTACGGACATCCCGACAATGAGTGCACGCCCAGCGGTGACCCGGTTGATCCGAGCCACCTGCGGTTGCACGAGCGCGCCGGTGCCGAGGGTCACGACCGTGAGCAGGGTCGCGTAGGCGAGGTTGAGGTTGCCGAGTTGGTCCCGGACCAGAGTGGGCATGATCGCGTAGGCGATGCCCGCGGCGCCGAAGACCCAGGGAGCTGACGGAATGATCACGCGCACGAAGCGGCGGTGTCCGGCCAGCGGAACCGCCAGGTCCTGCCAGAAGGGCCGGTGTGCCCGGTAGCGCGGCACGGTCTCCGGGGCCCTCAGTAGGCGGGGGAGCACAAGCAGGCTGAGTACGATGTGTACGACATAGGGGGACAGGGTCGGCATCGGCCCCCACTGCGCGAGCACTCCGGCCACCCCGGCCCCGAGCCCGAACCCGACCGTGAGGGTGAGGGCAGGCCGCCGTGCCCCTGCCGTGCGGCCGGCCTGGTTGTCGAACGGCGGGCTGGACAGCTCCTTGAGCCACGCGGTTCCCACTGCCATCGCCACGGCGACGCTCAGCCCCGCCAGCAGGCGCCCGGCGGAAAGCATGATCCCGCTTGAGAATCCCAGACCCAACAGGATGCTGGCGAGAATTCCCAGGACGACGCCTGCCAGGGTCAGGGCTTTGCGCCCGTAGCGGTCCGAGAGTGCGCCGGCGAGCAGCAGCCCGGGGACCAGGCCCACCACGTAGAAGCCGAGGAAGAGGTCGGCCATGACGACGGAATAGTGGCCGAGCGATTCGTACATATGCAGGAGGGGCGTGAAGTGGTTCCCACCCCAGGCCATGACGAACAGGGCAGGAGCGGCGAGCTGCCAGGCGGGAACGGTACGGCGGAAAGTCATGGGTCTTTTCTGAAAAGCAGGTGCGGGTAGGTGGGGGACGATCAGGGCGCCAGCTGCGCGTGATGACCGTCTTCGACGTGCTGGCGCAGAGCGACCTCGTAGGCGAGGGTGTCGCCGCCGCGCAGGTGGTGGGCAAGGATTCGGTGTTCGGCCACCAGACGGTCGAGGTTGCGCGGGTCGCGCAGGGCTGCCCGGTGCACGAGGCGCTCAAGCCGGGGGCCGAGCCGGGTGTAGATTCCGTCGATGACCCGGTTGTGCGTCTCGTCGACGATGCGGGCATGGAACCGGTGGTCGGCGCGGGCGAACGTGAGCAGGTCGCCGGCCAGGGCGGCGTCGGACTGGACCCGAATAAGGTCCTGCAGCTCGGCGTCGACGCCCGGGATGTCGTCCGGCCGCTCGCTGAGCAGGGTCACCGCCGTGTTCTCCAGCATGATGCGCACCTGCAGCAGCTCGGCCGTCTCCGTGTCGCCCAGGGCTGTGACGACCGCGCCCTTCTTGGGGAAGAGCGTCAGGAGCCCGTGGGCCTGAAGTTCGAGAAAGGCCTCCCGCACGGGGGTGCGGCTGGTGGACAGGGCCTCGGCAATCTCTCCCTCGGTGATCAGTGAGCTCGCGGCCAGGGTGCCGGAGATGATGGCGTCGGCGACGGTCGTGTAGATCCGGTCGACGGCGGAGGGGGCCGCGGCGGGGGGCCTGGCGGCTCCGCGGGACACCGGGAGGAAGCTCATCCCTCAACCCTAGTCACTCAAGCACCTATCAATAAATGCATCAATGGATGCAATTCCATGAATTTCGCGTTCGGGTGGGTCTGACGGGAGTAGTGTTGGAAAAGAGGGCAAGTCACACGGTGCATCGTTGCATTAGCCGGAGCCTCGTGGTCCTGCCCTCTCGGCCCGACTGCGGGAGAGACACTTTCGCGGAGGGTGTCTCGATCCCACGAGGAGAGCAATCTACATGACAATCACTGAAGGTGTTCGCAGCGGAACGGATGATGCCGGTCAGACTGACTTCGCCTCCGGCCCCTGGCAGGATTCGATCAATCTGCGCGACTTCATCCAGCGCAATTACACCCCCTACGTCGGCGACTCGAGCTTCCTTGTCGGCGCGACCGCACGCACCACGGGAATCTGGGCCAAGCTGTCCGAGATGTTCCCCGAGGAACGCCGTAAAGGCGTCTACGACGTCGACGCCGCCACGCCGTCGTCCATTACGGCCCACGCTCCGGGCTACATCGACCAGGCCAACGAGGTAATTGTCGGACTGCAGACGGATGCTCCGCTCAAGCGTGCCATTATGCCTTTCGGCGGGTGGCGCATGGTTGCCACCTCGCTCGAGACCTACGGCTACCCCGTGTCGCCTGAGCTCGAAAAGATCTTCACCGATTACCGCAAGACCCACAACACCGCCGTCTTCGACGCGTACACCCCCGCCGTTCGACGTGCGCGCAACAGTCACCTGATCACGGGTCTGCCCGATGCCTACGGCCGCGGCCGGATCATCGGCGACTACCGCCGCGTCGCCCTCTACGGCGTCGACGCCCTGATCGCCGGCAAGAAGAACGACCGCGCCGAACTCGACATGGAGCCCTCGACCGAGGACATCATCCGCGCCCGCGAGGAGAACTCGGAGCAGATCCGGGCCCTCAAGGAACTCATCCAGATGGCGGCCTCCTACGGCTCCGACATCTCCAAGCCGGCCACCACCGCGCGCGAAGCCGTGCAGTGGCTCTACTTCGCCTACCTCGGCGCCGTCAAGGAGCAGAACGGTGCGGCAATGTCGTTCGGCCGCAACGCGGCCTTCCTCGACACGTTCATCGAGCGCGAACTCGTCGCCGGCACCCTGACCGAAGAGGGCGCCCAGGAGCTGATCGACGACCTCGTCATCAAGCTGCGCATCGTGCGCTTCCTGCGCACCCCCGAATACGACGAGATCTTCGCCGGCGACCCGACCTGGGTTACCGAGTCGCTCGCCGGCATCGGTGAAGACGGCCGCCCGCTCGTCACCAAGACCACGTTCCGATTCCTGCAGACGCTGTACAACATCGGCGCAGCACCCGAGCCGAACCTCACCGTTCTCTGGAGCGACGCTCTGCCCGAGGGCTTCAAGCGTTTCTGCGCCCAGGTGTCGATCGACACTTCGGCCATCCAGTTCGAGTCCGACGAGATCATCCGCGCCGAGATGGGTGACGATGCCGCGATCGCCTGCTGCGTCTCGCCCATGCGCGTCGGCAAGCAGATGCAGTTCTTCGGTGCACGCGTCAACGCCGTCAAAGCGCTGCTGTACTCGATCAACGGCGGCAAGGACGAGGTGTCCGGCAAGCAGGTCGCCCCGGCCACCCTTCCGAACGCCGAAGAGGTGCTCACCTACGAGACCGTCTTCCCGGCCTACCTGGAAACGCTCGAATGGCTCGCCGAGACCTACGTCACGGCCCTGAACTGCATCCACTACATGCACGACAAGTACGCCTACGAGCGCCTCGAAATGGCGCTGCACGACAAGGACATCATCCGCACGCTGGCCTGCGGCATTGCCGGCCTCAGTGTGGTTGCCGACTCCCTGTCGGCCATCAAGTACGCCACGGTCCGTCCGGTCCGCGACGAGACCGGTCTGGTCATCGACTACACGATCGAGGGCGAATTCCCCCAGTTCGGTAACGACGACGACCGCGTCGACACCATCGCCGTCGACGTGATGGAGCGGTTCATGACGATGATCCGCAAGCACCCGACCTACCGCGACGCCATCCACACCCAGTCGATCCTGACGATCACGTCCAACGTGGTCTACGGCAAGGCCACCGGCAACACGCCGGACGGCCGCCGCAAGGGCGAGTCGTTCGCTCCGGGTGCCAACCCGATGAACGGTCGCGACACCCACGGAATGCTCGCGTCGGCGCTCAGCGTCGCCAAGCTTCCCTACAGTGAAGCGCAGGACGGCATCTCGCTGACCAACACGGTCGTTCCCAGTGGCCTCGGCCACACCAAGGAAGAGCAGATCACCAGCCTGGTCGGCCTCATCGACGCGTTCACGTCGGCGACCGGCTACCACATCAACGTGAACGTGCTCAACCGCGACACTCTCGAAGACGCCATGGCGCACCCGGAGAACTACCCGCAGCTGACGATTCGCGTCTCCGGCTACGCGGTGAACTTCGTTCGCCTGACCCGCGAGCAGCAGATGGATGTCATCAGCCGCACGTTCCACTCGCACTGATCACTGATATCGACGCGGCGACGCTGAGTAGGACGAGACAATGCCAGCAGTAAACCTCGGTCTGCCCAGCGCCGGCGCGGCCATCGCCCTGGTGGACGGTTCATCCGTGAGCAGTGAACAAGCCGAACTGGCTGAACTCCACCACCTCGAAATGGAAGCGATCCACAACGGGTCGGTCGCCAGCGTCCACTCGTGGGAACTGGTCACCGCCGTTGACGGTCCCGGCACGCGAATGACACTCTTTCTTTCCGGGTGTCTGCTGCGCTGCCAGTACTGCCACAATCCGGACACCTGGAAGATGAAGGACGGGCTGCTCACCACGCTGGACGACCTCGTCGCCCGGGTCAAGCGCTACAAAGGCGTCTTCGACTCGACCGGCGGCGGGTTGACCATCTCCGGTGGGGAACCACTCATGCAGCCTGCCTTCGTGACGCGACTCTTCGAGGAGTGTCACAAGCTCGGCGTGCACACCACCCTGGACACCTCCGGGTTCCTGGGTAAGAGCGCGTCCGACAAGCTGCTGGACAACCTCGACCTCGTGCTGCTCGACGTCAAGTCGGGCATCCCTGAGACCTACAAGGAGGTGACCGGCCGAGACCTCGCTCCGACGATCGCGTTCGGTGATCGCCTGAGCGAACGGAACATTCCCGTCTGGGCGCGTTTCGTTCTGGTCCCGGGGCTCACCGACGCCGTCGACAACGTCGACGCCGTCGCCGAGATCGTGTCGCGCTGGCCGAACGTGCAGCGCGTCGAGGTTCTGCCCTTCCACCAGATGGGTGAGGACAAATGGGACCGGTTGAACATCCCGTATCCGCTGCACGGCTCTCACCCCCCGGATGAGGCACTTCTGGTGCGGGTCCGGGCCCAGTTCGCGGCGCGGGGCCTGACGGTCTTCTAAGCAGGAATCACCGCTCGACGCACACCCCCGGATCAGACGAGGCGTGGCATCTCTACAGATGCCACGCCTTTTCTGCGCGGTAAACCAGCAGATGCCTCCGGCCGACCTGTGCGCAACCCCCTAGCCGCGGAGTACAGCTCAGGTTTGCATGCCATCGGACCCTTTCGGGGTCATGGACGCTAGGGGTGGTGCAATGGGTACGCCGAAATTCACCGGTCGCAGAACTGTCGGAGGCGTTGTGGGAGGCCTGCTGGCCCTCGTGGTCTTGAGTGGCGTGGCCGGGCTGCTCGTCACCGCGGCCATCACCCCCGTGATCGCGCTCTCCGGCCTCGGTGCCACCAACACGATCACCGTGTTCGAGAATCTGCCGGGCTACCTGGACATCGAACCGCTCTCCCAGAAGAGCAACATCTACGCCACCCGGAACGACGGCACGTCCGTGCTGCTGGCCTCCTTCTACGATCAGAACCGCATCGAGGTCGACTGGGACGAGATCAGCCCCTACGCCCGGGATGCCGTCATCGCCAGCGAGGACCCGCGCTTCTACGAGCACGGCGGGATCGACGCCCAGGGCACCCTGCGCGCGGTGGTGACGACCACCCTCGGGGGAGTCACGCAGGGTGGGTCGTCGATCACCCAGCAGTACGTCAAGAACGTGCGCGTGCAGAAGTGCGAACTCGAGCCGGACGACCGGCTGCGGCAACGATGTTACGACGCCGTCACCGCCGCCACCCCCGACCGTAAGATCAAGGAAATGCGCCTCGCAATCGGGGTGGAGAAGAAATATCCCAAGAACGACATCCTGCGCCAGTACCTCAACATCGCCGGTTTCGGCGGCACCGTGTACGGCATCGAGGCCGCGGCGAACTACTACTTCGGCACGACGGCCGCAGAGCTCACCCTTCCGCAGGCCGCAAGCCTGGTGGCGATCGTGAACAACCCGGCCAAGTTCCGCCTCGACAATGCCGGTAGTGAGAGCAACGGCTACGCAGTCAACAAGGCGCGCCGGGACTACATCCTGCGCGAGATGGTGAAGCATGAGAAAATCACCCCAGCGGAATTCCAGGCTGCCGTGGCCACACCGGTTCAACCGGCCATCCAGGAGCCGAGCACCGGCTGCCAGACCGCCGGGGGCAGCGCCTACTTCTGCGACTACGTGACGCATCTGCTCCGGAACGACCCGGCGTTCGGGGAGGACGACGGGAAGCGCCTGCAGAACTTCCGGCGCGGCGGCTATGCCGTGTACACCACCCTGGACCTCGACCTCCAGTTGGCGGCGGAAGCGACCCTGGCGGCCAATGTGCCGATGGAGTACCCCGGCTGGGACGTGGGCAGCGTCATCACGAGCGTGCAGGTCGGCACCGGGCGGGTGCTGGCCATGGCACAGAACAAGCGATACAGCCAGGACCCGACCGTGCAGGCCACCAGCGCCGCCTACACCGAGGTCAACTACAACACCGACTATGCCGAGGGTGGTTCGAGCGGGTTCCAGCCGGGGTCGACCTACAAGGCCTTCACCCTGGCGGAATGGTTGAGGACGGGCCACCGGCTGGACGAGCGCGTCGACTCGGCGCGGAAGGCCAACTGGGGCACGTTCGACGACAGTTGTCGGGGGCCGCAGAACTATGATTCGCAGAACTGGAACCCGAGAAACGACGCCGGGGAGAGCGGCGGAAACTACAGCGCGCTCGAGTCCACCCTCGGCTCGATCAATACGGGCTTCATCGGGATGGCGAAGAAACTGGACCTGTGCGGCATCCGTCAGACGGCCGAGGCTTTCGGAGTGCATCGCGCCGACGGCAGCCCGCTCGTGCAGACCGCGGCGGCCGTGATCGGAACGAATGAGGTGGCTCCGCTGACCATGGCCGTTGCCTTCGCGGGCATCGCCAACCGCGGGGTGACCTGCTCACCGATCGCGATCGACCGCATCGTGGGCGCTGACGGTGACGAGGTGCCCGTGCCGGAATCGGAGTGCGCCGCTTCGGTGGACCCGACGGTGGCCGAGGGCATGGTCTACGCGATGCGTCGGGTGATGACCGACGGCACGGCTCAGCAGTCCTGGGGTGCCACCACGCCCCGGGTGCCTCTGATCGGCAAGACCGGCACCACGGACGGAGGTAAGGACACCTGGATGGTCGGGGCCAGCTCGAAGGTGGCGACCGCCGCCGCCGTCGTCAGCGTCACCGGGGAGGCCCGGCAGCGCTCCATCAGATTCGCCAGCGGCCCGGCCGCCACGGCCCGGCACCGGATGTGGCCGGACGTCATGTCGGTCGCGAACGCGAAGTATGGGGGAGACGAGCTGGCCGAGCTTGGGCCGACCCCGGTGGTTGTTCCGGTCGGGGACACCGGGGTATCCGACGGCCCGACGGACGGTTCCGACGACTAGGGGTTTCCGGAACCGGAACGGGTGACGGCGACGAGCGCTTCGTTGTGCCTGAGGAAGCCCGGCTTCCAGGGTGGGTCGAAGCGGGCGAAGTAGGGTCGGCCTGCGAGCAGGAGACCCTCGCGGCTCACCGCGTCGACGAGGAGGGTGCCGTTCTGCGCGAATCTTTCCTCGCTCCAGCCGCCGTTGAAGCGGCGGGCGGCGACCGTGCGCTCGGGGACCTCCTTCGTGCTGACCTGCGCGTTGCGGGGCACGGGCACCTCCGCGGGCGGCATCCCGTCGGGGAGGACGAAGCTGACGGTGTGGCTCTGCGGGGTCGTGGTCTCCTGGATCACGGGCGCGGTCATCGCGAGGCGTGTCGAGGTCTGGTTGTTGCCGCTGATGTATTGGAAGAGCGGCCCGAAGCCGCGGTTGCCTGCCGCGGAGAAGTCCCCGGCCACCTCCACCTGCACCAGCACGGTGCGGGGATAGTGACGCAGTTCGAAGTCGGCGTACTGACGAAGCACGTCGTAGCGCTGTTTCTCGGTCATGGACAACAGTGTAGGCGCGGGTCAGGCGGTGCGTCGGGGCCATAGATGGTGCACATTCGTGGTCGCCATGGCCGCCAGGTCCTCGGCCAGTTCGTCGGCCAGGTCGTGGGCGCGGTCGGCGTTCCGGGCGGCCGCCTCGCCCGCGTGACGCAGCTTGACCCGGCGGGCGACATCCGTGAGATCCCACAGGTTCTCGCCCGTGACGGAGACGCCCTTCGCGCCGGACCGACGGGTGCGGCCGCGCACCAGCAGCTGGCCGGTGTGGAACACCGGGCCGCCGATGCGCTCCTGGGCGTCGTGGAAGAACACGACGTTCGAGACCGGTCCGGTGCCGTCGTCGAGGCTGACGAAGACCACCCGGCGCCCGTTGCGCATCGGCGGCGTGTTCGTGGCTCGGCGCACCCCGGCCAGGAGCACCTCGGTGCCGCCGGGCAGGTTGATCAGCTCGGAGGCCGGCGTAACGCCCAGCTCCGTGAACAGCGGGTAGAACCGGGCCATCTGGTGCCCGGACACCGCCAGGCCCAGATCCCTGAGTTCGAGGTCGGTCTGGCTGCGGCCGCGCAGCTCGAGCGAGGTCACCGCGTTGAACCGGGACCCCTCGTATTCGAGCACCGGCAGAGGCACGTCGAAGGCGAGCTGGTCGTCGTGGACGGTGACCGCTGTGCCGCGGAGAGACTGGATGTGGGCGAGCAGCTCGTGCCGACGGGTGCGGTCGTACCCGATGAAGCTGTCGAGTGCTCCCACCCGGGCGAGCGCCTCGAACGTGCTGCGCCGCGGGCGCACCCTGTCCCGGAAGTCCTGCAGCGAGGTGAACGGCTGGTGGCGCACGATGCGGGCGCGTTCGGCGGCCGTGCAGCCGGAGAGTTCCGGCAGGGCGAGACGGATGCCGCGCCGGCCGCCGTCGGACTGCTCGCCGTCGATCTGCTCCACCCGGTAGTCGAGGGCGCTGTGTTGCACGTCCAGGCCCAGTACCGGCACGCCGAGCAGCCGAGCCTCGGCCACGATCAGGTCTTTCGGCCACATACCGGGGGCGTGGGTGAGGAGTCCGGCCAGGAATACCGCGGGGTGGTGGGTCTTGAGCCAGGCGGACTGGTAGGTGGGCAGGGCGAACGCCGCCCCGTGCGCCTTGGCGAAACCGAAACTGCCGAACCCGGCGAGCACCGTCCAGGCGCGGTCGATCACGGCGGGAGTGAACCCGCGCTCGAGGGCACGCATCCGCACGTACTCCTCGATCCGGGGAAGCTGCTCCGGTTTGCCTAGGTGGCGGCGGAAGACATCCGCCCGCCCGAGCCCGCAGCCGGTGAGTTCGTCGAACAGGCGCATCACCTGCTCGTGGAAGATCACCACACCCTGGGTCTCCCGGAGGAACGGCTCGAACCGGGGGTGGATGTAGTCGGGCATCACCTCCCCATGCCGGGCCTGAAGGTATTTCAAGGGCATGTTGTTCTGCATCGGCCCGGGCCGGAACAGGGAGATCTCCACGGTGAGATCGTTGAACACCTCGGGCTGCAGCTTGCCGACCAGCTCCATCTGGCCGGGAGATTCGATCTGGAAGATGCCGAGGGTGCGAGTGGAGCGGATCAGTTCGAAGGTGTCCGGGTCGTTCAGTGGGATTCGGTCGAGGTCAATGATCTCGCCCGACAATCGGTGATGTTCCTCGACGGCGTGGGCCATGGCCGACTGCATCCGCACACCGAGGATGTCCAGCTTGATCAGGCCCATCGGGTCCATGTCGTGCTTGTCGAACTGGGACATGGGCAACCCCATGCCGGACGCCTGCACCGGGGTGCGGTCGAGCAGGGAGGCGTCGGAGAGGATGACGCCGCAGGGGTGCACGGAGATGTGCCGGGGAAGCCGGTCGAGTTTGGCGGTCAGGTCGACCAGCAGGTCGAGCTGCGAGGAGGCGCGCACCTCGGCGGCCAACGGCTCGAGCTCGGGCTTTTCGGCCAGGGCGCGGCGGAAGTCGCGCGCGTTGAAGCGCCACATCTGCTTGGCGACCGCGGCCACCTGCTCGTGATTCATACCGAGGGCCAGGCCGGCGTCGCGCACGGCGCCGCGGCCGCGATAGGCGTTCGTCATGGACATCAGCGACACCCGATCGCTGCCGAAGGTGTCAAAGAGCGTGCGATAGACGTCGTGCCTTCTGGCGGACTCGACGTCGAGGTCGATGTCGGGCAGGGTCTGCCGCTCGGGGGAGAGGAACCGCTCCCAGAGCAGCCCGTTGGAGATGGGCTCGACGGAGGAGGTGTGCAGGGCGTAGTTGAGCACCGAGCCCACCCCGGACCCGCGCGCCTGGATGCGGATGCCCATTTCCCGGATGATGTCCGCCACCCGGGCGACGGTGAGGAAGTAGCCGGCGAAACCGAGGTGCTCCACCGTCTTCAGCTCGTGCACGAGTCGTGCGTGCGCAGCATCCGCCAGCGACCGGCCCGCCGGCGACGTGACGGGGTAGCGGTCGTCGATGCCGGCCCGGGCTCGGGCGTGCAGCTCGGTCAGCGGGTCGCCGCTGACGCCGATGATGCGCGCCTCCGGCATGCGCGGGCGACCCAGGCCGATGTCGGAGTCCGGGTCGAGGCTGCACCGCTCGGCAAGCTGCTCGGTGTCGCGGAACAGTCGGTCGACGGCGCCGTCGTCGTGCAGCCCGGCGTCGACGACCATGCGCGCCACCTGCCTCATGGCGACTTCGGGTTTCAGCCAGGCCTGGCCGTTGGTCTGCAGCTGCTCCAGGTTCGCCAGCGCCGTCAGGGTGCGGGCCGCGTCGGCCAGGTCGGCGGTGACGGCCTCGTCGGGGGTGCCGTAGCGCACGGCGTTGGTGAGCACGGCGGGCAGTGCGGCGTGCTCGAAGAGGGCGAGCATGCGGGTGGCCGGCGTCACACTGCCGGGAGTGCCCGGCGCCGCCAGATGGCAGACGATTTCACCCACCACCGATTGCGGCGGCAGGGCGCGCAACCACGCGGTGAGGCAGGCGCCGGCAGCATCGGTGTCGCGGCGCTCGACCGATTGGCCCACGTCGGAGGCAGGGCCGAGCAGCACGGTGAGGCAGCGCAGTCCGGCCAGCTCGGCGAGGTGCGAGCGGGCGATGCTGGGGCGCCCCGACGCGCTGTGCGCGGCGCCGTTGTGGGCGGCGCTGACCGCGCGGCAGAGGGCCGCATAGCCACGACCGTTCATATCACCGTGGGCGAGCACCACGATCCGGCCCAACGGATGCCCGTCGTCGTCGTGCACCGCGAGGTCGGCGCCCAGCCCCGCCCGGATGCCCGCTGCCGCGCAGGCGCGCACGTGTTTGACCGCGCCGTAGAGACCGTCCCGGTCGGTGAGGGCCAGGAAGGAGCCGTTCTGCGCCTGCGTCTGCTCCACCAGTGACTCGGGGAGAGTGACCCCGAAGTGCGTGGAGTAGGCGCTCGCGACGTGGAGGTGTGCGAACATGTGACTCCTCTGCGGGCAGGTCGATGGGTGATAGATAGAACAAATGTTCGATGTAGGGAGTGTACGTCACACGGCCGACACGCGCTACCGGCAGTCTGCCGAGGCAGTCTGGCTAGGCTGGGTGGCTCAGCCGTTGTTCGCCTCGTTTGGAGATCCCTATGACCACGCCCACTTCGTCCTGGACGGACTATCTCGGCCGGGCCGCCATCCGCTCCGGCCAGGCCCTGCTGGTCCTCGCCCTGCTGGTGGTGGCCCTCTACGGGATCACGCAGCTCAAGCTGGTCTTCACTCCGCTCCTGATCGCCCTGATCGTGGCGTCGGCGCTGCGCCCCTTCATGCGGTTCCTGCTGGCCCGCGGGGCGAACGAATCCCTTGCCGCGGCGATCACCCTGATCTTGAGCGTCGCGGTCTTCGGTGGCGTCGTCACCCTCGTGGTGTTCGGCATCCGTGGCGAGTGGGACACCCTCTTCACCTCGGCCAGCAAGGGGCTCGACAGCCTGCAGGAACTGCTCACCAGCGGCACGCTGCCGATCGATTCCGCTCAGATCGATTCGGTGCGCGAGTCGGTCATCGACTTCGCCACCAGCAGCCAGTTCGGGTCCGGGGCCCTGGCCGGGGTCTCCGTGGCCGCCGAGATCGTGGCCGGCGTGGTGCTCGGCCTCGTCGTGCTCTTCTATTTCCTGAAGGACGGCCCTCACATTTGGAGCTTCCTCATCCAGCCGCTCGCCGGCAAGCGGCACGAGCGGGCCGCACGCATCGGCGTGAGCAGCGTCGAGGTAT
The DNA here is from genome assembly GCF_004402645.1 of Cryobacterium sp. TMT2-42-4. Lineage (NCBI taxonomy): Bacteria > Bacillati > Actinomycetota > Actinomycetes > Micrococcales > Microbacteriaceae > Cryobacterium > Cryobacterium sp. TMT2-42-4. Next base: position 110,787 of record NZ_SOFT01000022.1, read on the forward strand.
TCGGCAACTACGTGCGCGGCACGGCGATCGTCGCGTTCGTCGACGCCCTGTTCATCGGGATCGGACTGTGGATCCTGCAGGTTCCGCTGGCGCTGCCGCTCGCCGTCATCGTCTTCGTCGGCGCCTTCATCCCCATCGTCGGGGCGACGGCCGCCGGCATCCTCGCCGCACTGGTGGCCCTCGTCACGAACGACCTGACCACCGCCATCATCGTGGTCGCGATCGTGGTCGCCGTGAACCAGCTCGAGGGCAACTTCCTGTCCCCGGTGGTGCTCGGCAAGTCACTGCGCCTGCACGGCCTGGTGATCCTGCTGGCGCTGACGGCCGGCACGATCCTGGGCGGCATCGTCGGCGCGGTCATCTCGGTGCCGATCGCCGCCGTGGGCTGGGCCGTCATCAAGGCCTGGAACGCTCCCACGCCGCCGGTTCCGGTGCCGCCGGTCGCGCCGGTCTAGCTCACGAATTCGTTCGGGCGAGCGGTGATCAGCTGAAGGCGGAGATGCCGGTCACGGCCCGGCCGACCAACAGCGCGTTGATCTCGTAGCTGCCCTCGTAGGAGTAGATCGCCTCGGCGTCGGCGAAGATCTTGGCCATCTCGTACCGGGTGCTGATGCCGTTGCCGCCGAGCAGACCGCGGCCCAGGGCCACCGTTTCGCGCATCCGGGTCGTGCAGGTCGCCTTTGCGAGGGCCGCCTGGTCCATCGTGAGCCGCCCGCTCTCCTGCAGTCGCGCCATCTGCACCATCAGCGACAGTGACAGGGTGGCGTTGCCGATCATGCGGGAGAGCTGCTCCTGCACCAGCTGGAAGGATGCGATGGGCATGCCGAACTGGCGCCGCTCCAGCGCATAGGCGCGGGCCACATCGAAGGCGGCGAGCTGCTGGCCGACCGCCTGCCACGACACCCAGATCCGCGAGTTCCGGAGCAGCACGTTCGTGTCCTGAAAGCTCCGGCTGCCCGGCAGCCAGTTCGTGTACGGGATCCGCACCTCCGTGAGGGTGATGTCGGCGTTCTGCACGATCCGCACCGCGATCTTGTTCTCGATCGGGGTGGCCGTGAACCCGGGCCGCTCCGTCTCGACGATGAATCCCTTGATCTGCCCGTCCGCGGTGTCCCGGGCCCAGACCAGCACGTAGTCGGCCATGGCGCCGTTGCCGATCCAGCGTTTGGTGCCGTTGAGCACCCACTCGTCGCCGCTGCGGGTGGCCGTGGTCTCCATCATTCGGGAGATGTCGGAGCCGTGTTCCGGTTCCGTCAGGGCGAAGGCCCCGATCTTCTCCAGGGCCAGGAGGCCCGGTAGCAGACGTTCCCGCTGCTCGGGTGAGCCGAGCTCGTCGATGGCGGCGGCGAACAGCTCGTGGTGCACGCCGTAGAACGTGGAGATCGAGGTGTCGGCGCGGGTCAGCTCCATCTGCAGCAGCCCCGTGAGCAGATGGCTGGTCGCGGCAGCACCGGTCGCGGCGAGGTTCTGCGCGGCGAGGCGGGGCAGCAACTCGAACGGGAACTCGGCGCGGTTCCAGTAGTCCACGGCGAGAGGGCGCACCTCGGCCTGATAGAACGATCGTGCCGCGGCCAGCCGCGCGCGCTCACCCGGGGTGAGTAGATCGGTGACGAAGATCAGGTCGGCGTCGACGTAGGGCATCTCGCCCAGCCCGAGCCCCACTCCCAGCCCCAGCCCCAGCTCCTGCTCGCCGAGCGGCGCGAAGAACGCCGCGACGGACGCCTCCGTCACCTCGCCGAGACCGGCGGGCGACCACCGGGGGCTGCGGTCCTTGTCGATCACCTGGGCCCGGATGCCCTCCTGCAGCTCGCTCCGCTGCAGGAAACGGAGCGTCACCCGGTACTCCTGATCGAGCGCCTCGTCGAGGCTCGGGAGCCGCCGGGCCCGGCGCAGCGAGGACAGCGTGACCGCGAGGGCGGTCGGCGACCTCGTGAGGATGAGGGCGGCGGCGTCGCGGGCGGCTTCCACCGGGGAACGTCGCAGGGCGGCGACGATCTCGCCCACGTCATCGGACGCGTAGCACTCGTCGATCCAGTGCCGCTGGGCGAGGAGGTCGGAGGGCGGGGGAGTCTCGGCCAGGGCGCGCACGGCCTCGGCCGCGTCGGTCACGGCCAGGGTGCGGGCCAGGGCAGGGAGTCGGTCGCTGTGCACGAAGTGGTCGGCCAGGCCCAGCGCGATGGCGTCGGACCCGGAGACTAGGGCGGCGGTCAGGGCGAGGTGGGTGCCGAGCTCACCGGGGGCATGGGACAACAGCCAGCTTCCGCCGACGTCGGGTACGAAGCCGATCGCGGTCTCCGGCATCCCCAGCCGCGTGCGCTCGGTCACGATCCGGGTGTTCGCGTGGCCGGAGACGCCGACCCCGCCGCCGAGCACGACGCCGTCCATCACGGCCAGGTACGGTTTGGCGAACCGGTGGATCTGCGCGTTCAGATGGTACTCGTCGGCGAAGAACCGGGCGGCCTCGGCGTCAGCGTCCGCTCGATCGTCCGCGCCCGCGTCCGCACTGCGGTAGATCGCCACGATGTCGCCCCCGGCACAGAGGCCCCGGTCGCCGCTACCGGTCAGCAGAACGGTCTCGACCTGCCCGTCGGCGGCCCAGTCGGTCAGCACCGCGGACATCCGTCGGATCATCGCGTGGGTCAGGGCGTTCAGCGCCGCCGGGCGGTTCAGGATGATCTGGGCGAGCCGCCCGTCGCGGCGCAGCAGAATGTCCGGCCGGTCATCCATGAGCTCGAGCATGGACCCCACGCTACCGGCACGGACTCAGATCGCTCGGAAGCGACTCCGCAGCGACGCAGAACCGGGCGAGCTGCTCCGCCTTCTGGGCATCGAATTCGGCGTCGGTGACGGTCCCCGCGTGCCTGTTCGCCGTCCGACGGCCGCGACGATCCGCTACCGCCGGGCCACATCGTGACCATTGCTGCCTTCCACTGAGTGGAAACTACCGGACCAGGTGGCATCATCACCCCACAGGATGACTTCATCACCTGTCACCGTCGCTAGGAGAAACCCGTGTCCCCAGAAAACACCCGTGTCGCCATCATCGGCGCCGGCCCCGCCGGACTTCTGCTGGCCTGGGCCCTACGTGACGCCGGAATCGACCCGATCGTGGTCGAGAACCGTTCCCAGGACTACGTGCTCGCCCGCATCCGGGCCGGGGTGCTCGCGAATTCCGCTCTGGCGGTGGCCCGCGATACCTTCAAGACGATCGACATCGGCACCACGAACTGAAGCTGAAGGACCACTCCATGGACAAGACGTACTCCTCCGCCGCGGCTGCCGTCGCCGACATCCCGGATGGGGCCTCCCTCGCCGTCGGCGGCTTCGGCCTGGTCGGCGTCCCGATCGTGCTGATCCGGGCGCTCCTGGCCCAGGGCACCACCGACCTCCGGGTCGCCTCCAACAACTGCGGTGTCGACGGTTGGGGGCTCGGCGAACTGCTGCGGGAAGGGCGGATCAGCCGGGTGATCGCCTCCTACATCGGCGAGAACAAGGACTTCGCCCGCCGCTATCTCGGCGGTGACATCGAGGTGGAACTGACCCCGCAGGGCACCCTGGCCGAGCGGCTCCGGGCCGGCGGCAGCGGAATCCCCGCCTTCTACACCGCCAGCGGCGTCGGCACCATGGTCGCCGAGGGTGGGCTGCCCTGGCGCTACGGGCCGGATGGGTCGGTGACGGTGTCGTCGCCGCCCAAGGAGACCCGCACCTTCGCGTCGCTCCGCGGCGGGGAGAAGGAGTACGTGCTCGAGGAGGCCATCGTCACCGACTTCGCCCTCGTTCGCGCGGCGAAGGGCGACCGGCACGGCAACCTCGTGTTCGAGAAGTCGGCCCGCAATTTCAACCCGGTCGCCGGCATGGCCGGCCGCATCACCATCGCCGAGGTCGACGAGTTGGTCGAGCCGGGGGAGCTCGATCCGGATGCCATCCACCTCGCCGGTATCTACGTGCACCGCATCGTGGCGCTCTCCGGCGCCGAGGCCGCCGACCTGCCGATCGAGAAGACCACCACCCGGCCGCGGCCCGTCGCATCCGTCGCATCCGTCGCATCCGTCGCATCCGTCGCAAAGGACAGCTGATCATGCCGTTGACTCGCAATGAAATGGCCGCGCGCGCCGCGCAGGAGCTCACCCCCGGCAGCTACGTCAACCTTGGGATCGGGCTGCCCACGCTGATCCCCAACTTCCTGCCGGAGGGGGTGAACGTCATCCTTCACTCCGAGAACGGGGTGCTCGGGGTGGGACCGTACCCGTGGGAGGGCGAGGAGGACCCGAAGCTGATCAACGCCGGCAAGGAGACCATCACGGTCAACCCCGGTGCCAGCTACTTCGACTCCGCGCAGAGCTTCGGCATGATCCGCGGCGGAATGATCGATGTGGCCGTGCTTGGCGCGATGCAGGTCTCCGCCACCGGCGACATCGCCAACTGGGCCGTGCCCGGCAAGATGATCAAGGGTATGGGCGGTGCGATGGACCTCGTGCACGGCGCCGACACCGTGATCGTCGTGATGGAGCACACCGCGAAGAACGGCGACTTCAAGATTGTGAACGAGTGCGGCCTGCCGCTGACCGGCAAGCGCGTCGTGACCCGCATCATCACCGACCTGGCCGTGATCGACGTGACGCCGGAGGGTCTTCTGCTGCGCGAGATCGCGCCGGGACTCACCGTGGCCGAGGTACAGGCCGCCACCGAGGTGCCGCTGCTCGTACCGGGGACGCCGACCGTCATCCACACGCTCCTCTCCGCCCCGAACCCGGTGGCCGCGTCGTGAGGGACGTCGTCATCTGCGAACCGTTACGCACCCCGATCGGCCGGTTCGGCGGCGTCTTCAGGGCGGTCGCGCCGGCCGAGCTGGCCGCGGCCGTGATCACGGCGCTGATCGAACGCACCGGAATCGACGGGACCGTGGTCGACGACGTGATCCTCGGCCAGGGCTATCCCACCGCGGAGGCCGCCTCCGTGGCGCGCGTCGCCGCACTGAACGCCGGCCTGCCCGTGACGGTCGGCGGCGTGCAGGTGGACCGGCGATGCGGCTCAGGGCTACAGGCCATCCTCGACGCGGCTATGCAGGTGCAGACCGGTGTCAGCGACGTCGTCGTCGCCGGCGGGGTCGAATCGATGAGCCAGGCACCGTTCTACACCGTCGACTCCCGCTTCGGTGTGGGCGGCGGCGCCGGAATCCTGCTCCGGGACGCGCTCAGCCGCGGCCGCGAAACCGCCGGTGGGCGCCGCTACCCGGTACCCGGCGGCATGCTCGAAACCGCCGAGAACCTGCGCCGCGAGTACGGCATCGGCCGCACCGAACAGGACGACCTGGCTCTCCGGTCGCAGGCGCGGGCATCCGTCGCCGTGGCCGAGGGCCGGTTCGACGACGAGATCGTGACGGTCACGGTCACGGTGCCGGGCCGCACGGGCCCCGTCGTGGTCTCCGCCGACGAGACCCCGCGGGCCGACAGCAGCCTGACGGCTCTGGCCGGCCTCCGCCCGATCCTGTTAGAGACGGACGCCGACGCCACCGTCACCGCCGGAAACGCCAGCGGCCAGAACGACGCCGCGGCCGCGTGCATCGTGACTACCCCGGAACGGGCGGCCGAGCTCGGGCTGACCCCACTGGTGCGGCTGGTCACATGGGCGCGTGCGGGAGTCGAGCCGTCGCGGATGGGAATCGGGCCGGTGCCGGCCACCGCCCGGGCGTTGCGGCGCGCGGGGCTGAGCCTCGCCGACATGCACCTGATCGAGCTCAACGAGGTCTTCGCCGCGCAGGTGCTCGCGGTCAGCCGGGAATGGGAATTCACCGAGGCAGACTGGGCGCGCACCAACGTCAACGGGTCGGGTATCTCGCTCGGGCATCCGGTCGGGGCGACCGGGGCGCGCATCCTCGCCACCGGCGCCCGTCACCTGCACCGCACCGAGGGGCGCTATCTGCTCGAGACCATGTGCATCGGCGGCGGCCAGGGGCTCGCCGCCATCTTCGAGCGGGTGTAGGACGCGTGTCTCGCGCACGGGTTAGGCGCCCGAGCCCCGATGGGGCAAGCTGGTGGAGAGCATTGGGGGATGCCATCATCAAGCCCACCATTCGACGTCGTGCGCTGCTCGCACTCGGCGTCGCCGCAGCCGTCGTGCTGAGCGGCTGCACCGCGGGCCGGAACAGCGTCGACCAGAGCAGCACGCCGTTCGCGGTGGACATCGCCGGGCAGCTGGACGCGGCCGTGGGCGAGGCGATGGCGCTATCGGGTTCCTCCGGCGCTCTGGTCGGGGTCTGGTCCGCCGCCGGCGAATGGACCGTCGCGCACGGCACGACGGAAATCGGCGGGTCCGTCCCGATGAGCAGCGGGATGCACTTCCGCATCGGCACCAACACCACGGCCATGACCTGCACGGTGCTGCTCCGGTTGGTCGACGAGGGAACCGTGACGCTCGACGACCCGGTCTCCACCTACCTGCCCCGCCTCGTCGGCGTGGCGGGCGTGACGCTCGGCCAGCTCTGCCAGGGCACTTCGGGGCTGGGGTCCTACAGTCCCGTTCTGGCCGGGGAGTTCGTGCACAACCCCCTGCGCACCTGGCCGGCGATGGAACTCGTCTCCCAAGGGCTGGCCACGCCCCGAACGGGTGCTCCGGGCAGCGTGTGGGGTCCCTCGAACACCGGAATCGTGCTGCTCGGGATGGCGCTCGAGCGGGCCACGGGCCGGCAGTGGGCGGCGCTCTACGATGAGTACATCTTCCATCCGCTCGGTCTGCACGACACCTCATATCCTCACGCCGGCGATATGGACCTCCCCGCACCACACTCGCACGGCTACGCGGCCGCGGTGGGCGCCGACGGTCCGGTGTGCACGGCCATCACCGACAGAACCCTGCTCTCCAATTCGATGAGCGGCGTGGCGGGCGGTATCGTTTCGACGCTGGCCGACATGAGGACCTGGGCAGGCGCTCTCGCTGCGGGTGGTCTCTTGTCCGAGTCGTCGGCGAGCGCCCAGTGGGACACCGTGAACGAAGATGTGACGACCCCGTCGTGGCAGAGTTACGGCCTCGGCGCGGAGCAGGTCGGGCCCCTCCGCGGGCGCACCGGATCGATCCCCGGATTCATCTCGGCGACCCTGGCGGATCCGGACCAGACCATGACCGTGGTGGTCATGCTGAACAACTCGAGCGCGGGTGACCCGTTCGCCCTGACACTGGCCCGTCAGCTGGCCGCCATCATCGCCGATGCCCCGGCTGGGCGCGGGAACGAACCGTCGGTCGCGCTGCCCTGGACGGTTGCGCAGACCCGAGTCGAACTGGCTGCCGAGGCGGCCTGCCCGACTGTGGCAGAGATCGTCGGTTAGCTGAGTGGGCCGTGACCGTTCGGTGGTGTCGCTCGCCGCGCGCCGCGAAACGGGGATCGACCCTCGGCCTCAGGTTTTTTGGCCCTCGATGCTCCGGGAACAGTGGAGTACGTTTCTCGTTCCGCTTCCGCGCGTACTCTGAATGTGTGAATTCAGCAGGAACGACTGACCGAAGCGGCGTGAATGAGAACGACGCGAACCCTGGCGAGGGTGCCGTCAACCAGGTGGCCACGGCGCCGCTCGACCTGGCCGCGCACGTTGCGGCCGTGTCGACCGGATCCTGCGGGGCCGTCGTGACCTTCATCGGCCAGGTGCGGGACCACGACCCCGACGCCGCCGGGCAGGTGACCGGCCTCGATTACAGCGCGCATCCGGATGCCGGCCGCATCCTGTCCGAGATCGTCGCCCGGTACTCCCGTGAGTACCCGCAGGTGAACCTGTCGGTCAGCCACCGCATCGGCCACCTCGACGTGGGCGACCTGGCCCTGGTCGCGGCCGCGGCCAGCGCCCACCGCGCCGTCGCATTCGAAGCCTGCGAACGCCTGGTGGAGACCGTCAAACTCGAGGTGCCGATCTGGAAGAAGCAGTACGAGGTCGACGGGTCCACCGCCTGGGTGGGCCTGACCTGACCTGGTCCGACGCGATCCGACCTGGTCCGACCTGGTCCGATTCCGGAATAATTAACCGGACGTGTATCCTGTTTATTAGCGGCCGGCTCGGTCGTTCCACCGAGGAGGACTCATCCTATGACCGCCGAACCCATCACCCTGAGCAGCGCGCACACCTGCAACTGCAACCATGACGACGCCGAGACCATCGTGCTCGACGGACGCACCATCCCGCACGCGGTTCGCCACGCGGCCATTTTCGGTGCCCTGGAGGCCATCCAACTCGGCTTCTCGCTCGACCTGATCGCCCCGCACGACCCCCTGCCCCTGCTGGCGCAGCTCGAGAAGGCACGCCCGGGAGCGTTCACCGTGTCGTACGTGGAGCGTGGCCCGGACGCCTGGCGCATCCGCTTCACCCGCGCCGCCTAGTCTCCCGAGATTCGACACCACCGTGCACGGCAACGGGCGATTAGCGTTTCTGCTGCTCGGCGGTCTCTCACTGCTGGCCGGGCTCGACGGTGCGCTGCTCCTGCTGGGTTTCCCGGCGCCGGTGGTGACCGCGCGCCTGGCGGATGTGCACGGACCCCTGATGGTCTTCGGGTTCGTGGGAACCGTCGTCGTGCTCGAGCGTGCCGTCGCCGTGCGCCGGAACTGGGCCTACCTGTCGCCGGGGCTGCTGGGCCTCGGCGGCCTGTCACTCGTGTCGCCGCTTCCCCTGGTGGTCGGCCAGCTTGCCTTCGTGGCCGGGTCGGCCGTGTTGCTGGCCATCTACCGGGCGATCTGGCTCCGGCAGCCGTCGACGTCCGCCGCGGTGCAGGCGCTCGGTGCCCTGCTCGGTCTCACGGCCACCGTGCTGTGGCTCGGCGGCGTGCCCGTGCCTGTCCTGGTGCCCGCGATGACGCTCTACCTGGTGCTCACAATCGCCGGTGAGCGGCTCGAACTCGCGCGCATCTCGCCCTCCGTCGACTACCGCGCCGAAATGCGGATGCTGGCCGCCGGCCTGTTCCTGACCCTCGGCGCGGTCGTCGCTCTCGTCTGGCCCCGGGTGGGCTACCCCGTTCTCGGACTCGGGATGCTCGGTCTCGTCGCCTGGTTGTTCCGGCACGACGTGGCGACCCGACTCATCCGCAGCACCGGTCTGCCACGGTACATGGCCGCGTGCCTGCTGGCCGGCTACGGCTGGCTGCTCTCGGTCGCCGCCAGCTGGATCATCGTCGGCCCGAGCTTCTCCGGCCCCGGCTATGACGCCGTGCTGCACGCCGTCTTCCTCGGGTTCGTGATGTCGATGATCATGGCGCACGCCCCGACCATCCTGCCGGCCGTGCTGCGCCGACCGCTGCCGTACCGGCCGGTGCTCTACCTGCCGGTGCTGCTGCTGCACGTCTCCCTGCTGGTGCGCATCCTGCTCGGTGACGCGCGCGACCTGCCGGCACTGGTGCAGTGGGGTGGCGTGGCCAACATTGTGGCCGTGCTCCTGTTCGTGCTGCTGGCCGTGATCTCGGTGGTGCGCGGCGTGCCGCTGCGCCAGCCAAACACCAAACTGAAAGTCACACCATGAACCGTCGACTGTGGCACCTCATCACCGGGCTCCTGACTCCGACGTGGCTCCTCCTCACTCTCATCGCCGTGCTCATCCACCGGTTCATCCCGGTCGCGCCGTGGCTCATGGTGCACCTCCTGTTCCTGGGCGCCGTGAGCACCGCGATCCTGGTCTGGAGCCAGCACTTCGCCGACACCCTGCTCCGGCATCCGGCCCCCGGCGGCCGCGTCTCGCTCGGGGCTCGGCTCGGCGCGCACACCCTCGGAGCGGTACTCGTGATCACCGGCATCGTCGGCGGCTGGTGGCCGGTCGTGCTGGTTGGCGGCATCCTGGTCGGCACGAATGCCCTCGCCCACGCCCTGCTGCTGTTCCGGCAGTCGCGGGGAGCGCTGCCGGGACGGTTCGCACCGCTCGTGCGCTACTACATCGCGGCCGGAATCGCGCTGGCCATCGGTGTGGTCCTGGGCGTGCTGATGGCCCGGACCGATATCGATGGTGAGTCCGCGGAGCGGATGTACATCGCCCATGTCGGGTTCAATCTGCTCGGCTGGGTCGGCCTGACCGTGATCGGCACGGTGGCCCTGCTCTGGCCGACGGTGCTGCACGCCCGGGTGCAGACGACGCGCGCCTCGGCCCGCGGAACCCTGCCTCTGTTCCTGGCCGGCCTCGCTCTGCTCGGGATCGGCCTGCTGATCGACCAGCGCCTGGTCGCCGCCGCGGGTGTCCTGCTCTACCTGGTCGGCCTCGGCCTGGTGCTGGTGGAGGCCGTGCGCCTGGCCAGGCAGTCCCCGGCCGTCACCTTCGCCGGTTGGAGTCTCGGCGCCGCCCTCACCTGGTTCTTCGCCTGCGTGCTCGGGTTCGGCCTGATCGTGACGTTCGCACCGAGCTGGGTAGCCGCGACCGACCTGCTCGGGCAGCTCGTGCCCGTGTTCGCGGTCGGTTTCGCCGCGCAGATCCTGCTCGGAGCCCTCAGCTACCTGGTGCCGGTCGTGCTCGGCGGCGGACCCTCGGTCTCGAAGGCCACGGCCGCCCTGCTCGATCGTGGCGCCCTGTTCCGGGTCATCGTCGTCAACGTCGGCCTGATCCTCTATCTGCTGCCGGTGCCCAGCCTGGTGAAGGTCACGGTCTCGCTGCTCGTCGTCGGCACGCTCGCCTCCTTCCTGGTCCTGATGCCGCGGGCGCTGCGGCAGAACCGCCGGCTGCGCCGGGCGACGGATGCGACGGCTCCGCCGGCCCGGCCGTCTCCACCGGCCGCCGCGGCGCAGGCCAGCCGCACCGGCGCGACCGTCACGGCCGTCGGCGTTCTGCTCCTGGCCGTGACCCTGGGGATCGCCATGGACCCGGCCGCCGCCGGAATTGCCAGCGGCGGGGCATCCGTCGACAGGGTGTCGACCGGCCACACGACCACGGTCGACGTCGTCATGAAGAACACGCGCTTCAGCCCGGACACCATCGAGGTGCCCGTCGGCGACACCCTGGTGATCAACCTGACCAACGACGACGAGATGGTGCACAACCTCGTGCTCGCCACCGGCGTGGTCTCCGGTTCCATCGCTCCCGGCACCAGCCGACAGGTCGACGCCGGTATCGTGGGCGCCGACGTCGAGGGCTGGTGCTCCATCGCCGGCCACAAGGTCCTGGGCATGGTGCTCACGGTCGTGGCCGTCGGAGCCGAGCCTCAGTCCGGCGACGACTCCCCAGCGATGGACCACGGCTCCGCGTCCGCCGGCGGGGCGTCCAGCGCGGCAGACGATCTCGATTTGATGCGTCAGCCCGACGCCGATTTCGTTGCCCGCGACCCGGCGCTGCGAGCGGCGGAGGCGGAGACCGTGCACACGCTGACCATGCGGGTGGAAGACGTGGAGACCGAGGTGTCTCCCGGCGTCACCCAGACCCTGTGGACGTTCAACGGCACAGCCCCCGGCCCGACCCTGCACGGCAAAGTCGGGGACGTCTTCGACATCACCTTCGTCAACGACGGGTCGATCGAGCATTCCATCGACTTCCACGCGGGTGCCCTCGCACCCGACCGGCCCATGCGCAGCATCAATCCGGGGGAGAGCCTGACCTATCGTTTCACCGCGACCCGCTCGGGGATCTGGCTCTATCACTGCGGCACGATGCCCATGTCGGTGCACATGGCGAACGGCATGTTCGGCGCCGTGATCATTGATCCACCCGGGCTTTCAGCGGTCGACCGGGAATACGTCCTGGTGCAGTCCGAGCTCTACCTCGGTGCGCAGGGCGGGGAGGCCGACGCCGACAAGGTGGCGGCGCAGTTCCCCGACCTGGTGGTCTTCAACGGCATCGCCAACCAGTACGGCGCCCGCCCGCTGACGGCGAAGGTCGGCGAGAAGGTGCGTATCTGGGTGCTGGACGCCGGCCCCAACGTGGGCAGCTCCTTCCACGTCGTGGGCGGCCAGTTCGACACCGTTTTCACGGAGGGCGAGTACCAGTTGCGTGATGGCGGCAGCACCGGCACGGGCGGCTCCCAGGTGCTCGACCTGGCCGTGGCCCAGGGCGGCTTCGTCGAGTTGACCTTCCCCGAGGCCGGCAGTTACCCCTTCGTCAGCCACATCATGTCCGACGCCGAAAAAGGCGCTCGTGGCGTCGTCCTGGTCAGTCCGTGATCTTCGTCTGAGTTTCCCGAAGAATAGTTGTGTGCGGCGTGTCGCCGGTCAGGTGAAAGAAATGGGCGGCCCGTCGTCTCTGCCTGCTGTGTGCGGGTATTACCGCGGTGGACAGGGTTTTTATCGGGGAATATCGTGACAGCGAATCCGGTGAAGTGAATAGAAATGTCACTCATACTTTTAATCCTGTGGTAGCTTTCAACCACCCCGCGTGACCTATCCGGGGGAGGAACCGTGACAGGTGGCAGCACCTGCTTCCGCGCCCTTGAATCACGCAACATGGAAAGGGGCCCACCGTGGTCCGATTGAGAGCCGGTGCAGGAAAACTGCGATCGGAGTTGATGGTTTCCAAAGGATGGTTGCAGGGCGTAGCCCTGGTGATGGTCTTCGGGTTCGCCGTGATGGGCTTCCTGGCCCTCCGAACCTATACGGACTCGATGCCCCAGCCCAAGCAGGTCGTCGACTCGCAGGGTGAGGTTGTCTTCACGACGGCCGACATCACCGCGGGCCAGCAGACCTTCGTGCGGCGCGGCCTTCAGCAGTATGGCTCGATCCTGGGTCACGGCGGCTACCTCGGACCGGACTACACGGCCGACTACCTGCGGCGCTCCTCGACCGAGGTGCTCGAGGCCCTGACCGCGTCCGGTGTGCAGGACCCGCAGGGTGCCCTCGTCGAGATGATGCGGACCAACCGCTACGACAAGGCCACCGGCGACCTCGAATTCACGGATCTGCAGATTGAGGCCTTCGACACGCTCAAGCAGCACTACGCCGATTTCTTCGGTTCCCCGACCACCCAATACGGCCTGATCCCGAATGCCATCACGGACTCGGCGGACATCCACGACCTGACCGCCTTCTTCGCCTGGACGTCCTGGGCAGCCTCTGCTGAGCGGCCCGGTCACAACTACTCGTACACGAACAACTGGCCGGCCGAGCCGCTCGTGGACAACGTTCCGACCGCCGACATCATCGTGTGGAGCGGTCTCTCGCTCGTGGCGCTGATGGTCGCCCTCGGCGCCCTCTTCGGCCTCTACGGCCGGTGGAGCAAGAGGATGGGCTGGCAGCACGGGGAAGAAACCCCCGCACTGTCCTTCCGACAGCCGGGGGAGGTGGCGGTGACACCCGCCCAATCCGCCACGGCCTGGTTCTTCTTCGTGGTGGCTTTGATGTTCCTGGCCCAGGCCTTCCTGGGTGCCGCCATCGAGCACTACCGGGTCGACCTGTCGAGCTTCTTCGGGGTCGACCTGGCTCAGCTGCTGCCGTTCAACCTCGCCCGAACCTGGCATGTGCAGCTCTCGTTGTTGTGGACGGCCACCTCGTTCCTGGCCGCAGGCATCTTCCTCGCCCCGTATATCTCCGGGCGTGAACCCAAGCGTCAGCACTGGTTGGCCTACGGTTTGCTCGGCGCCCTCGCCCTGGTCATCGTCGGATCGTTCGTGGGAGAAGCCTTGAGCATCTTCGGCGTCGAGGCCGCGAAGGGCTCGCCGTTCTGGGACATGCAGTGGGAGTACATCGACCTGCCCAGGGTGTGGCAGGGCATGCTCGTCGTCGGACTCTTCCTGTGGATCGCGATCATCTACCGCGGCATCCGGGCACGTCTGAAGTCTGAGCACCGCTTCAACCTGCCGTGGCTCTTCTTCTACGCCGGTCTCGCGATCCCCGCGTTCTACGCCGTCGGAATGCTCGCCGGCACCGAGGTTCACCTGAGCGTCGCCGAGTTCTGGCGCTTCTGGGTGGTGCACCTCTGGGTTGAGGACTTCCTGGAACTGTTCACGACCGTGATGGTGGCCTACATCTTCGTCATGCTCGGGGTCGTGAACCGCAAGATCGCGATGCAGATCATCCTGCTCGACGTCATCCTGTATTCCGCCGGTGGCATCCTCGGCACCATGCACCACCTGTACTTCTCGGGAACCCCCGTCGAGCACATGGCGCTGGGAGCCTTCTTCTCCGCCCTGGAAGTCATCCCGTTGACCTTCCTGACGATCGAGGCCTGGAGCTTCCTCCAGCTCGGTGCCCGGCAGGAGTCGCGCAGTTCGGCTCCGTTCCCGCACCGCTGGGCCGTGATGTTCCTTGTCGCGGTCGGCTTCTGGAACTTCCTGGGTGCCGGCGTCTTCGGATTCCTGATCAACCTGCCGATCGTCTCGTACTACGAGATCGGTACCGCGCTGACGGCCAACCACGCCCACGCGGCGATGATGGGCGTGTACGGAATGATGGGCGTCGGTCTGTCGCTCTTCGCCCTGCGCTACCTGATCCCGGCCGAGCGCTGGCCGGACAAGCTCGCGAAGATCTCGTTCTGGTGCCTCAACATCGGCCTGGCCTGGATGACGTTCGCCACGCTGCTGCCGCTCGGTGTCATTCAGCTCTGGCACTCCATCAACGACGGCTACTTCGAAGCCCGCAGCCTCAACTTCATCAACGAGCCCGGCAACGCCGTTCTCGAATGGCTGCGGATGCCGGGTGACCTCGTCTTCATCGTCGGCGGCGTGATGCCGTTCGTCTGGATCACCTGGCTCGGGGTGCGCTACCGCATCAAGGCCACCACCCATGACGTGCCGATGGAGGCCTTGTTCGTTGAGGCGGTCCCCGCCGCCGCGACACTCACCGGCGGCGCGGAGCCGACATCCGGATATTCCTCGGACTACCGCTCCACCGGCACAGGCATCGGAGAGGACGGTGGGGACCGCCCGGGCGGCGGCGCGTGATGGCAGCCATCAACCCGGAGGTCTGGTTCGCGCTTGTCTACGGCGGCTTCCTGCTGGCCGTGGCCCACGTGCTGGACCTCCTGGCGCGGCGCACCGGGGCGAAATCCACCGCCATGAGTTCGAGCGGGTTCGAGTACCACGAAAACCACGACGCCTGGAAGTGCCAGGAGGACCAGTGGCTCTGGCCGATCTCCTTCGATCCGGATAACCGGGTGACGCGATACCAGGCCAGCCCCACGGTCTGCAACCCCTGCCCGGTCAAGGACACCTGCACCACCTCGGATGCGGGCCGGCAGCTCGCGCGCAACATCGACCCGTGGCCCAGTTCGGAGGCGGAGCGGTTCCATCGCGGGATCGCCTGCTCCGTCGTCGTGCTCGGGCTCATCTGGCCGCTGGCGTCCATGTTCCAGAACCGCACGGGCGTGGAATTGCTGATCCTGGGGTCAGCCTCGGCCGTCATCGCCGCCGGCAGTTGGCCGTTGTGGTCGCACCTGCGTCGCACACCCGCCCGCTTTCCCGAGCATCTCAAGGTCGTGGGGCTCGACGAAAGCGTCGCGGCCCGCGCCGCCACGGCGGCGATTGAGGCGCAGCGGCGCAGCGGCTACGGCAGCATCAGAAAAACGGGCCCGCGGCCGGTTCGGATCGAACCGTACGCGAGCGCCCGGGCGTCGGAGCACACCGACGCCGATCCGGAAACGATGAAAGGAAACACCGTGAGCGCCTCATTCTCAGCGCGTTGGGCTGAACTGGAGACGGAGGCCGACCCGGGCCGTTCCGGCCCCGCCGTGGGCTGGAGCCGGAGGGGCAACTCGTGATGGCCTGGCAGATCGCGGCCCTGATCGTGGTGCTGCTGCTGCTCATTTGGCTGGCAGCTTCCTTCAAGGTGCTGCAGGAGTACGAGCGGGGCGTGACGTTCCGATTCGGCCGGCTGCGCCCGGTGCGGGAACCGGGTGTGCAGATGGTGTTCCCCGGACTGGACAAGATGGTGCGGGTCGACCTCCGGATCGTGACCCTCACGATCCCGCCGCAGGACGTCATCACCAAGGACAACGTCCCGGCCCGGGTCAACGCCGTCGTCCTGTTCCAGGTCACCGACCCGGTCCGTTCGGTGATGGCGGTCGAGAACCACGCCGTCGCCACCTCCCAGATGTCGCAAACGACACTGCGTTCAGTCGTGGGCCGCGCCGACCTCGACACCCTGCTTGCCCACCGGGCCGACCTGAACGAAGACCTCGCCCGCAACATCAACGCGCAAACCGAACCCTGGGGTGTGCAGGTGAAGGTCGTCGAAATCAAGGACGTCGAGATTCCGCAGGCGATGCAGCGTGCCATGGCCCGTGAAGCCGAAGCCGAGCGGGACCGCCGGGCGAAGATCATCAACGCCCACGGTGAACTGCAGGCGTCGGAGGAACTGGGCCAGGCGGCGGAAATCCTGAGCCGCAATCCCGCGTCGCTTCAGCTGCGCTACCTGCAGACCCTGCTCGAGCTGGGTGCCGATCAGAAATCGACCGTGGTCTTCCCGCTTCCGATGGACATTCTCGGTCCGTTCCTCAACAACAAGGCACTGCCGGACCCGGCGGAGACCGCCGCGGCATTCGCCACCGCCGTCGCAACCGCGGTTGCGGCTGCGACGACACAGACAACGGAGGTTCCTGCCTGATGGCCTACACCGATTCGACCGACCGCACCCTCAGCATCCGTCTGATGCTGATCGGGGCCTTCGTCGGCATTTTCGCACCCATCTTCGGCTTCCTCGGCGGCACGATCGTCGGAGTCGACCAGACGGTCGGCGGCCTCGAGCCGCTCTTCGTCTGGCTCTTCGTGGGCATGGTCGTCGGGATGCTCGGAGTGGCCATCGGGATCCTCGGCGCGCTGCGCTGGGTCAAGGGCAAGCATCACCTGGACTGAGTGCGACCCACGTCCCTCCCGCACGCAGAAGCGCCCGGCCGAATTCTCGGCCGGGCGCTTCTGCGTCTGATGAATTACTGGACTGCGATCACTCAGTCGGTGCTGGGCTGGTAGCCGCAGCTGGGGTCCTCGGCGAGCGGGTCCCCGGTCACCGCGTAGGCGTGCGAGCGGGAGCCGCCGCAGACCGTGCGGAATTCGCAGTGACCACACCGGCCGCCGAAGAGATCCGGGGTGCGCAGCTCCTGGAGCAGCTGCGCCTCCCGGTAGATTTCGGAGAAGGACTGCTTGTGCACCGACCCCACGGACACGGGCAGGAACCCGCTGGGGTAAACGAGACCGACATGGTCGACGAAGGCGAACCCGCGCCCGGAATTGACGTCGAGGGGGGCCCTCGGACGCCGCCGCCTCGGCTCGTCGCCGGTGAGCAACCGCTCCGTGGCCTCCCGCAGCAAGGCTCTCAGCGGGCCGACCGGGAACACGGTGTCAAGGTCCACGCCGTCGCCCACTCCGGCCCGCTGAATCGCGATCCGCCGGTAGTGGGGTGCCTCGGTGGTCTTGACGGCGACCAGATCGGAGACGTCGTGCAGCCAGTGCAGCACCTCCTCCTCCTCGGCCGCGGTCAGGGCGTTCAGGAGCTTGCCGCGGCCGGTGGGCACGAGGAAGAAGACACTCCACAGGGTGGTGCCGAGATCGAGGACGGTTTTCAGGATGCCGGGCAGCTCGTGCACGGTGTCGCGGGTGACGGTCGTGTTGATCTGCAGTCGGTAGCCGACCTCGCGCACCATTCGGGCGGCGATCATGGTGTCGTCGTAGACGCCGTCGACACCGCGGAAGGCGTCGTGGGTGGCCGCTGAGGCGCCGTCCAGCGAGAGCGAGACCGCTTTGGCCCCAGCGTCGTGGAGCTCGACCAGGACCTCACGGGTGAGGCGCGGGGTGACCGAGGGGGAGAGGGCCATGCTCAGGCCGAGGCTGGTGCCGTGGGCGACGAGCTCCGGCAGGTCGGGGCGCTCGAACGGGTCCCCGCCGGTGAGCACGACCAGCGGGCGCGGTGTGCCGAAGGCGGCGAGGTCGTCCAGCAGTTTGCGACCCTGGTCCGTGCTCAGCTCGAACGGATTGCGCGTGCGGATGGCGTCGGCCCGGCAGTGGGTGCAGACCAGTTGACAGGCGCGCGTCACCTCCCAGATGACGATGAAGGGCCGTTCGGCGGTGTCGTGGTGCAGCACCCGGATGGGGCGCACGTGGGTGTCGGTCATGGGGTATGTCCTAGCTCAGCGCCGAATTTCGGCCCTCAGTTGTTTTTACCATAGATATAGGGAAAACTAATCGGGTGCCTATCGAACCTCTTGACGCCCGCACCCACCGCGTGCTTTCCGGAATCAGTCGGGTCGCCATTCTCGAACTCCTGCGCGATGCCGACGCGGAGCTGGATGTGCCGGCCATCGCCCAAGCGGTCGGGCTGCACGCGAACACGGTTCGGTCCCACCTCGACCGGCTGGTCGAGGTGGGCCTGGTCGCCGAGACCGTCGAGGCGCGCGTGCGTCCTGGGCGGCCCCGGCTTTTCTTTCGCGCCACGTCACCCGCCGCCGAGGTCCCCGCCGAGTCCTACCGGCTTCTCGCCGGTCTCCTGGCCGGCGGCCTGGGCAGGGACGTTTCCCCGGGTGCAGGCGCAGGCGCGGCCGCGGAGGCCGGGCGGCGTTGGGGCAGGGAGATGGCCGAGACGGATGCCGGACTCTCCGACGCGCAGTCGGGGGCGGCCCACGGAGCATCGGTCGGGCGTATCGTTCAGATCCTCGACGAGGTCGGCTTCGAGCCGCGCCTCGGAGGCGCCGCCGGCAGCACCCCTGCCCCGGTCGACGTCGTGATCGAGCTGCACCGCTGCCCGTTCCTCGATGTGGCGAAGGACCACAGCGACGTCGTGTGCGCGGTGCACCGCGGCCTGATGGAGGGCGCCCTCGAGCGTCTGCACACACCCGGAGTCGGCGTCACCCTCGAGCCGTTCGCCCGCCCGGGCGTCTGCCTCGCCCACCTCGAGGTCCCGGCGACGAAGCCGTGAGCGTGGCCCGGCGCACACCGCTGCGCAGCACCTGCGCGCGGCCGCATCCGTGCTCCTCCGCCATGCGAAACACCATTCTGGGGCAGATCCCGATCTTCCAGGACCTGTCGGCCGGCGAGCTCTCCGACCTGGCCGAACGGATGCTGTCGCTCGCCTGGGGTCCCGGAGACACGCTGTTCACCGCCGGCGAGCCGTCCGAGCACGTGTTCGTGCTCGCGGCCGGCCAGGCGAAGGTGTTCCGATCGACCCCGACCGGGCAGTCCACGAGCCTCGACTTCCTCGGCCCGGGAGCAGTGCTGGGCAGCCTGACCGCGCTGGACGCGGGCCGGTACCCAGAGACGGCCGTCGCCCTGGTGACCACTTGCGCCCTGCGCCTCGAATCCGGCGCCTTCCGGCAGATGTTGCTCACGCATCCGCTGGTGGCGCTGCGCGTGCTGGACGTCGTCGTCGACCGTCTTCATCGGGCCCGGTCGAGGGAGGCCGAGCAGGCCTCCGTCACCGTCACAACGCGGGTGGCAGCGACCCTGCTGCGCCTCGCCGACACCTTCGGCGTGGCGGGCGACAACGCCGGTACCACCCTGATCCAGCTGCCTCTGACCCGCGCCGACCTGGCCGCCATGACCGGCACGAGCGCCGAGTCGGTGTCCCGCGCCATGAGCGGCCTGCGCCGGGACGGGCTGATCGATTCCGGACGGCGCTGGACCGCTGTGCTCGACCGTTCCGGCCTGATTGCGGCAAAGTGACGGCCGTCATGGTCGCCGCCGCCTCGAGTTCGTAACGTCGCAGTCATGACGATAATCATCCCCACCGAAACACCCACCCCGGCCACCGTCCACACCATCCTGAGGGCCAACGGCTTTTCCTGCCCGTCCTGCGTCGCCAAGATCGAGAAGCAGATCGGCCGCCTCGCCGGAGTCACCGCGGTGACGGTGTTCTTCGCCACCGCCCGGATCGAGATCGACCACGACCCGGCCGTCGTCAGCACGGATGTCCTCATCGCCGCCGTCGGCAAGGCCGGCTACACCGCCCGCCTGGCCGCGTTCTGACCGGCGGACCGGGGGAGTGACATGACCATCGTGCGCCGCCACCTGATTCCCCTCATTTCCGGCGCGTTGATCGGCGCCGCCTGGCTGCTCGGCCTCCTGCCGGTGCCGCCGCTTGTCTCCGACGCGGCGATGGTGGCGGCCGCGGTCGTGGCCGGGTTCCCGATCATGCGGACCGCCGGGCGCGCGCTGCTCGCCCGGGTCGTGGGCATCGACCTGCTCGTCACGGTCGCCTCCGTCGGCGCCATCGTGCTCGGCGAATACTGGGAGGCCGCCGCCGTGACCTTTCTGTTCGCGATCGGGCATGCCCTCGAAACGGCCACCCTCAACCGCACCCGCTCCGCCCTGACCGCGCTCGTGGCCCTGGCCCCGGACGTCGCCCTCGTGCTGCGGAACGGCGAGCAGCTCGAGGTCCTGGCCGGGTTCGTTCGGACCGGGGAGACCGTCCTGGTCAAGAACGGCGCGCGGGTGCCCGTCGACGGCACCGTGCAGCGGGGCACGGGCACGATCGACGAGGCCTCCATCACGGGCGAGTCCCTCCCTGCCGAGAAGCGCGCCGGCGACCGCGTCTTCGCCGGCACGGTCTCGACCGGCGGCTTCCTGCAGGTGCTGGCCACCGAGGTCGGCGCGGCTACCACCCTGGCCCACATCGTGCACCGGGTCGAGGAGGCCCAGGAGGCCACGGCCCCGACCCAGGTCTTTATGGACCGGTTCTCGGCCTGGTACACCCCCGGCATCCTGGTACTCGCGACCATCGTCGGCGTGGTGACCGGCGACGTGTTCCTGGCGCTGACCCTGCTCGTGATCGGGTGTCCCGGCGCCCTGGTCATCTCCATCCCGGTCGCGATCGTTGCCGGGATCGGCCGCGCCGCGCAGCTCGGAATCCTGATCAAGGGCGGCGAGTTCCTCGAGACCGCCGCGAAGATCACGGTCGTCGCGGTCGACAAGACGGGCACCCTCACCCGGGGCCGCCCGGTCCTGACGGATGTCGTGGTGCTGAACCCCGCCCTGACCCGTGCCCAGGTGCTCGACTGGGCTTCACGGGCGGAGGCCGGCTCCGAGCATCCGTTGGCCGGAGCGATCATGCAGGCCGCTGCGCGGGAGGCCGCACGCGAAGCCGCGCAGGGCGCCCAGGTGATCGGCCTGCCGGAACACATCACGTCGGTGCCCGGGCAGGGCATCGTCGCCGCGGTGGCCGGCCACACCGTGCTGATCGGCAATCCGGCACTGCTCCGCACCCACCGGATCGCGGGTACGGATGCCGCCACGACGCTGGCCGAGAGACTCGCCGCCCACGGGAGCACGCCGCTGATCGTCGTGCTCGACGGCGTCGTCGCCGGCGTCCTGGCCGTGGCCGACGAGGTGCGTCCCGACGCCGCCGACATGGTGGACGCGCTGCACGCCGCGGGCATCGTTCGGGTCGTCATGCTCACCGGCGACGGGCCGCTCGTGGCACAGGCCGTGGGTGCCCACGTCGGAATCGACGAGATCCGGTCGTCGCTGCTGCCGGAGGACAAGCTCGACGTCGTCACCGGGCTCCGGCGGGACGGCCACGTCGTGGCGATGGTGGGAGACGGCGTCAACGACGCCCCGGCCCTGGCCATGGCGGACATCGGCATCGCGATGGCGGCGGCCGGTTCGGCCGTCGCGGTCGAGACCGCCGACATCGCGCTGATGGGTGACAACCTGCTGATGCTTCCCGCCGCCATCGACCTGGCCCGCCGCACGGTGCGCGTCATGCACCAGAATGTGGCCCTCGCGCTGGTCACGGCGGCGCTGCTGCTGGCCGGTGTGCTGTTCGGCGGCGTGACGATGTTCGGCGGCATGCTCGTGCATGAGGCATCCGTCCTGATCGTGATCGTGAATGCGATGCGCCTGCTGCGCCGGTCCGGGCCGCGCGCGGAACGCAGGCCACAGCATCGGATTTCATCCGAATCGCCTGTCCAGTCCCCGGAAAAGTCAGAGAAATCAGAAAATAAGGAGATGATTGGGGGGTGACGCCGTTCTCCCCCTCGTCGAGCTACCGCACGCTCGCGTCCTTCAGCAGGATTCAGCTTCTGTACTTCCTGCAGCAGCGCGGAACGATGACGGTGGGCGACCTGGCCGAGGCCACCGGTCTGCACCACAACACGGCCCGGGAGCACCTGCAGCGCCTGATCGGGGACGGTTTCGTCACCTGTCACCCGGAAAACAAAGACTCCAAGGGCCGGCCTCGGATGTTGTACAGCGCCGCCGCCGGCCCGGACCATGTCGACGGCTCCATCCGGGCCGCGAAGGCCGAAGCCGCCGAGCGCCACGGTGACCAGGTGCGACGGATGCTGCGGGTCGAGGCCGTCATCCACTCCCCGCTGCAGCGGCAGCTGGACGCCCTCGACGACCACCTCGACGAGTCCGGCTTCGACGCGCGGCTCGAGATCGACGGTGCCGGCGGCAACCGAGTGCACCTGCACGAATGCCCGTACAGCGAGATGGTCAAAGCGCACCCCGAGGTCTGCCGGGTGCACTTCGGACTGCTGAAAACCCTGCTCGAGGTGACCGAGGGACCCCTGAGCGCCGACGCGCTGCACCCGCTGGTCGCACCCGACACCTGCACCCTCGACCTGCACCGGTCCGACGCCGACCCAGGTGTCGAAACAGGCACCGAACCCACCGCCGAGGAACGGCCCACGCCGGCAATCATTTATCACGGCGTTTCCGGCTTGTAGCGAATTTCGCCACCCCTGAGACTGGACTTCGAGGGTGGTTGCCGACCATGGTGACCCCGGGCAGTGCAAGGGGTACGTTGTGAAATCACTCAAGAATTCGGCCTTCGTCAAGCCGGCTAAGACCCGGCCGGCCAAGCCCGGCGTCGACGGCCCGATCGACGACACGATCCTGAAGCTCGGGCGGTTCCTGCGCCGAGGCACGGCCTCACCCGACCTGCGATCCGTGTTCCTTGCGGGCGGCCGCGACGCCGACTCGTTCTACCGCGACCGTTGGACCCACGACAAAGAGGTGCGGTCCACCCACGGCGTGAACTGCACCGGCTCCTGCTCCTGGAAGGTGTACGTCAAGGACGGCATCATCACCTGGGAGACCCAGCAGACCGACTACCCCTCCGTCGGCCCCGACTCACCCGAATACGAGCCCCGCGGCTGCCCCCGCGGCGCCGCCTTCAGCTGGTACACCTACTCACCGACCCGGGTCAAGTACCCCTACGTGCGCGGCGTGCTGCTCGACCTGTTCCGTGCGGCGAAGGCCCGCACCGGCGACCCGGTGCTCGCCTGGGCCGAGGTCACCGGCGACCCCGAGAGCGCCCGCGCCTACAAGAGCGCCCGCGGCAAGGGCGGCCTGGTGCGCACCAGCTGGGACGAGGCGTCCGAGATCGTCGCCGCCGCCCACGTGCACACCATCAAGAAGTACGGCCCCGACCGCATCGCCGGCTTCTCGCCGATCCCCGCCATGT
Source organism: Cryobacterium sp. TMT2-42-4 (assembly GCF_004402645.1). Classification (NCBI taxonomy): domain Bacteria; kingdom Bacillati; phylum Actinomycetota; class Actinomycetes; order Micrococcales; family Microbacteriaceae; genus Cryobacterium; species Cryobacterium sp. TMT2-42-4. The sequence goes on from NZ_SOFT01000022.1 coordinate 134,047, forward strand.
CGATCGTCTCGCAGGGGGTGGGCAATCGGTTCATCTCCATGCTCGGCGGCACCATGCTCTCGTTCTACGACTGGTACGCCGACCTGCCCGTGGCGTCCCCGCAGGTGTTCGGCGACCAGACCGACGTGCCGGAATCGGCAGACTGGTGGAACTCCTCCTACCTGATCATGTGGGGCTCCAACGTGCCGGTCACCCGCACGCCCGACGCACACTTCATGGTCGAGGCCCGCTACAAGGGCCAGAAGGTCATCACCGTATCGCCCGACTACGCCGACAACTCCAAGTTCGCCGACGAGTGGCTGGCCGTGCACCCCGGCACCGACGGCGCGCTCGCGCTGGCCATGGGCCACGTCGTGCTCAAGGAATTTTTGGTCGACCGCCGCACGCCCCGCTTCGTCGACTACATGAAGCGTTACAGCGACTCCGCCTACCTGATCAGCCTCACCAGGCGCGGCGACGCGTACGTGCCCGGCAAGTTCGTGACCGCGGATGCCCTGCCCGGCCTCGACCCGACGGTCGCCAGCGCCGCGTTCAAGCCCGTGCTCCTCGACCAGAACGGCCAGGTCGTCGTGCCCAACGGTTCGATCGGGCACCGTTTCTCCGAGACCGACGTCGGCAAGTGGAACCTCGACCTCGAGGGTGTCGACCCGCTGCTGTCCATCGCGGACGCCCCCGACTACGACCAGGCATCCGTCGCCATCGACATGCCCCGGTTCGACGTCGCCCCGGAGACCGACGAGATCGGCGAGCAGCACGCGGGAGGTGCGGGCATCATCCGTCGCGGCGTACCGGTGCGGATGGTGGCCGGCCAACTGGTCACCACCGTGTTCGACCTGCTGCTCGCGCAGTACGGCGTCGGCCGGCCCGGCCTGCCCGGAGTCTGGCCCACCGGCTACGACGACGCCACCTCGCCCGGTACCCCGGCCTGGCAGGAGGGCATCACCTCGGTGCCGATGCAGGCCGCCGAACGCATCGGCCGCGAGTTCGCGCAGAACGCCGAAGACTCCGATGGACGCTCGATGATCCTGATGGGTGCCGGAACCAACCACTGGTTCCATTCCGACACCATCTACCGGGCTTTCCTGGCGCTGACCACCATGACCGGCTGCCAGGGCGTCAACGGCGGCGGCTGGGCTCACTACGTCGGCCAGGAGAAGGTGCGCCCGCTCACCGGCTACGGCCAGTATGCGTTCGGCCTGGACTGGGTGCGCCCGCCCCGCCAGATGATCGGCACGGGCTTCTTCTACCTCGCCACCGACCAGTGGCGCTACGACGGCCTCGCCGCCGACACCCTGTCCAGCCCGCTTGGCGCAGGCACCTTCGCCGGCCGCACCACCGCGGACTGCCTGGTCGAGTCGACCAAGCGCGGTTGGATGCCCGGCTACCCCACCTTCAACCGCAACTCGCTCGACCTCGTCGACGACGCGGTCCGGGCGGGCGTCGACCCGGCCCAGTATGTGGTCGAGTCCCTCGGCGACGGCACCCTCGAGTACGCCATCGAGGACCCGGATGCGCCGGAGAACTTTCCGCGCATCCTCGACGTGTGGCGGGCCAATGTGATCGGATCGTCCGGCAAGGGCAACGAGTACTTCCTGAAGCACCTGCTGGGCACCAAGAACGCCGTGCGTGCCCCCGAATCGCCGCCCGAGAAGCGCCCGAAGTCCATGAAGTGGCACGAGACCGCCCCCGAGGGCAAGCTTGACCTGATGGTCACCAGTGACTTCCGCATGACGAGCACCACCATCTTCAGCGACGTGGTGCTGCCGCCGGCCACCTGGTACGAGAAGAACGACCTCTCGACCACCGACATGCACCCCTTCATCCACTCGTTCAACCCGGCGATCGCCCCGCCATGGCAGGCGAAGACCGACTTCGACATCTTCCACATCCTCGCGGAGAAGATCTCCGAGATGAGCGTGGAGCACCTCGGGGTGCGGAAGGACCTGGTCGCCGTTCCGCTGCTGCACGACACCCCGGATGCGATGAGCGCCCCGCACGGCATCGTCGAATACGACCAGGTGCTGGTGCCCGGCGTGACCATGCCCAAACTGGTCGTGGTCGAACGCGACTACCCGGCCTTCGCCGCCCGGCTCGGCGCCCTCGGCCCGCTTACCGAGAAGCTCGGCATGATGACCAAGGGAGTCAAGTTCAACCCCGACGTCGAGGTGGCCTACCTGGCGAAGAAGAACGGGCTCGTTACGAGCGGCCCCGCCGCCGGACGGCCGCAGCTGAAGACCGCCATCCAGGCCTGCGAAATGGTGCTCGCGCTCTCCGGCACCACCAACGGACGGCTCGGTACGCAAGGCTTCCGCAAGATGGAGGAGCGCACCGGCCAGAAGTTGGCGCACCTGGCCAGCGACAACGAGGGTCGTCGTTTCTCCTACCCGGATGTGCAGGGTGCCCCGGTCCCGGTGCTCACCTCCCCGGAGTGGTCCGGCAGCGAGCACGGCGGGCGACGCTACAGCGCGTTCACGATCAACGTGGAGCACCTCAAGCCCTGGCACACCCTCACCGGGAGGCAACACTTCTACCTCGACCACGACTGGATGATCGAGCTGGGGGAGACCCTGCCGATCTTCCGGCCGCCGCTGGACATGCACCGCCTCTTCGACGACTCCATCGTCGGGTCGACCTCCGCCACCGGCGCGACCGGCTCGAAAGGCCGGGCCGAGGTGGCCGTGCGCTACCTCACCCCGCACTCCAAGTGGTCCATCCACTCCGAGTACCAGGACAACCTGATGATGCTGTCGCTGTCCCGCGGCGGACCCACCATCTGGATGTCACCGCAGGACGCCGACAAGATCGGCGTGCGCGACAACGAGTGGATCGAGTCCTACAACCGCAACGGCGTCGTCGTGGCCCGTGCGGTCGTCTCGCACCGGATGCCCGAGGGCACCGTGTACATGTACCACGCGAAGGACCGCACCATCAACGTGCCGATCGCCGAGACGAGCGGCATGCGCGGCGGCACGAACAACTCGCTCACCCGGATCCTGCTGAAACCGAGTCACCTGATCGGTGGCTACGCCCAGCTGTCCTTCGCTTTCAATTACCTCGGCCCGACCGGGAACCAACGCGACGAGGTCACCGTGATCCGTCGACGCAGCCAGGAGGTTGAGTACTAAATGCGCGTAATGGCTCAGATGTCGATGATCATGAATCTCGACAAGTGCATCGGGTGCCACACCTGTTCGGTCACCTGTAAGCAGGTGTGGACCAACCGCACCGGCGTCGAATACGTCTGGTTCAACAACGTGGAGACCAAGCCCGGCGTCGGCTACCCACGCCGCTACGAAGACCAGGACAAGTGGAAGGGCGGCTGGCAGCGCAACAAACGCGGACGCCTGAAACTGCGCTCCGGTGGCCGCATCAAGCGCCTCGCCACCATCTTCAACAACCCCGACCTCCCGGTGATCGACGACTACTACGAGCCGTGGACCTACGACTACGACATGCTGACCAAGGCTCCGCTGAGCACGGAGAGCCCCGTCGCCCGGCCCAAGTCGCTGCTCACCGGCCAGAACATGGACATCAAGTGGTCCGGCAACTGGGACGACGACCTCGGCGGCTCGCAGGAGACCGCGGCCGACGACCCCATCCTCGCCACCATGAGCGAGCACGTGAAGATGGAGTTCGAGAACACCTTCATGTTCTACCTGCCGCGCATCTGCGAGCACTGCCTCAACCCCGCCTGCGTCGCGGCCTGCCCCTCGGGCGCCATGTACAAGCGCGAGGAGGACGGCATCGTCCTCGTCGACGAAGACGGCTGCCGCGGCTGGCGGATGTGCGTCTCCGCCTGCCCGTACAAGAAGGTCTACTTCAACCACAAGACGGGTAAGGCCGAGAAGTGCACGCTCTGCTACCCGTTGATCGAGCAGGGCAAGCCCACGATCTGCTCGGAGACCTGCGTCGGCCGGCTGCGCTACCTCGGCCTGATGCTCTACGACGCCGACGCGGTCCTCGCGCAGGCCTCGGTCGAGAACGAGCATGACCTGCTGGATGCCCAGCGCGCCTGCTTCCTCGACCCGTTCGACCCTGAGGTCATCGCCGCGGCCAAGGCCGAAGGCATGGAGGACGACTGGATCCTCGCAGCCCAGAACAGCCCGATCTACAAGCTCATCTCCGAGTACAAGGTGGCCCTGCCGCTGCATCCGGAGTACCGCACCATGCCCATGGTCTGGTACATCCCCCCGCTGTCCCCGGTGGTCGACGTCATCTCGACCACCAACAATGACGGTGAGGATGCCCGCACCCTGTTCGCCGCCATCGACAAGCTCCGCATCCCGGTGGAATACCTCGCCGGACTGTTCTCGGCCGGGGACGTCGTTCCCGTCGAGTCCTCGCTGCGCAAGCTCGCCGCCATGCGGTCGTACATGCGCGACATCAACCTCGGCCGTGACCGCGACGAGTCGATCCCGGAAGCGGTCGGCATGACCGGTCCCGAGATCGAGGCCATGTACCGCCTGCTGGCCATCGCCAAATACGAGGACCGCTACGTCATCCCCAAGGCGCACGTCGAGACGGCGCGTGAGCTGGAGGAACTGGCCTGCTCGCTCGACACTGACGGCGGCCCCGGTATGGGCGGCCCCACCGCCGCCACGGCGGCCGGCCCGTACGGGAAGACCCCCGGGATGCCGTTGAACGCGACCGTCGACAACTACAACGAGATGGTCGGCACGGGTGGGGAACGCACGAAGCCCACCACCCCCGGCCGGATCAACCTGCTCAACTGGAGCGGCGGCGGCCTGCCGGAGGGCTTGTTCCCGCCCAAGGCCACCGGGAGTCCCGCATGAGGCTGCCGAAGCTCCCGAACCGCAAGATCACGGCGCTGCCTCTGTCCGCGGAGGACGGCCGGATGGCGCACATGGCGGCATCCATCCTGCTGGATTACCCCAACCAGGAGCGACGGGCCCGCTTCGGTGCTGTCGCCACGTCGGTGACGTTGCTGCCGGATCCGCTCCGCCACGCCTTCGAGGCGTTCCTGACGAAAGCGGATGCGATGACTCAGCAGGAGTTGGAAATCCACTTCACGGCCACTTTCGACCTCAAGCGCAAGTGCTGCCCGTACCTGAGCTACTACGCGGCGGGGGACACCCGACGCCGCGGCATGGCGCTCGTGCGCTTCGTCGAGGCTTACCGCGCCGCGGGCTGGGAGGTCGCCGCCGACGAACTGCCCGACTACCTGCCGATGGTGCTCGAATTCTCCGCGCGGAGCGACTCGCCGATCGCCCAGGAACTGCTCGCCGCGCACCGAGACGGTATCGAGGTGCTCCGCATGGCACTCGAGGCCGTGCCGAGCCCCTACGCTCACATTGTGGAGGCGGTCTCCCTGTCTCTGCCGAAGATCGACGAGGAAACGCGTCAGCGCTACCTCAACCTGGTGAACGAGGGTCCGCCGACCGAGACGGTCGGCATGACCTTCCTGGGCAATCTCAAACCGTTCTCGCCGTCGGGCGCGAACAGCGAGGACGTACGGGTATGAATCCGCTCGACATACTGCTCTGGGTGGCGTTCCCCTACGCCGCCGCCGGGGTCTTCATCGTCGGCCACCTGCTGCGCTACCGGTTCGACCAGTTCGGCTGGACCTCACGGTCGAGCCAGACCTACGAGAACAAGTGGCTCCGCTGGGGCTCGCCCATGTTCCATTACGGCATCCTGATGGTCTTCGGCGGTCACATCGTCGGACTCTTCATCCCCAAGCCGTGGCTCGAGTTTTTCGGCGTCACCGAGGAGATCTACCACTTCGGGGCCACCTGGCTGGGCAGCGTCGCCGCGGTGCTGACCATCGCCGGCCTCGCCATCCTGCTGATCCGTCGCCGCCTGGTCGCCCGGGTCAAGCTGGTCACGACCGTGATGGACAAGGTCATGTACCTGTTCCTCGCCGGCACCATCGCCTTCGGCACGACGGCGACCGTGCTCTACCAGGTGCTCGGCGCCGGCTACGACTACCGTGGGTCGATCTCGCCGTGGATCCGCAGCCTGTACGCCTTTCAGCCGGACCCGGCGCTGATGAGCGACGTGCCGTTCTTCTTCCAACTGCACGTACTCTGCGCCACGATGCTCTTCCTGCTGTGGCCCTTCACCCGACTGGTGCATGTATTCTCGGCTCCGCTCGGCTACTTCGTGCGCCCCTACATCGTCTACCGCTCGCGGGACGGCCACCGCGGTGCGGGCGCCCAGAAGGCCCGCCGTGGCTGGGAGAAGAGCGAACTACCGCGGGACACCCGCGACAAGGTGGGCGGCCGCCGCTAGCCGAGGAGCCCAGGGACGTCGACACCGGTGCGCGACCCGCCGCCGCCCCAGGCAGCCGGGGAAGCGCGTCGCGTAGGGGCAACGGATGATGCAGGCCACCGGCACCTGGGCTGCCCGAAGGGCTCGTCCGCGCGCATCGGCCGCCTGCAGGCGATCGAGGGCGTCTTGATCCCGCCGCACTCGGGCTGGTAAGCGAAGCCTGCGCTGTATGGCGGGGTTTCGCTCCGGTGCCTAGCATTGCCAGTGCGGGCCCACATTCGTGCCTGAGGATGCCCCAGAGGGAGACACATGTTCGATGCGCTGCTCGACACCATCTTCGGTTTACCTGTGCACCCCCTCGTGGTGCACGCCACCGCAGTCGTCGTTCCCACGGCCGCCCTCGTCGTCGTCGTCGCGGCCCTCCGGCCCCGGTTTCGCCGGTGGGCGAAGTTCCTGCCGCTGATCCTCGCATTGGCCGCGCTCGTTCTCGTGCCGCTGGCGCGCGAATCCGGGGAGGCGCTGAGAGAGCGGGTCACCGAGACCGCGTTGGTCGAGACCCACTCCGAGCTGGCCGAAGGGCTGCTGCCCTGGGTTGCCGCCCTGGGTTGACGCCCTGGTCGTGGTCGCCGCCGTTCTGCTCTGGTGGAACTACCGGGAGTTCGGCAGCCGGACATCCGTCGCCCGCGCCCCGAAGTGGGTGACCATCGTACTGGCCGGGGCCGCGCTGGTCGCCGCCACGGGAACCACCGTGCAGGCCGTGCTCATCGGTCACAGCGGGGCGACGGCCGTCTGGTCCGAGGTCGGGGGAGCACCGGCGCCCGCCGGGGGAGAAGACGACGACTGAGCCGGCCTGAACTCAGTCGGTCACGGAGCTGGCGGCGCCCGGGTCGGCGGCAACCTCGCGGGCCCACTCGGCGGAGATTCTGGCTCTCCTGACTCTGCCGGCTCTGCCGACTCTTCCGTGGGTTAGGTCCGTTCGCGCGCGCGTGTGTCTCTGTCTCTGTGTGTGTGTGTGTGTGGCCAACTCAGGACATCCGTTGCCGGCATGCACCGGCCGCCACGGATCAGTGCGGAACCAGTGTGGATGTTCGGCCAAACCGGACGGATCTCCTGAGTTGGCCACAGCCCCCGCCGGATGGGCAGCAGCGCTGGTGCGGATCGGGCATCGAGCACTCGCTCCGCTCCGTTCGGGGCTCGGAACCGCCAGTCCGTCCCGTCATCGCCCACGGCTGGCAAAACCCGGGCGACTAGTCGGCGGTGGCGGCCCGTTCCTCGGCGAGCTCCGCGAGCCGCGCGAGGGCGCGGGGCCAATCCGCAGCGAACAGGGCCGTGAATTCCTCGTCGGTGTCGACGGCCACCACGAGTGTGGTCACCCCGTCGGACTCGCTGAAGGAGTAGTCCTCGTGCGCGCCCGCGAACCGCCGCGCGTGAGCACTCGTGGTGTCGTCGATGCCCCGGGACACTGCACCGTGGATTTCCAGGGAGATGAACTCGTCCGGCCGGTTTTCGACGACCGTGGCCACCAGCCCGTTGTGGGCAGCATCTTCGCCGGGGGCGAGGAAGCGGATCGTGCTGCCCTCCGCCCAGCTTCCGACGTAGTGGGAACCCTCGCGGAACGCCCGGGTCCAGTCCCGGTAGGTGGACTCGTCGAGCATCGTGGTCCAGACGGTGTGCACGGGTGCGTCGACTCGAATCGTGAAGTGCAGCTTGTCCATGCGGGTAGCGTACAGCTAGCTGGGGAAGGGAGCACCCTTGCGGGCGTAGTAGAACCAGGCGAGCCAGGTGCAGAACACGCAGAACACGGCGCAGCCGGCGAAGAACGCGGTCGGGCTGATCATGGTGAGCGAGATACCCACGACGAACGGTCCGAAGGCCGCGATCGCGGAGGTCCAGGCGATGGCTCCGCCGGCCTGACGCTTCGGGAAGATCATCGGCATCTGCTTGAACGTTCCGGCGTTCGCCAGCCCGGCGAAGAAGAAGATGATCAGCATGCCGGTGAGGAAGCCCCAGAACTCGTCCACGCTGGTCGGCGTGAGGAAGAAGGCGGTGAGGGCAGTTCCCGCCACCATGCCGAGGCCGCCGATGAACGTGAAGATCGCGCCGCCCCACCTGTCGCAGAACGGGCCGCTCGCCGCCCGCACCAGGGCGCCGAGGACGGGACCGATGAACGCGAAGGCCAGCGGGTTTGGGGCATCCGGGAAGTCGCCGTAGACGTTGAGGATGATCAGGCCCATCTGGGCGGCCAGGCCGCTGTAGGCGCCGAAGCTCATCAGGTAGATGGCGGTCATGATCCAGGTGTGCTTGACCCCGAAGATGTCCATCTGCTGGCGGAAATTCGCCGTGATCGGCACCCGGCGCAGGTACATCACCGCCAGGACGACGGCAAGCAGAGCCCAGGGGATGAGCACCAGCCCGCCGTTGTGCAGCCAGACGAGGTCGCCGTCGGCACTGCTCTGGGGGGTGAGGGCGGCGGTGCCGAGTAGACCGAATCCGACGACCCAGGGCAGGATCAGCTGCATCAGGCCGATGCCGAAGTTGCCGAGGCCTGCCTGCAGGCCCAGAGCCGTTCCGGCGAGGCGTTTGGGGAAGAAGTAGCTGGTCGACGCCATGAAACCGGAGAAGGTTCCGCCGCCGATGCCGGCCGCGAACGCCAGGGAGAGCAGCACCCAGTACGGCGTGGACGTGTCCCGGGCGGCGAGAGTCCAGCCGAGCATCGGGATCACGAGCAGGGCCGACGACATGGCGACGAGGTTGCGGGTGCCCATCATCGGCGGCAGGAACATGAAGACCAGGCGCAGCAGGCCGCCGGCGAGCCCGGGAAGGGCGACGAGCCAGTACAGCTGGCTGGGTGCAAGGGAGTAGCCGATGTCGTTCAGACGCGGGGCGATCGCGCTGACGAGGTACCAGGTTGCGAAGCTCAGAGTCAGGCTGAAGGTGGTGATCCACAGCGTGCGCCAGGCGAGCCCCGGATCCCAGGTCTCGTCATTCTCCGGGTCCCAGTTGGACAGATCCGGTTTGAGTTTCGAGGCGAACTGTAGGGACGTTTCGACTGACATGGACTTCCTCGGCTGGTTGCTGCCGGGCACCAGGCCCGCGTAGCTTCCACCCTCGCGGTGCAGCGGAAATGCGACAACGCGTGAACGCCGTGAAAAATGATTCGGTCGAACTAAACCGAAATCGGTGGGCGTCAGCCGCCGGCGAAGGGCGGCAGCACGTCGACGGTGTCGCTGCCGGAGAGCGGCACCGTGTCATCCGTCGCCCGCGTGCCGTTCACGAGCAGGGAGCACCGGCCGAGGATGCGTTCGAACTCGTCGCCGTAGAGGCTGGTGAGCTGGGCGCGCAAGTCGCCGATGGTGGCGGCATCGACCGCGGCCGCGTCGGCGGCGGCGGATTCGGCTGCCGCGGCGAAGAAACGGATGGTCGCCATCACCGTGTCGCCTCCGGCTGGTCCGGCGACCAGGTGAGGGCGAGCCGGGTGGCCAGCGCACTGGCGGCCTCGATGGCGGCGGGTGTGCCGCCGTTCCGGGCGGCGGCCAGACCGACCAGGAACGTGCTCAGCGGGGCGGCGGGCCGGGCCACGTTGTGGGCCACGTCGCGGGCCACGTCGAGCAGCGTGCCCACGGGGATGTCGGCCGGATCCAGGCCGAGTGCGGCGGCGAGGGCCACGAGCCACTCGTCGAGAGCCTCAGGGGGAAGCGGGGTAGAGGTGCTCATTGGGTATCACTCCTGATCGGATTGCTCCGCGGTCGGATTGCTCCGCGGTGGGGTGCTGGTCAGCAGTGCGGAACTCCTCTCCACATCCTGCCATGTGTCCACGTCGCTCCCCTCGCCGTTCTGGTCGCGGACGCCCCGCAGCTCGAGCGGGGCCAGCAGTCCGCGCATGCTGGCGCCGTGGGCGTCGGCGCCGAGCCGGTGCGCGGCCGCCCGCAGCGGCGCCAGACGATAGATCCCCGCGAGCCACTGCGCGCGGCCGCCCGCGTCGACCAGGTGCAGGCCGTGAACGGATGCCGGCAGCCCCGGGTCGGACGCCGCCGGCACCAGTAGGCGGGCGGCATCCGCTGCCCACGGCAGGTCGCAGGCCAGCAGGAGCACCCAGTCCGCGGCCCCGGACGCGGCCCCGTGCTCGAGCGCCGCGAGGCCCGCCACGATGCCGGCGACCGGGCCGCCGAACGGGGGATCTTCGAGCGTCCAGGTCAGCTCGGCCGTGTCGTCGGCCGGGACGGCCGCACGGGCCGCCTCCGGCCCGACCACGACGACGTTCCGGGCGAGTCCGCGGGCGTCCAGCACCCGGGAGAGCAGCGTGCGCCCGGCCACCTCGACCGCGGGCTTGACCGCGCCGTCGAGGCGCCGGGCGCGCCCGCCCGCAAGCACGATCAGGTCGACGCTCACGGCTGCTCGGGTCATCGCTACTCGTTCGGGCGGTGCCAGTCGCCGGACTTCCCTCCGGTCTTCGTGATGAGGCGCACGTTCTCGATCCAAACGGACTTGTCGAGGCCTTTGACCATATCGACCACGGCGAGGGCGGCGACCGACACGGCGGTTAGCGCCTCCATCTCGACGCCGGTGCGGTCGGCCGTGCGCACGGTGGCCGTGACGCGCACCCCGGTGTCTTCGATGACGAGGTCGACGGCGGCGCCGTGCACCCCGATCACATGCGCGAGGGGGAGCAGGTCGGCGCACTTCTTGGCACCCTGGATGCCGGCGATGCGGGCCACGGCGAGCACATCGCCCTTGGGGGTGCTGCCGTCGCGAAGGGCCGAGATGACCGTCGGGCCGCAGGCCACGAAGCCGGCGGCGGTGGCGCTGCGCACGGTGGGCTGCTTCTCGGTGACGTCGACCATGCGGGCCTGGCCGGAGGAGTCGAGATGCGTGAAGGGATGTGCGGACAGGTCGCGGATGCTCATGTCAACAGCATGACAGTGACGCGGTCACCCTCGACAATCCGCGTCACGTTTTCCGGCACGATGGCCAGCCCGACGGCCTGAGCAAGCCCGGCGACGAGGTGGGATCCCGACCCGCCCGCGGCGGACCGGCGGACCACGCTGCGGATTCCGAGGCCCTCGACGGTCACTGGCATGTACTGGGCACGGCCGGGCGGGGAGTCCCAGCTCTCCCCGGCGGTCGCCGAGATCGTCGGGCGAAAGATGTCGATGTGCCCGCCGAGGCGGCGCAGGGCCGGCCGCACGAACACCTCGAAGGACACGAAGGCGCTGACCGGGTTGCCGGGGAGGGCGAAGATGAGCGGTCCCTCGACTGCATTGTCGTCGGCCGGCCAGCGGCCGAAACCCTGAGGCTTGCCCGGCTGCATCTTGACCGGCCCGAACCGTACGGTGCCGAGCGGGGCGAGCACGGCCTTGACGACGTCGTAGGCGCCGACGCTCACCCCGCCGGAGAGCACGATGGCGTCGACCGTGCCGGCGAGGCCGGCCAGCAGGCCGCGGAGCGTGTTCTCGTCGTCGGGAACCGCGCCGAGCCGGATCGGCACCCCGCCGGCCGCGGCGACGGCCGACGCGAGGAGATAGGAGTTGGAGTCGGGGATCTGGCCGCGCCGGGTGGGTTCGCCGGGGGTGACGAGCTCGCTCCCGGTGGAGATCACGGCGACGCGCGGAGCCGGGTGCGCCCGGAGTGACGAGGTGCCGGCGCTGGCGGCCGCGGCAACCCGGGTCGGCCAGAGCACCGAGCCGCGGGTGAGCACGGTGTCGCCGGCGTGGGCGTCTTCGCCGGCGCGACGGATGTGCGCTGCCGGCTGCGGCGCCCGAACGACGGTGACCGTGTCGATGCCCTGATCGGTGTCTTCGATCGGAACCACGGCATCCGCCCCGTCCGGAAGCGGCGCCCCCGTCATGATCCGGGCCGCCTGGCCGGTCTCCAGGTGCGGGTTCTGGCTGGTTCCGGCCGCCAGGTCGGCGACCACCGGCAGCGTCACCGGGTGCTCGGCGGAGGCCTGCAGCAGGTCGGCGCGCCGGACGGCGTAGCCGTCCATGGCCGAATTGTCGAAGGGAGGTGTGTCCGTGGCGCTCCGGACATCTTCGGCCAGCATCAGGCCCAGCGCCTCGTCAAGCGAGACCAGCACGGGCGGCAGCGGGGCGACCGCGGCAAGTACGAAGGAGAGCTGGTCGGCGACGCTGCGGGCCGAGAACGGTACGGCGCACGCGTCGACGTCGTGCTCGTGGGTGTGCTCGTGCGTGTTCCCCGTCATGGTCAGTTCCCCGCTGTGGTCATCGAATCGCTGGACACGGCGTCGCCGGCCCACTTGCTGCCCCGGCCGGGAGCGGTGCGTGCGGCGACGGCAACGTCCCAGGCGACGATCCCGCCGGCGAGCAGGGTGAGGCCGGTGAAGCCGGCCGCGTCCAGGGCCATCGCGGCGCGTTCGGCCCGCGGCCCCAGGTGGCAGTGCAGCACCAGCGGCACGTCCCGCGGCAGGGTGGCCATCCCGGCCTCGGTGAGCAGGTCGCCGAGAGGCAGCAGGACGGCATCCGGGATGGCGCTCTCGGCGTGCTCGTCGGGCTCGCGCACGTCGACCAGCACGAACGGGTCGGTTCCCTCGGCGCGGGCAGTGAGCCGGGCCACGAGCTCCACCGGGGTGAGCGTCGGCCAGGCCTCAGCGGCGGCGGTCTGCGCGGAGCCGCGGGCGGTGGCGAGGGTCGCTGCCGGGTTCGGGTCGGCGGCGGCGATGCCGGTGCCGATCAGGGGCACCTCGGTGAAACGGCCCGAGAGCGCGTCGATCACGAGCACGCGCCCGATCAGCGGAGTGCCGATACCGGCGATCAGCTTGATCGCCTCGGTGGCCATCAGCGAGCCCACCTGGCCGCAAAGCGCACCGAGCACGCCGGCTTCGGCGCAGTTGGGCACCTCACCCTCTGCGGGCGGGGTCGGGAACAGGTCGCGCAGGTGCACCCCGCTGAGGCCGCTCTCGGCCGGTGGGGTTGCCCAGAACACCGACAGCTGGGCGTCGAAACGGAGAACGGATGCCCAGACCAGTGGCAGGCCCAGGGCCGCGCAGATGTCGTTGACCAGGAAACGGGTGGGGAAGTTGTCGGTGCCGTCGATGACCACGTCGTAACCGCCGATGATCGCGGCGGCGTTGCCGGCGTCGAGCCGTTCGGCGTGCTGCACGACCACGGCCTCCGGCGCGATCTGGGCGATCGATTCGGCGGCGCTGACCACCTTGGAGCGTCCGACATCCGCCTGGCCGTGCACGATCTGGCGTTGCAGGTTGCTGGGTTCGACGTCGTCGCCGTCGACGATGCCGATCGTTCCCACGCCGGCCGCGGCCAGGTAGATGAGCGCGGGGGACCCCAGCCCGCCGGCGCCGAGCACGAGCACCCGGGCGTTGGCGAGGCGGCGCTGGCCGAGCTCGTTGAGCTGGGGCAGACGGCGTTGGCGGGCGGTGCGAACGGATTCGGCGCCGCTCAGGCGGGCGATCGGCTCGACGAGAGGGGGAATGGCCATGCTTCCACGGTAAGCGTTGGCAGCGCCCGGTGGGTACCCAAAACAGTCATCTGAGCACACCCCTTGAATTTCAGGCCGCAATGGAGTCCTCTAGAGGAGAAACAGGCATCAACGAGAAATTTCGATGTAGTCTCGCGCGGCCCGACGGGTCTCGCTGTGAGGGAAGCAAACAGGAACTAGGAAGGTACTTCATGACTGGGAACAGAGCAGTTGCCTACAAGAGCCCGGGTGTCGTCGAGGTCATCGACATCGACTATCCGACCTTCGAGCTGAAAGACGGTCCGGGTGTCAACCCGGCGAACGTCGGCCGCAAGGTGCCGCACGGGGTCATCCTCCGCACGGTCACCACCAACATCTGCGGCTCGGACCAGCACATGGTTCGCGGGCGCACGACCGCGCCGTCGGACCTCGTCCTCGGCCACGAGATCACCGGCGAGGTGGTCGAATGCGGACCCGACGTGGAGTTCATCAAGGTCGGCGACATCGTCTCGGTGCCGTTCAACATCTCCTGCGGCCGGTGTCGCAACTGTAAGGAGCGCAAAACCGGTATCTGTCTCAACGTCAACCCCGACCGCCCGGGCAGCGCCTACGGTTACGTCGACATGGGCGGTTGGGTCGGCGGCCAGGCCGAGTACGTGCTGGTGCCGTACGCGGACTGGAATCTCCTGAAGTTCCCGGACCGGGACCAGGCGCTGGAGAAGATCATGGACCTCACCATGCTCTCGGACATCTTCCCGACCGGCTTCCACGGTGCGTTCAGCGCGGGCGTCGCGGTCGGATCGACCGTGTACATCGCCGGCGCGGGCCCGGTGGGTCTGGCCGCGGCGGCATCCGCTCAGCTGCTCGGGGCCGCCGTCGTCATCGTCGCCGACCTCAATGAGGAGCGGCTGGCGCAGGCCCGCAGCTTCGGCTGCGAAACCATCGACCTGCGAAAGGGCGAACCGCAGGATCAGATCGAGCAGATCCTGGGTGTGCCCGAGGTCGACTGCGGCGTGGACGCGGTCGGCTTCGAGGCCCGCGGCCATGGCAAGGATGCCGGAACGGAGCGTCCGGCCACGGTGCTGAACTCGCTGATGACGGTCACGGCCGCCGGCGGTGGCCTGGGCATCCCTGGCCTCTACGTCACGGGTGACCCGGGCGGGGTCGACGAGGCGGCGAAGGTCGGCTCGTTGTCCATCCGGCTGGGCCTCGGCTGGGCCAAGTCCCTGTCCTTCGCCACCGGTCAGACCCCGGTGATGAAGTACAATCGGTCGCTGATGATGGCGATCCTGCACGACAAGGTGCAGATCGCGAAGGCCGTCAACGCTCAGGCGATCAGCCTGGAGGATGCCCCGCGCGGCTACGCCGAGTTCGACGCCGGCAAGTCGATCAAGTACGTGCTGAACCCGAATCAGTACGTCAAATGAGCGCGTTCGACCAGTAACAGGACACCCGGCCGGCGGTTCGCCCCGGCCGGGTGTCCTGTTCTGCTGCGGGCCGGGCATTTGTCACCGTCCCGAGGGACTGTTGCCGCGGAGGGCGGCGGTTAGTGTGGAGACATGATTGATCAGTTCCAACGCCCGCTGCACGATCTGCGCATCTCGGTCACCGACCGCTGCAATTTCCGCTGCGTGTACTGCATGCCCAAAGAGGTCTTCGGCAAGGACTTCGCTTTCATGGAACGCGACGAACTGCTCTCCTTCGAAGAGATGACCCGGCTGGCGCGGATCAGCGTGGCGCACGGGGTCGAGAAGATCCGCCTCACCGGCGGTGAGCCGCTGCTGCGCAAAGGGATCGAAGAACTGGTGGCGATGCTGGCGGCGCTCCGCACCCCGGACGGCCGCCCGATCGACATCGCGATGACCACCAACGGTTCGGTGCTGGCGCTGAAGGCTCAGGCTCTGAAGGACGCCGGGCTGAAGCGCGTCACGGTGTCGCTGGATTCGCTCGACGACGCCACGTTCCAGGCGATGAACGACGTGAAGTTCCCCGTCGCCAAGGTGCTGAACAGCCTGGACGTGGCCCACTCGGTCGGGCTCGGCCCGATCAAGATCAACATGGTGCTCAAGCGCGGGCAGAACGATCAGGACATCGTTGCCATGGCGCGCCACTTCAAGGGCACCCCGTACATCCTCCGGTTCATCGAGTTCATGGACGTGGGCTCAAGCAACGGCTGGGAGATGGGTGACGTGGTGCCCTCGGCCGAGGTCGTGGCCCGCATCAACGCGCAATTGCCTGTCGACGAGGTGGCCCCCAACAACACCGGTGAGACCAGCCGCCGGTGGCGCTACCGCGACGGCGAGGGGGAGATCGGCGTGATCTCCAGTGTCACCCAGTCGTTCTGCCATTCCTGCTCGCGGGCGCGGGTCTCCACCGACGGCAAGCTGTTCACCTGCCTGTTCGCGACCGAGGGACACGACCTGCGTGCCCTGATGCGCGGCGGTTGCACCGATGAGCAGCTGGCTGAGGTGCTGAAGCAGATCTGGCGAGAGCGCACGGACCGCTATTCGGAGCTGCGCAGCGCCGAGACCGGCCGGCTGCGCGCATCCGGCAAGAAGAGAATCGAAATGTCGTACATCGGTGGGTGAATCCAGATGAGCAGGATCACGGTCAGGCGCAAGGTCGTTCGACTCACGGTGGGCGAGAATCCCACCAGCCGGGAAGACGTGCTGGCGGTCGAAGAGCCACTCGAGATCCGCGTGAACGGCCGCTCCCTCGCTGTCACGATGCGAACCCCCGGCAACGATTTCGACCTCGCCGCCGGGTTCCTGGTGTCGGAGGGCGTCATCACCCGGAACGAGCACTTTTCCACGGCCCGGTACTGCGCCGGCGCCACCGTCGAGGGCGTGAACACCTACAACGTGCTCGACGTGTCGCTCGCGCCCGGGGTCACACCGCCCGACCCGAGCCTGGAGCGGTCGTTCCTGACGACGAGTTCCTGCGGGCTCTGCGGCAAGGCCAGCATCGACGCCGTGCGCACGAAGTCGGCGTTCCCGGTGACGGCTGACCCGCTTCAGGTCGACGCAGAGCTCCTGACGCGCTTCCCCGAGGTCTTGCGCGCCGCCCAGGACGTTTTCGAGAAGACCGGAGGCATCCATGCGGCCGCCCTCTTCGACGGGACCACCGGGCGGATGCTGGTGCTGCGCGAAGACGTCGGCCGCCACAACGCGGTCGACAAGGTCGTCGGCTGGGCGCTGAAGGAAGACCTGCTCCCGCTCACCGGCACGGTGCTGATGGTGTCGAGCCGGGCGAGCTTCGAACTGGCGCAGAAGGCGCTGATGGCCGGGATTCCGGTGCTCGCCGCCGTGTCGGCGCCGTCGTCGCTGGCCGCCGAGTTCGCGGACGAGGTAGGCATGACGGTGGTCGGTTTTCTGCGCGGCGACTCCATGGTGATCTACGCCGGGGCGGAACGCATCACGAGCGGCGAGCGGACGCCGCAGAGCGTTCCCGGCTAGCCGCGCTCCGCGGGTTCGACCACCCGCCCGGTGCGCCAGGTGTCGACCGCGATCACGCAACCCACCACCACCAGGGAGATCGAAACGGAGGCCAGGGCATCCGTGGTCCAGTGGTAGCCGAGGTACAGGCGGCTGAGGGCCGCCAGCACGATGCCGACCACGGCGACGCTGAGGGCGGCGGCGGTGGCCCGCATGCTGAAACGGCGCGAAAGCAGAAGGTAGGCGGTCACCAGCAGGAAGTCGGATGCACCCAGCACGTGACCGGAGGGGAACGAGAACGTGAGGTCCGTGCCGAACAGCATCAGGTCGATCGGCGGCCGCTCGCGGCCGACCGTGCGTCCGATGACTTGGGCCAGCACCACGCCGCTTGCCATGGCACCGGCGAGCAGCAGCGCGCGCCAGGCGTGCCGGGTGAGAAGACCCCAGCCGACGCACACGACCAGCACGATCAGGGGCAGCGCGACCGGCCCGAATACGACCGCCAGCACCACCATCACGGTCGTCAGAACGGGGGAGCGGGCCTCCAGCAGCCACTCCTGCACGGGGAGGTCGATCGCGGTGACGCCTCCGCCGCTCAGCACACTCAGCAGCGTGAGCGTGAAGAAGACGGCGCCGGAACCCAGGCAGGCGATCGCGGTGACCCGGAGCATGCGGCGGGACCGGGCAGTGAGTTCCCACCTCTCGACGACGTACCGGTCGTGGAACGTGCGCCACGGATGCGACGCGCGGCTGCGCCGGCGTTCGCGATCGAGTGTCACGGCCAGGGGAGCCCAGACGGCCACCGCGATCCCGATGCCGAGCAGTGCCGCCCCGACGGTGTCGGTCAGCCAGTGTGCGCCCAGGTAGGTGCGGCTGAGCATCATCAGCGCCGTGTACAGCGCGCCGGCCAGCCACACCCACCAGAACCGGAAGAGCAGCGCCAGGATTATCGCCAGCGTCGCCGCATTGGCGACATGGCCGGAGGGGAACGACCCGAAATCAACCCTGACCAACAGATCTTCGAGTCCGGCCGGGCGGGCCCGGCCGAACAGCCACTTGAGAAGGTGCACGGCGGCACCGGAGATCACGGTTACCGCGAGGGCGAAGCCCGCGGCCCGCGGGCGCTTGAGGAACAGGAGCAGGCCGATGAGCAGGCCGGGCGCGACGACGGAGCCGGTGAGACCGCCGCCCAGGCTGTTCATCACGAGGGCGAGGGAATCCCACACCGGTGCTCGATTGCCGGACACCGCGATCATCCACTCCGTGTCCAGGGCGAACGGCCTGCCGTTCCGGGAGATGACCAGGCCCAGACCCACCGCCAGCGCGACGGCGACCAGCCCGGAGAGCAGCGGCCACCAGTGGGTGACGCGCTGTGCCCCCGCGCCCGGGTTCACGCCCCGGCTCACGTCAGCGGTGCTGACTTCGCTGCCTCGTGGGTGATGAACCGCACGGACATGGCCTTGTAACCGGGGGTGTTCGACTCCCGGGCCACGAGCTCGCGGTGCATCAGGGCGTTCGCCTCGGGGAAATACGCGGCCGCGCAGCCCCGCGGGGTGGGGTAGACCACCAGGCGGAACTCGTTGGCGCGCCGCTCCTCGCCCTGGAAAGTGCTGATCACGTCGACCATGTCGCGGTCCGCAAAGCCCAGCTCGGTGGCGTCGTCCTGGTGGATCAGGATGACCCGGCGGCCGCCGGAGATGCCGCGGTAGCGGTCATCCAGCCCGTAGAACGTGGTGTTGTACTGGTCGTGGCTGCGCATGGTCTGCAGGATCAGGTGGCCGGCCGGTGGGGTGAGGTATTCGAGCGGGCTGACCGTGAACCGGGCCCGGCCGATGTCGGTGGCGAAGCTGCGGGTGTCCCGGGGCGGGTTGGGCAGTACGAAACCGTTCTTCGTCTTGAGGCGCGCGTTGAAATCGGTGAAGCCCGGGAGCACCCGCGAGATGCGATCACGGATGACGTCGTAGTCGTCGGCCATCGCCTTCCAGTCGATCACGTGGTCGTCGCCGAGGGTGGCGCTGGCCATCCGGGCGACGATGACGGGCTCGGCGAGCAAGTGCTCGGAGACCGGGTCGAGACGCCCCTGCGTGGTGCGCACGACCGACATGGAGTCCTCGACCGAGAGCACCTGGCGACCACCCGGGTGCTTGTCGTCGGTGTCGGTGCGCCCCAGCGTCGGCAGGATCAGCGAGGTCGTGCCGTGCATGATGTGCGACCGGTTGGGCTTGGTCGACACGTGCACGGTCAGGCCCACGCGCTGCATTGCCGCCTCGAGGGCCACGGTGTCGGAGCAGGCGAGGGCGAAGTTGCCGCCCATCGACACGAACACGTCGACGTCGTCGTTCTCGAAGGCCGCGACGGTATCCACCGAGTCGAGGCCGTGCGTGCGGGGGGACTCGATGCCGAATTCCTTGTCCAGCGCGGCGAGCATCGGTTCCTTGGGCTTCTCCCAGACGCCCATGGTGCGGTCGCCCTGTACGTTGGAGTGGCCGCGCACCGGGCAGGCACCGGCGCCCGGCTTACCGAAGTTCCCCTGCAGCAGGAGCAGGTTGATGATCTCCTTGAGCGTGTTGACCGAGTGCGGCTGCTGAGTGAGTCCGAGCGCCCAGCAGATGATCGTGGCCGTGGAGTCGATCATCATCTGCGCGACGGTGGAGATCTCCACCGCGGTGAGCCCGGTGGCCTTCTCCGTCTCGGCCCAATCGATGGTCGTGCGGGCGGCCCGGTACTCGTCGAGGCCCTGGGTGTTCGCCGCGACGAACTCCGCGTCGACGACGGAGCCGGGGACGCGCTCCTCCGCTTCGAGCAGCAGGTGGCCGAGGGCCTGGAACAGGGCCAGGTCGCCGCCGACCTTGATCTGCAGGTACTCGTCAGCGAGTGCCGTGCCGTCGCCGATCAGGCCGGAGACCGACTGGGGATCCTTGAAATTGAACAATCCGGCCTCGGGCAGCGGGTTGACGGCGACGACCCGGCCGCCGTTGTCCTTGCACTCCTTGAGGGCCGACAGCATCCGCGGATGGTTGGTGCCCGGGTTCTGGCCGACGACGAGGATCAGCTCGGCCTGGTGGATGTCCTCGAGCGAAACGGTGCCCTTGCCGATGCCGATGGTGGCGTTCATGGCGCTTCCGGAGGACTCGTGGCACATGTTCGAGCAGTCGGGCAGGTTGTTCGTGCCGATCGAGCGGGCGAACAGCTGGTAGAGGAACGCCGCCTCGTTGGCGGTGCGTCCCGAGGTGTAGAAGACCGTGCGGTCGGGAACGGTGGCTCGGATCCGCTCGCCGATGAGCTCGAAGGCTTCGTTCCAGGAGATCTGAGAGTAGTGCGTGTCGCCGGGACGGATGACCACCGGATGCGTGATGCGGCCCTGGTTGCCGAGCCAGTACTCGGTCTTCGTGGCGAGCTCCTCGATCGAGTGCTCGGCCCAGAACGCCGGCGTCACGGTGCGCAGGGTGCTCTCCTCGGCGACGGCCTTGGCGCCGTTCTCACAGAACTCCGCGGTCTTGCGGTGGCCCTGCGACTCCGGCCACGCGCAGCCCGGGCAGTCGGTGCCGTCGCGCTGGTTGAGGCGCAGCAGCGCCTTCGCCGTGCGGGGAACGCCGGCCTGCGCGAACCCGCGATCGAGCGCCACCAGAACCGCTTCCACTCCGGCCGCGGACTTCTTCGGCTTCGTGACGACCAAATTGTCTTCGTTGATGTCTTCGATCGGAGCGCGTCGTGTCATGTGACCATTTTGCTCCATTCCACAGGGCGTTCCGACATCGGCCGCGTGTATGTTCGGATCGGACTGCTTGTTGCAGGAGACAGAGAGGGCACCGTGGGAACTCACACGACGCTGGACACGATGCGGCAGACCCGGTCGATCCTGGACGGCATCCGCTGCGCCGACGACCTGACCATCGCGGCGAGCCGGGACGGCGGCATCCGCGCCGTGCGCCTGCTCGCGCAGGCGGCGACCGACCCGGGGGACCAGCTGACCGCGATTGCGGCCATCCACTCGCTCGGCCAGGTGTTCGACGAGTCCGCGGATGACGTGCTCGTGTCGCTGATCACCCATGACTCCCTCTTCATCCGCGAACACACGGCCTGGGCGTTCGGCGCCCGGCTGCCCCGGTTCGAGGCGATCTCCGGACTGCTGAGCATGGTGGTCGACGGTGGCTTCTCCGGCATGATCGCCCAGCGCACGTTGGAGCAGTGGAGCTCGTCGGTGCCGGTGCATGTGGCGCTCGCCCTCGAGGGCACCCTGATCGGCGTGCACGAGTGCGGCGCCCGCACCCGCCTGGTCGAAACGATGGGTCTCATCGCCGGGCGCATCCCCGAACGGCTGTTGCGCCGGGTCGCCGTCGACTCGTCCGAGCCGAACGCGGTGCGTGCGGCGGCGATCGCGGCCCTCGGCGACCTCGGTCCGAACGAGGCCAACATCCGTATCGTGAGCGACCTGTCGCAGGGCAGCGGCGTGCTTGCCGACGTGGCTCGGCTCGCCCTGATCGACCTGACTGTGCCGGCCTACCCGCGCCCACCGTGGAGCCAGGGGCTGACGGTGGCCCAACTCTTCCTGCACGCCGACATCGACCGCGAACTCAGCCAGGTGGGGGCCGGCGACAATGGCGGTATCGCCACGCTGCTGGTGCGCCTGGGCGACGCGCTCGTCTCCGGGGGTGGCAGCGGTGGCAGCGGCGGCCGTGAGCGCGGCGGCTCCGTGGAACGGGTACTCACCCTCTCCCGCGGCAGCTTCGCCGGCGCACTCACCTCCCTGTCCGAGGTCGGGTCTTCCGTCGCGGAGCACGCCTTCGCGACCGTGCCCTTCCTGGGCGAACCCGTCGCCTCGGTCGATGCCTGGCCGCGGCGGATTGCGACGCAGCGCGGCATCCGTCGCATTCTGCGCGCCGCCGGCACCGTCGACGCGATCCACCTGCGAATGGCCGACATCGGCACGCTGGCCGCCTCCACCGTCGCCCGCGAGCTCGACATTCCGATCGTGTTCACGGTGGCCCCCGACCCGCACAGCGTCATCCACTCCCTCGACGGTTCCGGGGTGCTCACCCGGGCGAACTTCGGCACGGTCGACGAGACCGAGCACTTCTGGTTCCGGGCCCGGCTCGTGCAGCGGCTGGCCGCGGATGCCGCGCACACCGTTCTCTTCCCGAGGCCCGAGCTGCGGCGTGACATGCGCGACCTTGTGGGAATCGATATCCGGCAGCATCCGGAACGCCACTCCGTGATCGCGGAGGGCATCGACGTCGCCGTGATCGAGCGTGCACTGGCGGATGCCCGCCTCACGGCCGACCCAACCACCGCGCACGCAGCCCCCGGCGCGACCGGCGCGACCAGCGCGGCGGGCGCAGCGGGCGCAGCGGCGCTAGCCGAACTGGACGACCTGCTCACCACCCTCCCGCCGAGCCGGCGCGGGCTTCCGCTCGCCGTCACCGTCGGACGCCTGCACCGCGTCAAGGGCATGGCGGCCCTGGTTCAGGCGTGGGCCGCGGATGCCGACCTGCGCGCCCGCTGCAACCTGCTCATCCTCGGTGGGGACCTGAATTCTCCCTCCCTCGACGAGAAAAGCCAGCTGGACCAGATGGCCGCGGTCGTCGACCTCGCCGATGCGGCCGGCCAGGGCCTGCTGCTCGCCGGGCACCGTACAAACGACACCGTGGCGCACTGGCTGGCCGCGGCCCGGTACGGCCGGCCCGGATTGGCGGCCCCCAATGGGGCGTATGTCTGCGCGAGCATGAAGGAGGAATTCGGCATCGCCCTGCTTGAGGCCATGGCGACCGGGCTGACCGTCGTCGCCCCGAATTCCGGCGGCCCGGCCACCTATGTGGAGCACGCAGTGACGGGTTTCCTCGTCGACACCGGCAACCGGACGGCCCTGGCGGGCGGGATCAGCGCCGCACTCGAGTTGGCTGCCGGCCCCCTCGGACCGGAGTACGCGAACCGGGCCGGAGAAATGGTGTCGCGTTCCTTCACGATCCAGGCCATGGCTGAGACGCTGACCCGGGTCTACCGCGACGTGGCCGACACGAACGAGTCGGGCGCGTACCTGGTGGGCGTTTCATGACGCTGCTGATCATCAGCCCGGACTACGCCTCCCACCTGTTCCCGCTGGCCACTCTGGGCACCGCGTGGCTGGAGGCCGGTGAACGCGTCGTGGTGGCCAGCGGTCCGGCCACCGCCGACATCGTGGCCGCGTTCGGATTCGAGCGCGTGCACCTGCGACTGGGCCGCGGCTCGAACCCCGGCACGATCCGCGCCGAGGAACAGCCGACGGGCGAGGACGACGCTCTCCGCGGGTTCTTCGACGCCACCCGGCTCGGTATGGTGGAAACGCTCTGTTTCCAGGCCGAGGCACGCAGCAGCGACCTGCTCTGGAACCCGGTGGAGGTGGCCCGCGCGGTACAGCTCATCGTGGCCGAGGTGCAACCCGACCACGTGATCGTCGATCACCTGGCGTTCAGTGCGCGCCTCGGACTGGTGAGTGCGGGCATCCGTCACGCCGATGTGGTGCTCGGCCACCCGTCGGCGCTGCCCGTGGGCGCGGAGGTCTACGGTTTCCCGCCGGAGTGGCCGCTCGCCTTCGCGCCGGACAGCGGCGACCTCGGCGCACTCCTGGCGACCTGCGAGAGCGTGCGGGATGCGTTCACCACCCAGTGGAACGACGCCCTGCGGGTTCTCGACCCGGACGCGCTGCCGAGCCCGGATGCGTTCAAGGAGTGCGGGGACATCCTGCTGCTCAATTATCCGGTCGAACTGCACGACGCCGCACGTGGCGAGTTGCTGCCGGCGCACGCGTTCCTCGGCTCCGCCGTGCGCAACGAGGCCGCCGACGACGAGGTGAACGCCTGGCTCGCCGCCGACAGTGACCGGCCCATCGTCTATGTCAGTTTCGGCAGCTTCCTGTCGGTGCGCGGGGATGTTCTCGCCCGGGTGGCCGAGGCGCTTGCCCCACTCGACGTGCGGGTGGCCGTCGCCACCGGTGCCACCGATCCCGCGGAGCTCGGGCCGATCCCCGACTCCTGGCTCGTGCGCGCGTTCCTGCCGCAGGTCACCGTGCTGGCGCGCTCGGCGCTGGCGGTGTCGCACGGCGGCAACAACAGTGTCACCGAGGCGATGACCTCGGGGGTGCCACTGCTGCTGCTGCCCTTCTCCACCGACCAGTTCGCCGGGGCAGCCGCGGTCGAGCGGTGCGGATTCGGGCTGTCCCTCGCGCCCAACACGGCTACGGCTGAGGAGCTTCGGGCAGGAATAGCCGAACTGCTCGCGCTCGACGGGGACGCCCGGCAAAGCCTGGACCGGTTGAGTTCCTCGCTGCAGGGTGGGGCCGGGTCCAAACGCGCGTACGCGGCGCTGCTGGCGGTGCCGGTCGAGCTGTAGGTTGCGAGTCTCCGGTGGGTCAGACGTCGACCGCGTAGACCAAGGATTCCTGCACCATACCGAACCAGTCGTAGATGTCGTTCAGGAATGGTGCCTCGTCGGCGCTCCGCCCCGGCACCCCGTCGGGCCCGATCTCGAGGCGTTCGGCAAGGGTGAGGCGCAGGTCGGTGAGCGTGCGCAGCCAGGACTGTACGTCGTCGGCGTCGAGGTCGATGGTCACGGGCGCCTCGGCGGCCGCATGTAGCTCGGCGTCGGTTGATTCGTCGCCGATGTCGGCGTTTGGTTCCTCGGCGAGCGTCGCAAGCAGGCACCGGGCGTTCCGCACTTTGCGCTCGAGCAGGTCGTCGGCGGTGAACCGGCGGAATTCCGCGGCGGCCTCGGGATCATCGGCGTAGGCATCCGGCAGGAGCCGACGCAGGGCCGGGTCACCGGATGTGCCGAGTGCGTGGGTTTCGGCGGCCTCCAGCAGGTCAATCAGCTGGCTCGCGGCCAGGCGCAACAGGCCGATCTCGACGGGTTCGAACCGGGCGGTCACGCTGCCGGCGTTCTCGCTGCCCGACATGAACTGCATCACGCGTCGGCCTTGGCGAGGGTGGCCCACAGCCCGTAGCCGTGCATGGCTTCGACGTGGCGTTCCATGGCTTCCCGGTTGCCGGAAGCGACGACGGCCTTCCCGTCGTTGTGCACCTGCAGCATGAGGCGCTCGGACTCCCGGGCGGAGATGCCGAAGTAGCTGCGGAACACGTAGGAGACGTAGGACATCAGGTTCACCGGGTCGTCCCAGACGATGGTGGTCCAGGGGCGATCGAGGGACACGGCGTCTCGCAGATCGAGTCGTTCGTCAGTCTTCGGCACGGGTTAAGCCTCACACGGAGGGGGGGCAATTCCAACCCGGTGTGGCCGGTGTTCGGGGGCGTGGTGCGGTGCGGTTTCGATGCTCAGTCGCGCGTGTCGACGTCGAGCCCGGTCTCGAGGTCGGCGCAATCGACCAGCCGGGTGTCGTGAGACTGCAGGTAGGGACGTGCGCCGGTGTCGCCGGTGGCGGAGTCGATGAGCGCGCCCCAGTGTGCTCGCCCGATCACCACCGGGTGTCCCGGGCGGGCGTCGAAGCCGGCCTGCCGGAGCGTGAGCGGGCCGACGGGGTTCGCGTCGGCATCCGTATCACCGGGCAGGGTGATTGTGGGCAGGGTGTTTGTGGGCAGGGTGCCGATCAGTCGTGCGACCGTGCCGGGCAGCAGACCCGGGATATCGACCGGGACGATCGCCACGGCGACCGGAGCAGGCAGGAGCTCGGTGGCCTGCAGCTCGGTGGCTTGTCGCAGGCCCGCTCGCAGGGACGCGGAGAGTCCCTCTGCCCAGTCTTCAGCCTGCGTGAGGACGACCGACGGGGTCATGCCGAATTGGTGGAGCAGTGCCCGGACTTCTGCGGTTTCGGCGCCGATCACGACGATCACCGGTGAGCAGCCGGCATCCGTGAGCGTGCGGATCGTGCGCACCAGCCAGGGGATGCCGTCGTTGCCCCGCGCAAGTGCCTTCGGCATGCCGTAGCGGGAGCCGGCGCCGGCTGCGAGCACGAGGCCGGCGATCGGTGCGGAGGAAGTGGCCATGCCTGCCATCGTAGGGCGGTGCGGTGCAGGGGCGGGTGCGGGTGTGGAGGTCGGTCGGGCACGGCCCGCACGACTCTCGGCCTTTTAGTCCATCAACCCCTGACGAATTCGACGGAGATTCTACCGATTTCAGGGTGAAACGGATGTCGGGGGCCGGTTCGGAGCAAAAATCTCCGTCGAATTCGTTCGGCCGGGGCGGGTTCGGAGGGTGGCTCGCCGGTTTCGACGAGCTCAATCACCGGTGTTCGCTCCGCCGTGGTCGTCCGGTTGCAGGCACCCGCGCCCCTCAGGCACCCGCGCCCCTCAGGCACCCGGGCTCCCTAACGAATTCGACGGAGATTCTACCGATTTCGCGCCCAACCGGATGCTCGGGGCCGGTTCTGAACAAAATCTCCGTCGAATTCGTTCGGCCAGGGCGGGATTGAGGGCGGGACTGGAAGGCGGGAGGGCGGCTCAACGGCCAGGCGGCTCAACCGCCGGTCGGGGCGAGCACCCGGCGGCCGCGCACGAAGACGCCGGCGATCGCGGGCTGGCGGAGGGCCAGCAGAAGCGCGAAGAGGGTCTGGTCGGTGGCCATCTCCTCGTCGTCGGCCCGGATGCCGCGCTCGAGCACCGTGGCGAGGGGCTCCCAGCGGTCCGGCTCGATCAGCAGGAAGTCGGCGTCCTTGCCCACGTCGAAGTTACCGAACCGGGCCTCCATGTCGAGTGCGCGCGCGCCGGCCAGGGTTCCGGTGAAGAGCAGGGCGGCCGGGTCCAGCGATAGGCCCGCCTCTCCGGGCTCGGACAGGTGCACTTTGAAACAGTCGTTGAGCACCCGGGAGATGAGCCATTCGTCGCCCGCGCCGACATCCGACCCGATCGCCACATTCACGCCGAACGACGTCGTGCGCAGCCACGGCATGGTGCCCGATCCCAGGAACTGCTGCGACGTGGGGCAGTGCGCCACGCTCGTTCCCGTCTCGGCCAGGCGGGCCAGCTCGCTGTCCTCACAGTGCACGGCGTGGGCGAGGATGCTGCGCCGCCCCAGCAGGCTCGACCCGCCCCGCGCCGACCCCGGCAGGAACCGGCCGTCGTAGGTGTCGAGGTAGGTGTCGACCTGGTAGACCGACTTCACGGCGTCGATCTCACCCGTGCCCGGCCGGTTGTTCTCGTTCAGGTGGCTGTGGAAGTAGACCCCCTGGCCGCGCACCGAGTCGTAGAGCTCGCCGAGCCCCGCCAGGGTCGTGGGGGTGACCGAGAGGCTGAACCGCGGCACCACCGCCACCTGAAGCAGCGCGGTGGCGGGGTCACCGGTGTCGACCGCGTGCCAGCGGGCGATCTCATCCGTCACAAGCTCCAGGGCCCTGGCCTCGCTGGTGAGCAGCGCCTGCGAGGGCTCCGAACCGACCGTCTGGATTCCGCGCCCGCTGACCAGGCGCAGTCCGGCCCGGTGCGATTCCTCGAACAGGGCGTCCTGCGCGGAAGGGAACGCGGAGCCGAAGACCAGGGCGCTGGTCGTGCCCGCGGCGACGCGGCGACGGGTGAAGTCCCGGGCGATCTGCTCGCCGAACCCGGGGTCGGCCAGGCGCGCCTCGGCCGGGAAGACGCAGTTGTCCAGCCACTCGAGCAGCTGGCCGCCGCCATAGGCATCCGTGGAATAGGTCTGCGGGAAGTGCACGTGGGTGTCGACGAAGCCGGGCAGGATGAAACCGCCCCGGTTGTCGGTGACCGCCAAAGTTCCGTAAACGGCAGGGAGGTCGACGAATGAGCCCACCCAGGCGATTCGGCCCGTGTCGGTGGTCACCAGGACGCCGTCGGGGAGGGACACGAGGTGCCGGTGCGCGGCGGCCACGGTGGGGGAGCCGGCAATGTGGAAGATGTGGCCGCGGTAGACCCGGCTGGACGGTGTCACGTGAGAGCCCGTTCTCTGTTCGTCGTTCTCTTCCACTGGACTCGTTTCCACCGGACTCGTTCAGTGTATGGGGGGTCATCCGGCTCGGCCGCCGCGCAATCAAGTAAACGCTTGCAGCAAACGCTTGCATATGCGGTACGCGACGGAGTAGCGTCACTTCTGTTGTTCTCAGCGCCACCGGGCGCGAGACAGGGGGAGTCACTGTTGACGAAACGCACCGCTACACGCCGCCCGGCCATCCGCCGCATCGTGGCCACGATCGGAGCCGGCGCGATCGTTCTCTCCGGTCTCGCCTTCTCCGAGGTGTCCGCGGCCGCCGCCACCCCGACGGTCGCCCTGGTCGGCAGCCTGCAGAGCGAGTTGGGCTGCACGGAGGACTGGCAACCGACCTGCGAGTCCACCGAGCTGGCCCCGACGGGCGTCGACGGGGTCTGGTCCGCCGAGTTCACGGTGCCGGCCGGCAGCTACGACTACAAGGTCGCCCTCAACGACGCGTGGGACGAGACCTACGGGCTGGACGGTGGTGCCGACAACATCCCGCTGACCGTCGCCGGTGAAAGCCGGTTGAGCTTCACCTTCGACCTCAGCAGGAAGCGCGTCGGCCTCGAGGTACTCTCCCTGGCCGGTGCCTACTCCGCGGAGGACGAGGCCGTGGCGGCCGCGCCCATCCGCCAGCCCGGCAGCGACGAGCAGTTCTACTTCGTGATGACCGACCGGTTCAAGGACGCCGACCCGGCCAACAACACCGCCGGCCTCGGCGACGACCCACTGGTGTCCGGCTACGACCCCGCGAACAAGGGCTTCTACAACGGCGGCGACCTCGCCGGGCTCCGTTCCCAGCTCGACTACATCGAGGGTCTCGGCACGAGCGCCCTCTGGCTCACGCCGTCGTTCAAGAACCGGGCCGTGCAGGGCGAGGGCGCGAACGCCTCCGCGGGCTACCACGGCTACTGGATCACCGACTTCACCCAGATCGACCCGCACCTCGGCACCAACGCCGAGCTCAAGGCGCTTATCGACGACGCGCACGCCCGCGGCATCAAGGTGTACTTCGACATCATCACCAACCACACCGCCGACGTCATCGACAACGAGGAGAAGCAGTACTCCTACATCGACAAGGCCACGTCGCCCTACACGACCGCGGCCGGTGAGCCCTTCGACCCGGCCGACTACGCGGGGACCGACGAATTCCCGACCCTCGACGGGACCTCCTTCCCCTACACGCCGTTCGTCGCGGCCGCCGACGCCACGGCCAAGGTGCCGGCCTGGCTGAACGACCCGACGCTGTACCACAACCGGGGAGACTCGACCTTCGAGGGTGAGAGCAACCTCGACGGCGACTTCTCCGGTCTCGACGACCTGATGACCGAGAACCCGGCCGTCGTCAACGGCTTCGTCGACGTGTACACGGACTGGGTCGACCTTGGTATCGACGGCTTCCGTATCGACACGGTCAAGCACGTCAACCTGGAATTCTGGGACACGTGGTCCACGCAAGTGCTCGACTACGCGCACGCCGCCGGCAAGCCCGACTTCTTCATGTTCGGTGAGGTCTACGACGCGGATGCCGCGAAGACGTCCCCGTATGTGCGCAAGACCGACCTCAACTCGGTGCTCGACTTCGGATTCCAGTCGCAGGCGACCAGCTTCGCCGCCGGGAACTCCGCGAAGGGGCTCAGCCAGCTGTTCGCCTCCGACGACCTCTACACGACTCCCGACTCCAACGCCTCCGCGCTGCCGACCTTCCTCGGCAACCACGATATGGGCCGGATCGGCTACTTCCTGAAGAACACCGATGATCCGCTGGCCCGCGACGTGCTCGCCCACGAGCTCATGTTCCTGACCCGCGGCCAGCCGGTGGTCTACTACGGCGACGAGCAGGGTTTCATGGGCGCGGGCGGCGACAAGGACGCCCGTCAGTCGTTGTTCGCCAGCCAGGTGTCCGAGTACGCGAACCAGCCGCTGATCACCGGCGAGACCGCCGGTTCGGTCGACCGGTTCGCGACGGATGCGCCGCTCTACAGTCGGATCGCTGAGCTCTCCGCGCTGCGGAGCGACCACCCGGCCCTCGCGACGGGCGCCCAGATCGAGCGTTATGCCGACACCGGGGCCGGCGTCTACGCGTTCAGCCGGGTCGACCGCACGGAGAAGATCGAACACCTCGTCGCCGTCAACAACTCGGCCGCGGCGAAAACCGTGACGATCCCCACCCTCACCACGGACGCGTCCTACTCGGTGCTGTTCGGCGACACCGCGGCCGCAGTATCCGGCGACACCGGCGACCTGGCCGTCACCGTGCCGGCCCGCGGCTCGGTGGTGCTCGTGGCCGACCGACCCGTCAGCGCTCCGGCCGCGGCCGCCGCGATCACGGTCGCCGCCCCGGCAGCCGGAGCCGGCGTCACCGGCGTCTCACCCGTCGGGGCCACCGTCGACGACGGGACCTGGCAGGAGACCGGCTTCGCCTGGCGGGTCGTGGGGGACACGAAGTGGACCAGCCTCGGCACCGCCGAAGACACCACTCCGCGGGTCTTCCACGACACCGCCGGCCTCACCACGGGCACCCTGGTCGAATACCGCGCCGTCTCCACGGATGCCGCCGGCCAGCGGGCCGCCGCGTCCAGCTTCGCCTCCGTGGGCAACACGGTGTCGCTCGCCGATACCGGCACGCCCGACGCCGCGATCGACCTGGTCACGGTGGCCGGTAGTCACAACTCCGAGATGGGTTGTGCCGGGGACTGGCAGCCCGGCTGTGAGGCCGCGAAACTGACCCTCCGAGCCGACGGCATCTACGCCGGCACATTCGACCTTCCGGCCGGCGACTACGAGTACAAGATCGCCGTCAACGGCTCCTGGGACCTCAACTACGGTTCCGGCGGAGTTCCCGGCGGCGACAACGTGAGCTACACGACCGCCGGCGGCCCGGTCACGTTCTACTTCGACCCGCGCAACAACTTCTTCCAGGGCACGGCCGAGGGCGATATCGTCGTCGCGGCCGGTTCCTTCCAGGAGGAGGCCGGTTGCCCCGGAGACTGGAAACCGGACTGCCTTGCAACCTGGTTGCAGGACGTGAACGGCGACGGCATCCTCACCCTGAGTTCGAACACCCTGCCGACCGGCTCGTACGAGGCGAAGGTCGCGCACAACCTCGGCTGGGACGAGAACTATGGCGCCGACGGCGTGCCGAACGGCGCGAACCTGTCGTTCACGGCCACCGAGGGCAAGGAAACCCTGTTCAGTTACGACCTCGCCGCCCACGTGCTCACGATCACGGTGACCGACCCGCCGCTGGCCGGCACGGGAGCGCAGCGCGCGCACTGGGTGAGCGAGAAGACTCTCGCCTGGCCGCGTGACCTGCTGCCCGTGAATGCCGACCCGGCCGCGCTCGGCTTCGCGTTGCACTCCTCGCCGGCCGCCGACCTGGCGGTCGTCGACGGAGCGGTGACCGGCGGTGACACGGTCGCCCTCGAGTACGACCCGGCAGGCCTCTCCGACGCGGAGAAAGCGCGTTTCCCGGCCCTCGTCGGGTCCGTGGCCCTGCGCCCGGTCGGTGTGGACCGGTCGGAGGTGGAACGGCTGCTCACCACCCAGCTGGCGGTGGCCCAGTCCGGCACCGGCACCGACGACACCACAGGCATCCTCACCGCGTTCACGGGCGTGCAACTGCCCGGCGTGCTCGACGACCTCTACGCGGATGCCGCAGCGGACCGGACGCTCGGCGTCACCTGGTCGAAGAAGCGGCCCACGATCGCGGTCTGGGCTCCCACGGCGCAGAACGTCGACGCGCTCGTCTGGACGGCGAGCGACACGGCCGACCCGGAGCGCATCGCGTTGACGCGTCAGGGTGACGGCACGTGGACCGCGACCGGCGCCAAGAACTGGACCGGCGCATCCTTCGTCTTCGAGGTCACGGTGTTCGCACCGACGACGGGCAAGATCGAGTCGAACCAGGTCACCGACCCGTACTCGGTCGCCCTGACGCAGAACTCCACCCGGTCGGTGCTCATCGACCTGGCCGATAAGGCCTACCGCCCCACGGCGTGGGAGAAAGCGAAGTCGCCGCTGATCGAGAAGGCCGTGGACCGGTCGATCTACGAACTGCACGTGCGCGACTTCTCGATCTCCGACGACACCGTGCCGGAAGAGCTCCGCGGCACCTACGGCGCGTTCGGGGTCGACAGCGCGGGAACCCGGCATCTGTCCGAGCTGGCGGCTGCCGGGCTCAACACCGTGCACCTGCTGCCGACCTTCGACATCGCCACGATCCAGGAAGACCGCGCCCTCCAGGCCGTGCCCGCCTGCGACCTGGCCTCCTTCGGACCGGCCTCGCCGGACCAGCAGGCGTGCATCCAGGCGATCAGGGACCAGGACGGCTTCAACTGGGGTTACGACCCGTTCCACTTCTCGGCGCCGGAGGGGTCCTACGCGGTGAACGCCGACGGCGGCGCCCGGGTAGCCGAGTTCCGCGGCATGGTGGGGGCCCTGCACGAGGACGGCCTGCAGGTCGTGCTCGACGAGGTGTTCAACCACACCGCGCAGAGCGGCCAGGGGGAGAAATCGGTGCTCGACCAGGTCGTGCCCGGTTACTACCACCGTCTCAACCCGCAAGGCGCCGTCGAGACCTCCACCTGCTGCCAGAACATCGCCACCGAGCACGAACTGGCCCAGAAGCTCATGGTCGACTCCGTCGTGCTCTGGGCGAAGGAGTACCGCGTGGACGGGTTCCGGTTCGACCTGATGGGCCACCACTCGAAGGCCAACCTGCTGGCCGTGCGGGATGCCCTCGACGCACTCACCCTGAAGAAGCACGGCGTGGACGGCCAGGCGATCTACCTCTACGGTGAGGGCTGGAACTTCGGCGAGGTCGCGAACAACGCCCTGTTCGAGCAGTCGACGCAGGGCCAGCTGGGCGGAACCGGCATCGGCACGTTCAACGACCGGCTGCGCGACGCGGTGCACGGCGGCAGCCCCGTCGACGGCAGCACCGTGCAGCAGCAGGGCTTCGGCACCGGGCTCGGCACCGATCCCAACGGCGTGGCGATCAACGGCACCCCCGAGCAGGCGCTCGCCCGGCTCGGGCAGGCCAGCGACCTGGTGCGGCTCGGCCTGGCCGCGAACCTGCGCGACTTCAGCTTCGTCACCAGCGACGGCACGGTGAAGCGCGGCGACGAACTCGACTACAACGGGTCGCCGGCCGGGTATGCGGACCAGCCGGACGAGGTGATCAACTACGTCGACGCGCACGACAACGAGACGCTCTACGACCTGCTCGCCCTCAAGCTGCCGGCCGACACCGGGATGAGCGACCGGGTGCGCATGAACACCTTGTCCCTGGCCACCGCGACCCTGTCGCAGGCACCGTCGCTCTGGCACGCCGGAACCGACCTGCTGCGCTCGAAGTCGCTCGATCGCGACAGCTACAACTCGGGCGACTGGTTCAACCGCATCGACTGGACCGGCCAGACCAGCAACTTCGGCGTCGGTCTGCCGTCAGCGGCCGCCAACGAGGACAAGTGGGACATCATGCGCCCGCTGCTCGAGGACCCGGCCCTCAAGCCGACGCCGGACGACATCTCGTTCGCGTCTGCCCAGGCCCAGGACCTGCTGCGCCTCAAGCAGTCGACCGAGCTGTTCCGGCTCGGCGATGCGAAGCTGATCAACCAGAAGCTGACCTTCCCGGCCGGCGGACCGGACGCCACCCCCGGCGTCATCACGATGAGCGTCGACGACACGGTAGGTTTCGACGTCGACAGGAAACTGGACGGCCTGCTGGTGCTCTTCAACGCCAGCCCCGAACCTCAGACGGTTCTGCTCAGCGAGTTGGCCGGGCGCGGCTACGCCCTCAGCGGCATCCAGGCCGCCGGTGCGGATGCGCTCGTCAAGTCGACGACCTGGGACACGGCGACCGGCACGGTCACCGTTCCCGCCCGAACGGTCGCGGTGCTCGTCGACGCGCAGGAGCGGACGGCGAAGAAGCGGTAGCCCGCGGCCGCACCCCGTCGCTGCGCCCCGTTCAGGAGCGAACGGGGTGCAGTAGCCGCCAGATCCGGTCGCGCGACATCGGCAGTTCGGTGGGACGGATGCCGATGGCGTCGCGCACCGCGTTCGCCAGCGCGGGCGCCACCGGGTTGTAGGGCGACTCGCTCATCGACTTCGCCCCGAACGGGCCGAGCACGTCGCTCGTGTCCGCGAAGTACACCTCGGTCACGGGCAGGTCGGCGAGCTGCGGGATGTGGTAATTCCGCAGCACGCTCGTGGTCACGGTGCCCGCCCCGTCGAGGATGACCTCCTCGTAGAGTGCGGTGCCGATCGCCTGCGCGACCCCACCCTCGATCTGGCCGCGGCACTGCTCCGGGTTCATCACGACCCCGGCATCCGCCGCCTGGATCGACTGCAGAATGCGCACCTCGCCGGTTTGCGTGTTCACGGCCACCCGGAACGCGTGCACGTTGAACGCCACCGAGCGACGGGCGCCGTCTTCGGCGCCGACACCGCGGAGAGCGGGTGCCCCGGGCACGGATGCCCCGGTTGCGGATGCCTGCCCGGCCAGTTCGGCCAGCGACACGAACACCTCACCGCTGCGCAGCCCGTCGGGTTCCAGGGTCCAGGCGGCGGCGGGGATCTCCGGGTGCATCTCCGTGGCGGCCGACCGCAGCGTGTCGGCCAGGTCGTTCGCCGCCGCGAGTACGGCCTTGCCGGCGATGACGACGCCCGCGGAGCCGAACGCGCCGGTGTCGTAGCCGATGGCATCCGTGTCGGACTGCAGGATCTCGATTCGGTCGGGAGTCGTGTGCAGGGCCGTGGCGGCGAGCTGCGCGTGCACGGTGGTGGTGCCGTTGCCGAACTCGACGGTGCCGACGCGGACGGTGTAGCGGGTGGGGGATTCGAGGACCGCGTTTTCGAGGGTGACGGAGGCCTGCGCGTAGTGCCCGCGCGGCGGGGTGGTCGCGATCATGGCGGTGGCCATGCCCTCGCCGGTCTTCCAGTGCTCGCCGGGCGGCACGGTGGCTCCGTTGCCGCGGGCCAGGGCCGTCTGGGCCAGGTCGAAGCACTGGTCGAGTCCGTAGCTGCCGAAGATGAGGTCCTCGCCCTCCACGTGGGTGACCACGAGCGGGTCGTTCGGGCCGACCGAGTTTCGCCGGCGCAGGTCGAACGGGTTGATGCCGACGGTGCGGGCGAGCTCGTCGAGCGCGGACTCGACGCCGAAGATCACCTGGCCGAGGCCGTAGCCGCGGAAGGCGCCCGACGGGAGGTTGTTCGTGTAGACGCTTCGGGCATCCACCCGCTTGTTGGGCACCCGGTAGAGGCTGACCGACTCGGAGCTGCCGTGGAACATCACCCCGGGGCCGTGGTTGCCATAGGCGCCGGTGTCCGCGAGCACACCCAGCTTCAGTGCGGTGAGGCGGCCAGCGTCGTCGGCGCCGAGGGTGACGTCGATGCGCATGGGGTGACGGGCCGGGGAGAGGGTGAACTCGTCGGTACGGCTGAACTCGTATTGCACGGGGCGCCCGGTCTTCAGCACCGCGAGCGCGACGATGTCCTCGGTCAGGATCTCCTGCTTGCCGCCGAAGCCGCCGCCGACCCGGGCCGTGAACACGCGCAGCCGCTCCGGGTCGAGGGCGAATAGGCGGCAGATCTCGCGGTGCACCAGGAACGGCACCTGGGAACTGGTGCGCAGGATGAGCCGGTCATCCTCCAGCCAGCCGATGGTGGCGTGCGTCTCCAAATGGGTATGCGCCACCCGTTGGGTCTGCCAGGTTCCGCTCACGCTGTGGGCGGAGCCGGCCAGGCCGGCCGCGATGTCGCCGTATTCGCCGTGCAGCTCGGCCACCAGGTTGCGGGTCGGGTCGGCCAGCCGGCTCGCGGCGGCATCCTTGTCGCCGTGAACCAGGGGTGCGCCGGGCAGGAGAGCGGCGTACGGGTCGAAGACCGCCGGCAGCGTCTCGTAGTCGATCTCGATCAGGCGGCAGGCGGCCTCTGCGATGGCGAGCGTGTCGGCGACGACGGCCGCGACGCGCTGGCCGCGGAACCGCACGACCGAATCGAGCACGAGGGTGTCGTCGGGGTCGTCGAGGCGGTCCTCGTGCCGGGCGGTGGAGAACAGGATGGCCGGGGAGTCGGCGTGGGTGAGCACGGCGTGCACCCCGGGTAGGGCCGCGGCTGCGTCGGTCTGGATCGAACGGATGCGCGCGTGCGCAATCGTGCTCTGCAGCACGCTGAGGTGCAGGAGGCCGGGCAGCGTGACGTCGAGGGTGTACGGCTCCTGCCCACTGACCACGCGTTCGCTGGCCGGGGCCGCCAGGGAGGTGCCGACCGTGCCGGGGCGCGGTCCGGTCTGGACGACCGGGCCCAGGCCGGTGCGTGCCGGTGCGTCGGCGCGACAGGAGCCGTCTGTCCTGGCTGAGCTGTTGACGGGGGTGTGGGTGCCGCGGATGGCGTCCTCGATGGCGCGGTAGCCGGTGCAGCGGCACAGGTTGCCCTTGAGCAGGCGGGGGAGGTCGTCAAGGTCGGTCTCGGTCAGGGCGGACGCGGTCACGATCATGCCGGCGGTGCAGAACCCGCATTGGAACCCGGCGGCGTCGACGAAGCGCTGCTGGACCTTGGCCAGATCGCCGGGCAGGCCGAGCCCGGCCACGGTCGTGACCTCTGTGCCCTCGGCCCGGAACGCCGGGTAGATGCAGGAGTGCACCGGAGTGCCGTCGACCAGCACGGAGCAGGCGCCGCAGTCGCCGGTGTCGCAGCCCTTCTTGACTTCGAAGTGCTCCTGGTCGCGGATGAAGGAGCGCAGGCACTGCCCGGGGGCAGGGGAGGCATCGACGGGTTCGCCGTTGATCTGGAATCTCATGAGCGGTCTCCGCTCCGGGGCGCCGCCTGGTCTCGCGCGGCCGGTTCGGGTTCCTGTCTCGGTTCGGGCTGCTGTTCCAGCTCGGCTCGGATCTCCTCGCCGAGCACGCCGCTCACGGCGCGGCGCCAGTCGGCGGCGCCGTGGGCATCCGTGAACCAGCAGTCGATGGCGGCGATGTCCTGGGCGAGTGTGCCCGCGTCGGGCACGGAGTCGTAGCGCAGCTGCACCGGACGCACGGTGCCGGCGGTGACGGTGAGTACGAAGCGGCCGGTGCCGGCGCTGTCGTCGCGGGCGGCCGTGTCGTCGCTGTCGGAGGGGTCGGCGCGGTCGAGCCGGCCGATCAGCACGGCGCCGGAGCGGCCGAGTGGGGAGAGGGCGATCTTGCGGTACGCGGTGCGGGCCGCCAGCGAGGAGGTCGGCACGTGGATGGACCGCAGCACATCGCCGGTGCGGAGCGCGTTGGTGGTGTTGCCGGTGACGAAGGACGCTGCGGGCAACCGTTCGTCGCTGCCGTCACGGCGCCAGATCAGCACCTCCGCGTCGAGGGCGGCAGCCAGGCTGGTCATCGGGCCGGCCGGCAGGGAGGCGCAGAGGTTGCCGCCGACGGTGGCGACGTTCCAGATCTTGAATGAGCCGTAGAGGGCAGTGCAGCACTGGAAGATCAGGGGATGCGCGGTCCAGCCGGGTGCGGCCGCCAGACGGGAGAGTTCGGCGATGGTGCAGGTGGCGGCGATGGTGAGGCCGGGGGTGGTGCCGGTGGTGGTGCCGGTGGCGCGCTCGCCG
The DNA here is from genome assembly GCF_004402645.1 of Cryobacterium sp. TMT2-42-4. Taxonomy (NCBI): domain Bacteria; kingdom Bacillati; phylum Actinomycetota; class Actinomycetes; order Micrococcales; family Microbacteriaceae; genus Cryobacterium; species Cryobacterium sp. TMT2-42-4. The sequence goes on from NZ_SOFT01000022.1 coordinate 171,634, forward strand.
GTGTGGGCATCCGTGCCGGTGACGGCGCCTGGGCCGGTGTCCGGGGTGCCGGTATCCGTCGTCAGGGTCAGAGCGGGCCAGCCCAGGGTCTGCAGGTCGACCAGCCCGGTGAGGTGCGTCTGCGGGTCGGCGAACAGGTCGGAGCCGCCCGCGAGCGGGGCCACCTGGGCGTCGAGGAGCGCGAGATCGTCACGGTGACGGGCGGGGGTGATCGTGAGCACGGTGTTGAGGTCCATCGTTTCCCTCACTCGACCGCTCGGGTGCAGGTCGACACCCTGAATTATCCGCTCGCCCGAGTCGCCCCGCGAGTCGACGCGCGTGCTCGCGGCATCCTCACGGCGAGCCACCCTGTTTTCGCGCAGGGCACGGGTACGCGGAAGGGCGGGAGCCAGCGGAGCTCGTGGGGCCAGTGGGGCCCGTTCAGCTAGTGGTCCACACCGTGGAGCTGGTCGAGGATGTGGTCGAGCACGTCGGCGAGGAGACCCAGCCCATCCTTCACGCCGTTGGGGGAGCCGGGGAGGTTGATCACCAGGGTGCGCCCGCGGGCGATCCCGGCGTGACCGCGCGAGATGACGGCCAGAGGGGTGGATGCGGCGCCGCGGCGGCGGAATTCCTCCATCAGCCCGGGGAGCAGCCGGTCGAGGTGCGGGAGGGTCTGCTCGGGGGTGAGGTCGTGGGGGCTGACGCCCGTGCCGCCCGTGGTGATCACGAGGTCGATGCCAGCGTCGAGGGCCTCGATCAGGGCAGCGCCGACCGGGTCGCCGTCGGGCACGACGCGGCGCTCGCCGAGCGTGAAGCCGCGCTCCCGAAGCCAGGCATCGAGCACGGGGCCGGTGCGGTCCGGGTAGACCCCGGCCGCGGCGCGGGTGGAGGCGACGATGACCTGCGCGCGGCGCGGTGCACGTGGTTCGCGTGGTTCGGTGGGTTCGGACGAAGTCGACGGAAGGTTCGCTGTGGCGGTCACGCGCTCCATCCTGCCTCACTGCGGCAGCCTCGTTGCCGCCCCTCCCGGTGTCTATTCCGCAGATGCGGTAATAAGATGCTCAATATGTCGCAGATACGGATCAAGGAAGCCGCCGGGTACCTCGGGGTCAGCGACGACACCCTGCGGCGCTGGATCGACAATGGGGCGCTCGCCGCGAGCGCCGACGACGCCGGACGCATGGTCGTCGACGGATCCGACCTGGCCCACCTGGCCCGGGAGACCGCGCTGGCCCGAGAGAACGCGCTGTCGCCCGCGGATCCGTCCACGACGGCGAGCTCGGCCCGCAACCGTTTCGTCGGACTGGTCACCCGCGTGGTGAGCGATCCGGTGATGAGCCAGGTCGAGCTGCAGTGCGGCCCCCACCGGGTGGTGTCCCTGATGAGCACCGAGGCCGTGCGTGACCTCGGCCTGGTGCCGGGGTCGGTGGCCGTGGCCGTGGTCAAGGCCACCACCGTGATCGTCGAAACCCCGAAGGGCCAGTCGTGACCCGAGTGTGGAGCGTGCGCGTCGCGGTCGGGCTGGCGGCGGCATCCGTCGTGCTGGCCGGCTGCGCAGGAACGGCCGGGGCCTCGTCGGGGGCGACCGGGGCGTCTACGGAGCCGGGTCAGACGCTCACCGTGTACGCCGCGGCATCCCTCACCGAGACCTTCACTGAGCTGGCCGACCGGTTCGAGGCCGCCCATCCCGGCGTAACGGTCGCGCTCAACTTCGCAGGCTCGGCCGACCTCGTGACCCAGATCCGGGAGGGCGCCCCGGCCGATGTGTTCGCGGCGGCGGACGCCAGGACCATGGCCAAGCTCAGCGGCGACGGCCTCCTCGACGGCGTCCCGGCGGTCTTCGCCACCAACACTCTCATGATCGCCGTACCCGCCGACAACCCGGCCGGCATCGATTCCTTCGCCGACCTCGCCGCGCCGAGTGTGGACGTAGTGGTCTGCGCGCCGCAGGTGCCGTGCGGCGCCGCGCTGCCGGCCCTCGAGGCGGCGGCTGGCGTCCGGCTCGCGCCGGTGAGCGAAGAGAACGCCGTCACCGGCGTGCTCGGCAAGGTCACATCGGGCGACGCGGATGCCGGGCTCGTCTATGTGACCGACGTTGCCTCCGCCGGCGACGCGGTTCTCGGCATCCCGGTGCCGGAAGCAGATCAGGCCGTGAATGAATACCCGATCGCCGTCGTGGCGGGCAGTAAGCAGGCGCTGCTCGGGGCGGCCTTCACCCGGTTCGTGACCGGAGCGACCGGTCAGACCGTGCTCGGGGCGGCCGGTTTTGGCGCGCCGTGAGGTGGTGGTGAGTCGCTCCGACTCCCACACCGGCCCCCACGACGGCCGGGTCACCCTCGGCGTGCCCCGCTGGACCCTCCTTGTGGCTGCCCTCGGCGCCCTGTTCATCGTGCTGCCGATCGTGGGCATGACCCTGCGCGTTGACTGGTCGCGGTTCGGTGCGCTCGTGACCTCCGAAGCGGCGGTCGCGGCGCTGCTGCTCAGCCTGCGCACCGCCACGATGAGCACCGTGCTCTGCCTGCTATTCGGCGTGCCGATGGCTCTCGCCCTGGCCCGTAGCCGGTTTCCCGGACAACGCCTCGTGCGCGCCGTCGTGTTGCTGCCGCTCGTGCTGCCGCCCGTCGTGGGCGGTATCGCCCTGCTGTCGACCTTCGGGCGCCGCGGCCTGCTCGGCGCGACCTTCGAGGTGCTCGGCATCCAGATCGCGTTCTCGACCACCGCCGTCGTGCTCGCGCAGACCTTCGTGGCGCTGCCGTTCCTGGTGCTGAGCGTGGAGGCGACCCTGCGGGCCTCCGGCGCGCGCTTTGAGGCGGTCGCCGCCACGCTCGGCGCCACCCCCGGCACGGTCTTCCGGCGGGTGACGCTACCGCTGGTGCTGCCCGGGTTGATCTCCGGCGCGGTGCTCGCGTTCGCGCGCGCGCTCGGTGAGTTCGGAGCGACCCTCACGTTCGCCGGCAGCCTGCAGGGGGTCACCCGCACGCTGCCGCTCGAGATCTACCTGCAGCGGGAAACGGATGCGGATGCAGCCGTCGCCCTGGCTCTGCTCCTCGTGGCCGTCGCCCTGATCGTGATGGTCGCCACCCACCGGCCGCGCGGACTGTCGTGACCTTCGAACTGGCCGCCGTGATGCGCCGGCGCGGACTGGAGGTCGCCTTCACCGTGTCGCCGGGCGAGACGGTGGCGCTGCTCGGCTCCAACGGGGCCGGCAAGTCGACCATCGTCGAGCTCTGCGCGGGTCTGCTGCGGCCCGATTCGGGTCGGGCCACCCTCGATGGGCAGGTCTTCTTCGATCTGGCGGCCGACGGTGCAGACCGTGCCGGCGGTGGGCGACCGGGCATCTTCACACCGCCGCACGCCCGACGCACGGTGCTGCTCGCCCAGGAGCCGCTGCTCTTCCCGCACCTGAACGTGCGCGACAATGTGGCGTTCGGGCCGCGCAGCGCGGGGGAATCCCGGGCTGCGTCACGACTTCTCGCCGACGAGTGGCTCGCCGCCGCCGAGGTGTCCGACCTCGCCGACCGGCGGCCCGGGATGCTGTCCGGCGGCCAAGCCCAGCGGGTCGCGGTGGCCCGGGCCCTCGCGGCCAGCCCGCGGCTGCTGCTGCTCGACGAGCCCATGACCGCGCTCGACGTGGCGGCGGTGCCCGCCCAACGCCAGTTGCTGCACCGGGTACTGCTCGATCGGTCCGTCATCCTGGTCACCCACGACCCGCTCGACGCCCTCGCGCTGGCCGACCGGGTGATTGTGCTGCAGGGCGGGCGCATCATCGAGCAGGGGCCGACCCGCTCGGTGTTCGCGCACCCGCAGGCCGAGTTCACCCGGGCCCTGACGTTCGGGCTCGACTTGTCTGCCTCGCCGTGACACCCCTGTCAGAGTTCGGTGTGCATTGCCCGGGGGAGGGAATACGCTGGTAGATATGACGTCTTCCGCTTCACCGTCCACCCGTGCGATCGCTCGCCCGCTGACGGACGAGGAAGTCGACCGCATCCGCAACGACTTCCCGATCCTCGATCAGCTGGTCAATGGGCATCCGCTCAATTACCTCGACTCGGGCGCGACCTCGCAGAACCCGCTCAGCGTCATGGAGGCCGAGCAGGAGTTCTACGAGCAGCGCAACGCAGCCGTGCACCGCGGGGCCCACACGCTCGCGTTCGGAGCCACCGAGACGTTCGAGGCTGCCCGGGCGACCGTGGCCGCATTCATCGGGGCGGAGGCCGACGAGATCGTCTGGACGTCGAACGCGACCGAGGGCATCAACCTCATCGCCTACGCCTTCTCCAACGCGTCGCTCGGCCTCGGCGGCCCCGCGGCGACACGATTCTCACTCGGCGCCGACGACGAGATCGTCGTCACCGAGATGGAGCACCACGCCAACCTGATTCCGTGGCAGCAGCTCGCGTTGCGCACCGGCGCGACCCTGCGGTTCATCCCGGTTCAGGATGACGGCACGCTCGACCTGGCCGCGGCGGCGGGAGTCATCGGAGCCCGCACCCGCCTGCTCGCGCTCACGCACGCCTCCAACGTGGTGGGCACGATCAACCCGGTCGCCGAGCTCGTAGCTCTGGCCCGCTCGGTGGGAGCGCTGGTGCTGCTGGACGCCTGCCAGTCGGTGCCGCATCTGCCTGTGGACGTCGCCGCCCTCGACGTGGACTTCGCCGTGTTCTCCGGGCACAAGATGCTCGGCCCGACCGGCATCGGTGTGCTCTACGGCAAGGCCGAGCTGCTCGCGGGCATGCCGCCGTTCCTGACCGGCGGATCCATGATCACCACCGTGGACATGCACACCGCCGAGTTCCTCGCCCCGCCGCAGCGGTTCGAGGCCGGTACCCAGCGCATCTCCCAGGCGATCGCCCTGGCCGCCGCGGTGGAATACCTGACCGAGACCGGGATGGAACGCATCGCCGCGCGCGAGGCCGAACTGGGGCAGCGCCTCGTGGCCGGGCTCGCCGGCATCCCCGGGGTGCGTCTGCTCGGGCCGCCGGCCGGAGTCGACCGCATTGGTCTGGCCAGCTTCGACCTGGCCGGGGTGCACGCCCACGATGTCGGTCAGTACCTCGACGAGGCCGGTATCGCGGTGCGCGTCGGGCACCACTGCGCCCAGCCGTTGCACCGCCGGCTCGGCGTGACTGCGTCGACCCGCGCGAGCACCTACCTGTACACGACCACCGACGAGGTGGACCGGTTCCTGGCGACCCTGGCCGAGGTTGCCCCGTTCTTCGGAGTGAAGTCATGACCCAAAGCGCCATGCAGCAGCTCTACCAGCAGATCATCCTCGACCACGCCAAGTCCCGGAACGGTGCCTCGGCGGAGGGGCTGCCACCGCTCGAGGCAGCCGGGACTGCTGCCGGTGCTGCTCGTGGCGCCGCTTCTCCTGCCGGTGCGGGTTCCGGGTTGCGCGTGACTGAGTCGCATCAGGTGAACACGACCTGCGGCGACGAGGTGACCGTGCGCATCGGTGTGCGCGCCGGGGAACCCGGCGGCTCGCCCGAGTCGGCCGGTGAGCCTGCCGACGCCGCCGTGATCGAGGAGTTCGCCTGGGCCGGCGACGGATGCTCGATTTCAATGGCCTCGGCATCCGTGCTGCACGACACCGTGCGGGGCGAGAACGTCGCCACCGCGCGGGCCGTGCTGAACACCTTCCGCGAGATGCTGCGCTCGCGCGGCACGATCGAGCCCGACGAGGAGGTGCTCGGTGACGCTGCCGCGTTCGCCGGCGTCTCCCGCTACCCGGCCCGCGTCAAGTGCGCCATGCTGCCCTGGGTGGCGTTCGAGGCGGCTCTGCTCGCGGAGTAGGGCCTGTGTAGGTCTGCGCAGGGATCGCGCAGGCTCGGAGGCTAGGGTGGGCGGAGGCCACGCGACGCGGCTCCGGACGACGGTTCAGTACCCGGCACGCGACAAGACTGGCCACGGGAGCTGTTGTCATGTCGTGGATCATTCTCATTGTGTCCGGGGTTCTGGAAGCCGTCTGGGCCACGGCGCTCGGTAAGTCGGCCGGGTTCACCCGACTGTGGCCATCCGTCGTGTTCGCGGTGGCGCTCGTGCTCAGCATGGGCGGGCTGGCCTTTGCCATGCGGGACATCTCGACCGGGACCGCGTATGCCGTCTGGGTCGGGATCGGCGCGGCACTCACCGTGCTCTACGCCATGGTCTTCGGCGCCGAGCCGGCCTCCCTGCTGAAGATTGTGCTCATCCTCGGCCTGGTGGGGTGCGTCGTCGGGTTGAAATTCGTCGACGCCGCGCACTGAATCGGTCGCTGAGCGCGTCCGACGCTGCGAGCATCAGAGCATCAGAACGGTGGAACATCACAACGGCGGTGGCTCGTCCGCTTCGGGTGGCCGAGACCTCGCTTGAGATGAAGGCCTCGGCGTCGGCCCCGGCTTCGGCCGCTTCCCCGGTGGGCGGATGATCGTGGCTGGCTCACTGATGAACGTGCGCCCGGTCGGCGAGGTCCACTTCAGGGTTCCGTCCGGGAGGTGCGTGTAGGTCCACCGGGTCTCTGACTTCAGT
>NZ_SOFT01000048.1:0-165240 GCF_004402645.1 Cryobacterium sp. TMT2-42-4
AAACGGATCCAAACCACGAGGTTTTTGGCATTTGACATTGTGCACGCTGTTGAGTTCTCAAGGATCGGACGCACTCGACTTCAAGCCCCATAACGGGCTGTCGCTTCGAGGCAACTTGTATAACTTACCCAGCCGACTAATCCCTGTCAAATCACGGAAAGCAGCCGATTCCGAGTGCACCAAAGCGACTCGAACAACCACCCACCAGACCAGACACGCAGCCGGAGAGAGTTACCATCTTAGGCCTCCCCCACACTCACCTGAAACAGGAACAAGCATGAGACGAAGCTAAAACTGTGGTTCCACATGAGGCCGGGAAGCTCTGCGGCTTTCCGCACCTGTGGGGTACGTTTGAATACATTACGGCCGTCACACCGGGCCGTCAAAACCAGCAACCGCCCGGGCGTGTCACGCCCCAACNAACTGGGCGGAACGACCGGGCGGTATCCGGCTCTGAATCAGACGACGAAAACGCCGGCCAGGGTCTTCTTCCCGCGGCGGAGCACGGCGACTCCCCCGGGAAGAACGGCCCCCTCGATGGTTTGGTCGTCGCTCAGCACCTTCACGTTGTTGAGGTAGACCCCACCCTGGCTGATGGCACGGCGGGCTTCGCTCAGACTCATGCTGAGTCCGGTGTCGACCAGCAGCTGCACCACGGGGGCGTGCGGGGCGGTGGTGGTGTTCGGGAGTTCCCGCAGGGCGGCTTCGAGGGTGGCTTCGTCGAGATCGGAGAGTTCACCCTGGCCGAAGAGGGCATGCGCGGCCTGGATGGCGGCATCCGTTGCGGCACGCCCGTGAACGAGGCTTGTCACCGACACGGCGAGCGTGCGCTGGGCGAGGCGTTTGAACGGTTCGGTCGCCACGGCACTCTCGAGCTCCTCGATGTCGGCCCGGGTGAGGAAGGTGAACACCTTCAGCCGGTTGATGACATCGGCATCGTCGGTGTTGAGCCAGAACTGGTAGAACGCGTACGGGCTGGTGAGGGTGGGGTCGAGCCAGACCGCGTTGCCCTCGCTCTTGCCGAATTTGGTGCCGTCACTGTTGGTGATCAACGGGGTGCCGATGGCGTGGGCGCCCTTCCCCTCCGCCTTGCGGATGAGGTCGATACCGCTGGTGAGGTTGCCCCACTGGTCGCTACCTCCGGTCTGCAGCACGCAGCCGGACGTGCGGAAGAGCTCGAGGAAGTCCATCCCCTGCAGTACCTGGTAACTGAACTCGGTGTAGCTGATGCCGGCGTCGGAATTCAGCCGGGCGCTCACGGCATCCTTCTTGAGCATGCTGCCGACCCGGAAGTACTTGCCGATGTCGCGCAGGAAGTCGATGGCGCTGAGCGGGGCGGTCCAGTCCAGGTTGTTCACCAGGGTGACGGCGTTGTCGCCCTCCGAGCTCAGAAAGCGCGAGACCTGGGCCTGGAGGTAGCCCACCCACTCGCCGACGACATCCCGAGAGTTCAGGGTACGTTCGGCCGTGGGGCGCGGGTCACCGATCAGTCCGGTGGACCCGCCGACCAGGCCGAGGGGCTTATGCCCGGCCAGTTGCAGCCGGCGCATGAGCAGCAGCTGCACGAGGTTGCCGAGGTGCAGGCTCGGGGCGGTCGGGTCGAAGCCGCAGTAGAACGTGACCGGCGGGCCGGCGAGCAGCTCACGCAGTTCGGTGGTGTCGGTGGACACCTGCACCAGGCCTCGCCAGGAGATCTCCTCCCAGACGTCGTCAAAGGTCGGGTCGTTGGCTTGCAGGGTGAGGATGGCTGGATCTGACACGAGTCAAGGATATCAGCGCCCGACTCGCTGCCCGGGAATTCGGGACCACACCTTGATCGGAAGATATTAAGCCTATAGGGTGAATTAATGTAGATTCACCGTGGAAGCTTCATATCAGCCCGCCAATTCCGTCGGAGGACCCGCCCATGTTCGTCATCACAGCCGATCAGGTCGACAGCCGCAACGATCGCGATCGGGCCGGCGAGATGATCGCCGAGCTCGTGGCCGCGTACGGCCCGGCGTTCACGCTGCCGCCCGACCAGACCTCCGGCGATGAGATCCAGCTACTGCTGCCCGACGCCGGCTCGGCCCTTGCCGCCGTTCTCTCACTGCATCGCGCGGGCCATTGGAGCATCGGGCTCGGCATCGGCGAGGTGCGCACCCCTCTTCCAGAAACAACCCGGCAGGCCTCCGGCGGTGCGTTCGTCGCGGCGCGCGCGGCCGTGACGCGGGCAAAGAAGGCCGAGGCCCGGTTCAGTCTCGAGGTTGATCCGGCCGCTGGCCGTACTGCTGGCCGTACTGCTCCGCTGCTCGACGCCGACGGGGTGGAAGCGCTCATCACCAATCTGCTGCTCCTTCGCCAGCGTCGCTCGCAGGAGGGTTGGGCGGCCATCGACCTGCTGGCGAGCGGGATGTCCCAGGTCGAGATCGCCGCCGAGCTCGGCGTTTCCCCCGCCGCCGTCAGCCAGCGCATCCGAGTCGCCCTCTGGAGGGTCGACCAGTCCGCCCAGCCCGCACTCGTTAGGCTGCTGGAGAACCTCGAGCACGCCACGACCGAAACGGACCCTGCCGCATGATCTCCTCGTCCTTCCCGATCGTTGCCTACCTCTACTGGTTGTCCCTTCTGGTCGTCACCACCGGATCGCTGGTCTTCGCCATTCTCGCGTTCCGGCGCCGGAAGCCTCAGTTCGCCGCAATCTCCGGCGGCGCCCTCGCTGCGGCCCTGATGATCGCCGCCCTCCCCTCGCCCGGAGGCGCGACCGTGTCGGGCGTGCTCCTCGGCATGGTGGCCCTCGGTCTCGCCGTGGTCGGCGGCGGCCCGGCGGCGCTGCTTACGCTGAGGCTGGCCACGAACAACTCCGTGCCCCAGGGCCAGCATGGCGGGATCCTGGTCGAGAACGGCGGTGCGCCCGTGACGCCGGAGCCGGGCCGCGCGTCCGGGGTTGATGCCGGCGCGCCGGATGCACCGGCTGCACCGGCTGCCACGGGTGCACCCGATGCTGAGGGGACGGCCGGAACGCACGGCGCTTTCGTGCACGAGGTGCTGCGCGGTGGATTGATGATCGGAATCCTGGAGCGCCTCGCCGTGGCCGGAGCGATCCTGGCGGGCTTCCCGGAAGCCATCGCGGTCGTCGTGGCGATCAAGGGCGTCGGTCGGTTCACCGAGCTGGCCACGGCCGAGGCCCGGGAGCGGTTCATCATCGGCACGCTGGCGAGCCTGATCTGGGCGTGCGCGTGCGCCGCCCTGGTGCAGATCGCCCTGACGTAGGCGCCGGTCGGCGGTCGGCGGTCGGCGGTCGGCGGTCGGCGGTCGGCGGTCGGCGGTCGGCGGTCGGCGGTCGGCGGTCGGCGGTCGGCGGTCGAGCTTGACGGGCCCCGGAGACCCGAACCTCCCGCGCGACCCGGGACATCCCTGCCGATCGCGCTGACGTCACCTCGGAGTTTTTCGCGCCACGCCGGTCGGCACGCCACCGAAGCCCGCGTTTCCCGAAAATCTCCGTGATTGCGTGACGCCGGATGCCGCAGCGCGGGCCCCGGTGACGGCCCGCGCCTGTCGACGACGCGGGGCTAGCGAGAGTCGGGCTCAGCGCCCAGCTTCGGATGCCGCCGGTACGGCGACACCGACGCGTCGCCCGGGATCCAGAATCGCCACGGATACTCCGCTCCCCCGCCGGCTCCGCCCACCCCGGTGCGGGGTCCGCTGCGGAAAGCGACCGGTTGGGGAGGCAGGGTCAGCGTGAACGGTGCCTCACCGAGGTTCGCACCGTCGTCTCCCAGCCCGATGCCGAGCGCCAGCGTGAGCCGGGCCGGGCCGCGCGCCAGGTCGCGGTCGCTGCGTGAGGTGGGGCGGCGCATCCGTGCCTCGGCGACACCGTCGACGATCTCGCCGGCGCGCAGCAGCACGGCGGACGCCTCGCCGCCCGGCGAGCAGACGATGTTCGCACAGACGTGCATGCCGTAGCTGAAGTACGCGTAGAGGTGGCCGCTCGCGCCGAACATCGACGCGTTCCGCCGGGTCTGGCCACGGAAGGCGTGCGAGCCGGGGTCGAGCCCCGGCCCGAGGTAGGCCTCCACCTCGGTGATGCGCAGCCGCACCCCGGCGCGGCCGAGCAGCGCGCCCAACAACCGTGGCCCGACCTCAACCGCCGGTCGCGCCAGGATGCCGTCGGCGAGTGTCACCTGCCGAGCGCAGCTGCCAGCGCGCGCACCCGGGTGACGAGCGCCGCGCGCTGCTCGGCCACGCGCACCGGGGCGGTCCCGCCCTGGCCGTCGCGGCGGGACACCGAACCGGTGATGGTGAGTACCTCGCGCACGTCCGGCGTGAGGTGCGGCGACAGCGCGAGCAGCGCGACGTCGTCCACCTCGTGCAGGTCGAGCCCGTTCCGCTCCGCGAACTTCACCAGCGAACCCGTGATTTCGTGCGCGTCCCGGAACGTGACCTGCTGCTTGACGAGCCACTCGGCGACGTCGGTGGCCAGGGAGAATCCCTGGGGGGCGAGCTCGGCCATCCGTTCGGTGTGGAAGGTCAGGGTCGCGATCATTCCGCTGAAGGCCGGCAGGAGCACCTCGAGCGTCTCGATCGAGTCGAAGACGGGCTCCTTGTCTTCCTGCAGGTCGCGGTTGTAGGCGAGCGGCAACCCCTTGAGAGTGGTCAGCAGACCGGTCAGGTTGCCGATCAGGCGCCCCGACTTGCCGCGGGCCAGCTCGGCGATGTCCGGGTTCTTCTTCTGCGGCATGATCGACGAGCCGGTGGAGTAGGAGTCGTCGAGGGTGACGAAACCGAACTCGCGGGTATTCCAGAGGATGATCTCCTCGGCCAGACGGGACAGGTCGATACCGATCTGGGCGGTGATGTACGCGAACTCGGCGACCAGGTCGCGGCTCGCGGTGCCGTCGATCGAGTTCTCGACCACGGCGCTGAAGCCGAGGTCGGCCGCCACCAGGTTGGCGTCGAGGCCGAGCGTGTTGCCGGCCAGGGCACCCGACCCATAGGGCGAGAAGTCGGCGCGCGTGTTCCAGTCGGTGAACCGCTCGAGGTCGCGCACGAGCGGCCAGCAGTGCGCGAACAGGTGATGGGCGAGCAGCACCGGTTGGGCGTGCTGCAGGTGCGTGCGGCCCGGCATGATGGCGTCGGCGTTCGCCTCGGCCTGCGACGCCAGGGCGTCGATCAGGTCGATCACGTGGGCGGAGATCCCCTGCGCCTTGTCGCGGAGCAGCATCCGCACCAAAGTGGCGACCTGGTCGTTGCGGCTGCGGCCGGCGCGCAGCTTGCCGCCGAGTTCGACGCCGACGATGTCGATCAGGCCTCGTTCCAGGGCCGAATGCACATCCTCGTCGGATTCTTCCGGCAGGAAGCCCTCGTCGAGCACGGCCTGCATCAGGGTGTCGAGGCCGGAGATCATGGCGACAAGTTCCGGTTCCGTCAGGTAACCGGCCGCGGCCAGGGCCCGCGCGTGGGCCTGGGAGCCGCGGATGTCGTAGGGAGCCAGCGGCCAGTCGAACTGGGTCGACTTGCTCAGCTTCGCCAGTTCCGGTGACGGTCCCCCGGCGAAGCGGCCGCCCCAGAGGGCGCCCGCCTTGCCCGCGCGGTTCTCGGTCGTGTCCTTGTCGCCAGCCACGTCGGCCCTACTTGCCGGCGAGGTCGCGGCGAGCCGAGATCTTGCTCGGCAGCGACCACAGCTCGATAAAACCCTTGGCCATGGACTGGTCGAAAGTGTCCCCGGTGTCGTAGGTGGCGAGGTTGAAGTCGTAGAGGCTCTTCGACGACTTCCGCCCGGTGACGACGGCGGAGCCGGCGTGCATCTTCAAACGGATGTCGCCGGTCACGTGCTTCTGCGTCTCATCGATGAACACGTCGAGGGCCCGCTTGAGGCCGGAGAACCAGAGGCCGTCGTAGACGAGTTCCGCCCACTTCGATTCGACCGAGCGCTTGTAGCGGGCCAGGTCGCGTTCGACGGTCATGTTCTCGAGCTCTTCGTGCGCGGCGATCAGGGCGATGCCGGCGGGGGCCTCGTAGACCTCGCGGCTCTTGATGCCGACGAGGCGGTCCTCGACGATGTCGATGCGTCCGACGCCCTGGTTGCCGGCGAGGAGGTTCATCATTTCGATGGCCCGCAGCGGCGTGACGGCGACGCCGTCGATCGCGACGGGAACACCCTGGTCGAAGCTGATGACGACCTCGGTGGGCTCGCGAGTCACGGCCGGGTCCTGCGTGTAGGTGTAGAGGTCTTCGATCGGGGCGTTCCACGGGTCTTCGAGGAAGCCGGTCTCGACCGCACGGCCGTAGACGTTCTGGTCGATCGAGTAGGGGCTCTTCTTCGACTGTGCGATGGGCAGGTTGTGCAGCGCCGCGTATTCGATGGCTTTGTCCCGGGTGAGGGCGAAGTCGCGCACCGGGGCGAGCGAGGTGAGCTCGGGCGCGAGGGCGGCGACGGCGGCCTCGAAGCGCACCTGGTCGTTGCCCTTGCCGGTGCAGCCGTGCGCGACGCTGTTCGCGCCGAGCTCCTTAGCCGTGGAGGCGAGGTACTTGGCGATCAGCGGGCGGCTGAGCGCGGAGACCAGCGGATAACGCTTCTGGTAGAGCGCGTTGGCCTTGAGGGCCGGCACGACGTAATCGCTGGCGAACTCGTCCTTCGCGTCGACGACGATGGACTCGACGGCACCGCAGTCCAGGGCGCGCTGGCGGATGACGTCCATATCCTCGCCGCTCTGTCCCACGTCGATGGCGAGGGCCACGACCTCTTTGCCGGTCGCGTCCTTCAGCCAGCCGATGCCAACCGAGGTATCGAGTCCGCCCGAATATGCCAGCACAACGCGTTCAGCCATGGTTCTCCCTAAAAATTCGATCTGTTCAAGTTTACGGTCACGCTCTGACGCCCGCCGGGGCGTTAGGCGCTGTTGTGGGTGAGCAGCCAGACGAGCAGCGCCTTCTGGGCATGCAGGCGATTTTCTGCCTCGTCCCAGATGATGCTCTGCTCGCCGTCGATGACGTCGGCGGTCACCTCGTAACCTCGGTCAGCCGGCAGACAGTGCAGGAAGTGCGCGTCGGGCTTCGCGAGCGCCATCAGGGCGGTGTCCACACGGTAGCGACTGAGGTCACCCAGGCGGGTGGCCTTCTCCTCTTCCTTGCCCATCGACACCCAGGTGTCGGTGACGACCACGTCGACGCCGGTGACGGCCGCGCCCGGGTCGGTGAAGAGCTCCACGGAGCCGCCGGTGCGCAGGGCGATCGCCGCGGCGTCCGCAACGACCGCATCGGTGGGCGCGTACCCGACCGGGGAGGCGATGCGCACGTGCATGCCCGCGGTCGCGCCGGCGAGCAGGTAGGACTGGCCCATATTGCAGGCGCCGTCGCCGAGGAACGCGAGGGTCTGACCGGCCAGGTCGCCGCGGTGCTCACGGATGGTGAGCAGGTCGGCGAGCAATTGGCAGGGGTGGAAGTCATCGGACAGCGCATTGACGACGGGCACCGTGGTGCCGAGGGCCATCTCCTCGAGTCCGGCCTGGCCGTAGGTGCGCCAGACGATCGCGGCCACCTGGCGCTCGAGCACGCGGGCCGTGTCGGAGGCGGTTTCCTTGCCACCGAGCTGGCTGTTCGCCGTGCTGATGATCAGCGGGCTGCCGCCGAGGTCGGCGATCCCCACGGCGAAGGAGACCCGGGTGCGGGTCGATGACTTGTCGAAGATGACAGCCACGGTCTGCGGGCCGGCCAGAGGCTTGACCGCGAATCGGTCACGCTTGAGTTCCAGGGCAAGGTCGAGGATCTCGGCCTGTTCGGCCGGTGAGATGTCGTCGTCGCGCAGGAAATGGCGGGTCACGGTGTCACTTTCGCTTCTGGGGAATAGATCGTTCAACTCTAGAGGCTGGTCAGAGCGAGCCCGAATCGGCGCTCGAAGTCGGCCAGTTCGTCGTCGCCGACGATGAGGGGCGGGGCCAGACGGATGGTGGACTCGTTTGCGGCGTTCACGATCAAGCCGTTGCTCTGGGCCGCGGCCGCCAGGCGGGTGGCGACCGGTTCGGTCAGCCCGACACCGAGCAGGAGCCCGCGGCCGCGCACCTCGCCGATGAGGGGGGAACCGAAACCGGCGAGGATCTCCCGCAGCTGCTCGCCGCGCCGCGCGGCGTTGGCGACCAGGCCGTCGGCCTCGATGGCGCCGAGCACGGCGTTGGCGGCGGCCGTGACGAGCGGGTTGCCGGCATAGGTCGAGCCGTGCTGGCCGCGCTGGAACAGCTCCGACGCCGCCCCGAAGGTGATGAGGGCGCCGATGGGCAGGCCGCCGCCGATCCCCTTCGCCAGCGTGAGCGCATCCGGCTGGATTCCGTCGTACTGGTAGGCGAACCACTCGCCGGTGCGGCCGGCGCCGGTCTGCACCTCGTCGAGGATGAGCAGCACGCCGTTTCGGGTGCACAGTTCGCGGGCGCGGCGCAGGAACCCAGCGGGCAGGTCGACCACCCCGGCCTCGCCCTGCACGGGCTCGAGGAAGAGGGCGGCGACGGTCTCGTCGATCGCGGCGTCCAGCCCCTCGAGCGTGGCGTGGATGTGCTCGACCCCCTCGGGGACCGGCAGGAACGGCTCGCGCATGGCCGGCTTGCCGGAGAGGGCGAGAGCCCCCATCGTGCGGCCGTGGAACGAGTCGTGCAGGGAGAGGATGCGGGTCCGGCTGCCACCGTCGGTGTTCAGTCGGGCCAGCTTGAATGCGGCCTCGTTGGCCTCGGCGCCGGAATTGCAGAAGTAGACCCGGCCGGCCTGTCCCGCACCGGTGAGGCGCTTGAGCCGTTCGGCCAGTTTCAGCTGCGGTGGCGACGCGAAGTAGTTCGAGACGTGGGCAAGCCGGCCGACCTGGTCGGTGACCGCGGCGACGAGAGCCGGATGCGCGTGGCCGAGCGAGTTCACGGCGATTCCGGCGAGGAAGTCGAGGTACTTCGTTCCCTCGTCGTCCCAGACGTAGCACCCCTTCCCGCGCACGAGCATCGCCAGCGGCGGTGCGATCGTGTGCATCATGGCGGCACTGAAACGCTCGCGCCAGTCGGGGGTGCCGGAGTCGGCCATCTGTGCAGTGCTCGATTCTGGGTGCGTGTCGCTCATGCCGGGACCACTTCGGTTCCAATCCCGCTGCCGGTGAAGACCTCGAGCAGGATCGAGTGTGGTACCCGGCCGTCGATGATGGCCGCCTTCGCGACGCCACCCTCGACCGCGTCGAGGCAGGCCGTCATCTTGGGGATCATTCCCGACTCGAGGCCCGGCAGCAGGGAGCGAAGCGAGTCCACGTCGATGACCGACACCAGCGAGTCGCGGTTGGGCCAGTCGCTGTACAGCCCCGCGACATCGGTCAGGATGACCAGTTTGGCGGCGCCGAGCGCGACCGCGAGGGCGGCGGCAGCGGCGTCGGCGTTGATGTTCAGGGACTGGCCCGGGACATCCGTGTCGGGTGCGATCGAGGAGACGACCGGTATACGGCCGGCGGCGAGCTGGGCGAGCACGGCCTCGGGGTCGACGCCGATCACGTCGCCGACGAGGCCGAGGTCGACCTCGTCGCCGTCGATGACGGTGCCGCGGCGACGGCCCTGAAACAGCCCGGCGTCCTCGCCGGACAGCCCGGCGGAGAGCGGGCCGTGCTGGTTGATGCGGCTGACGAGCTCACGGTTGATCTGGCCGGTGAGCACCATCCGCACGACGTCCATCGCCTCGGGCGTGGTCACCCGGTAGCCGCCGCGGAACTCGCTCTCGATGCCGAGGCGGTCGAGCATCGCGGAGATCTGCGGGCCGCCGCCGTGCACGACGACGGGGCGGATGCCGGCATAACGCAGGTACACCATGTCTTCGGCGAACGCGCGCTTCAGCGCCTCGCTGACCATGGCGTTGCCGCCGAACTTGACCACGATGATCTGGTCGTGGAACCGCTTGAGCCAGGGCAGCGACTCAATCAGCGTGGCGGCCTTGACGGCTGCCGCCGCCCGGCTGTTCCTCGCGTCGCCGGGGGTCGTCTCGTCGCCGGGGGTTTCGTGGACCGGGTTCAACTCGAGTACGCGCTGTTCTCTTCGACGTAGGCGTGGGTGAGGTCGTTGGTCCAGATGGTGGCCGTCTCGTCGCCCTCGTGCAGGTCGATCAGTACGGAGACCGAGCGGGGGGTCAGGTCGACGAGCTCGCGCGGCTGATCGGGTTCCCCCGCGGTGCAGACCTGCACGCCGTTGATGGCGACGTCGATGCCGTAGGGGTCGAAGGCGGCATCCGTCGTACCGACCGCCGCGAGCACGCGGCCCCAATTCGGGTCGTTGCCGAAGATCGCGGTCTTGAACAAGTTGCTGCGGGAGACCGCGCGGGCGACCATGACGGCGTCGGCCTCGGTGCCGGCGTGCCGCACCGTGATGGCGACGTCGTGGGCGGACCCTTCGGCGTCGGCCTGCAGCTGCAGGGTGAGGTCCTGGCAGATGGCGATGAGGGCATCCGTGAATTCGGCCAGGTCGGCGGTGACCCCGCTCGCCCCGGAGCCGAGGAGGGTGACAGTGTCGTTGGTGGACATGCAGCCGTCTGAGTCGAGGCGGTCGAACGTGACCCGGGTGGCCTGACGGAGGGCCACGTCCAGCTGCTCGGAGTCGAGCACGGCGTCGGTGGTCAGCACCACGAGCATGGTGGCCAGGCCAGGCGCGAGCATGCCGGCGCCCTTGGCCATGCCGCCGATGGTCCAGCCGGTGTCGGAAACGAGCACGGTCTGCTTGGGTGTGGTGTCGGTGGTCATGATCGCCTGAGCCGCGGCCAGGCCGGCGGCGTCGGAGGTGGCCTTCTCACCCTGCAGCGCGAGGGTCGCGTCCCACACGCCGGCGGTGATCGTGCCGAGGTCGAGCTGTTCGCCGATCAGGCCGGTGGAACAGACCAGCACCTCGCCGGCGGAGATCTCCAAGCGGTCGGCGATGGCCTCGGCGGTGGCGTGCGTGGTCTGGAAGCCGATGCTGCCGGTGTAGCAGTTCGCGCCGCCCGAGTTGAGCACGACGGCCTTGACCCGGCCGCCCTTCATGACCTGCTCGCTCCAGAGCACCGGGTTCGCCTTGCACCGGTTACTGGTGAAAACGCTGGCCGCGCTGGTGAGCGGGCCGAGGTTCTGCACGACGGCGAGGTCGAGCCCGCCGGACTGTTTCAGGCCGGCCGTGACTCCGGCAGCGGCAAACCCGGCGGGGGCGGTGACACTCATGGGGCAACTCCATTCGTGCTCAGGCCCGTGGTTTCGGGCAGTCCCAGCGCCAGGTTGGCGGACTGGATGGCGGCACCGGCGGTGCCCTTGGTGAGATTGTCGACGGCGGTGATCGTCACGACGCGGCCCACGGCCTCGTCGACGGCGAGGCCGATCAGCGCGGTGTTGGCGCCGAGCACATCGCTCGTGCGCGGGAATCGGCCCTCCGGCAGCACATATACGAACGGTTCGTCGGCGTAGGTCGCTTCCCAGGCGGCGCGCACCGCGGCGCCGGATGTACCGGGCACGAGACGGGCCGTCGCGGTGCAGAGGATGCCCCGCGACATCGGCACGATCACCGGGGTGAATGAGATGGTCGGGTTCGAGGCCCCGGCCCAGCGCAGGCTCTGCTGGATTTCGGGGATATGGCGGTGCACGCCGCCGACCGCGTAGGGGTTCGCGGAGCCGAGGATCTCGCTTGCGAGGTTCGGCAGCGTCAGGCTCTTGCCGGCGCCGGAGGGTCCGACCGCGAGCACTGCGGCCAAGTCTTCGGGCTCGATCACCCCGGCACGGATGCCCGGCGCCAGCGCCAACGCCACCGTGCTCGCGTTGCAGCCGGGGGCGGCGACGCGCCGGGAGCCGGCCAACCGGGAGCGCTGCGTGCCGCCGGCCACCGGGAGCTCGGGCACGCCGTAGGTCCAGGCGCCGAAGTAGTCGCCCCCGTAGAACGCCGCCCAGTCGCTCTCACTTTCGAGCCGGTGGTCGGCACCGCAGTCCACGACGAGCGTGTCGGCGGAAAGGTGCGCGGTGAGGGCACCGGATGCCCCATGGGGCAGGGCGAGGAACACCACATCGTGCCCGGCGAGGGTTTCGGGCGTCGTGTCGACCAGGGTGAGGTGCGCGAGCGAGCGCAGGTGCGGCTGGGCGTCGATCAGACGCCGCCCGGCAGTGCTGTGCGCCGTGACCGTGCGCACCTCGAAGTCGGGGTGCCCGGCGAGCAGACGCAACAATTCACCGCCCGCGTAGCCACTCGCACCTGCCACCGCCACCGAAAAAGACATGTTCCCAACTTAGCGCGCCGTCCCGCGCGCCGAGAATCGCCGTTCGCGCAGATAATCGCCGCCCGGGCGGTGACTCTCGGCAGAACGGGCGACACTCGGCGCGCGGAGCGGGCGCCAGCCCGCGCTACTCGCGGAGAGTGGCCCCGAAGCGGGCGGCGGCCACCGCGACGCCGGCGAGCTTGGCGTCGCTGGCCTCCTTGGCGGTGAGGGTGCGCTCCGGCGCCCGGAACCGCAGCGCGAACGTCAGTGACTTGCGCCCGGACGGCACGCCCGTGCCGCGGTAGTCGTCGACGAGTTCGGCGTGGTCGAGCAGCGGCCCGCAGCCCTCGAGCACCGTGCGGAGCACGTCAGCGGCCGGCACGCCGGCGTCGACCACGAGGGACAGGTCCTGTGTGGCGGCCGGCATCGTGGCGATCGGGGTGGCGCGCAGCTCGGCGCCGGCCTCAGCGAACACGGCGGTCAGGTCGATCTCGGCAACCGCGACGACCGCGGGCAGGTCCGCGTCGCGGGCGATGCTGGGCAGCAGTTCGCCGGCGTAGCCGACCGAGGTCATGCCGGCATCCGTCGTCACGAACAGCTCGGCGGTGCGGCCGGGGTGCATCGCCTGGTGCGAACCCTGGCGAACCATGATCGGAACGCCGGCGGCCAGCGCGACCTGCTGCACCGCGGCGAGGGCGTGCTGCCACCCTGCGGCCACGGCGGGCTGCCCCGGCTGGTGCCGCACGACGGAGCCGGTCAGCACCACCGCCACCGACAGGGGCTGCGGGGGGATGCCCGCGTTGAGCTCGGCCTCCAACTGCACGCTCGGGCGCACCGCGCCGGGCGGCACGACGGAGCCGCCGTAACGGATGTCCGCCACCGGCCGGAACACCAGGCCCAGTTCGAAGACGGCCAGGTCGGTGAGGCCGCGCGAGCGGTTGCGGTGTGCGATCTGCAGCAGCCCGGGCAGGATCGACGTGCGCAGGAACGGCGACTCTCCGTCGAGGGGGTTGGCGACCCGGATCTGCGGCACATTCGGGCCGACGGGCCGCCCGAACGAGTTGTTCGACTTCTCCGCCACGAACGGGTACGCGAGCACCTCGGTGTGGCCGGTGGCGGCGAGGGTCTGCGCCACCTGGCGGCGCAGGGTCTGTGCGTGGGTGAGGCCGCGCCCGGGCGGGGCGACGGGCAGCACCGAGGGGATCCGGTCGTAGCCGACGATGCGGGCGACCTCCTCGGCCAGGGTCCACTTGTCGGTCAGGTCGGGGCGCCAGCTCGGGGCGGTGACGTTCAGCCCGGTCTCGGTCTCCTCGAGCGAGGCGCCGATCTCGGCCAGCGAGGTGCGCACCTCGTCCCGGGTGTAATCGAGTCCGATCAGGCCGGAGATGAAGCCGGTCGGCAGGAAGATCGGCTCGGCATCAGGCGTGGCGTCGTGCAGGGAGCCGAGGCCGTCGGCCTCTCCCCCGGCGAGCTCGACCAGCAGCTGAACGACGCGGGCGGCGGCGACCGCGGCCACGGCCGGGTCCACCCCGCGCTCGAACCTGCGGGATGCCTCGCTGGGAAGCTTGTGCCGGCGGGCCGTGCGAGCGATCGATACCGGGTCGAAGTTCGCGGCCTCGATCAGCACATTCGTGGTGGCGGAGCCGATCTCGGTGCTCTGACCGCCCATCACGCCGGCCAGACCGATCGGCCCGGACTCGTCGGTGATCAGCAAGTCTTCGGCGTTCAGGGTGCGGGTGACGTCGTCGAGGGTGGCGAGCTTCTCGCCCGGCTGCGCGCGGCGCACGGTGATGCCGCCGGTCAGCTTGTCCAGGTCGTAGCCGTGGATCGGCTGGCCGAGCTCGATCATCACGTAGTTCGTGACGTCGACGATCAACGAAATCGAACGGATGCCGGCCAGCTTCAGCCGGGCGATCAACCAGGCCGGAGACGGCCGGGTGGGGTCCACGCCGCGCACCGCGCGGGTGACGAACACGCTCGCGCCGACGCGACCGCGGACCGGGGCCTGATCGGCGATGGTGACCGGGAAGGCGACCGTGGACGCGTCCGCGGTGACGGAGAGCGCCGGGTCACGGAAGGCAGCACCGGTGGCGTGCGCGTACTCGCGGGCGACGCCACGGATCGAGAAGGCGTAGCCCCGGTCGGGCGTGACGTTGATCTCGACGGCGGTGTCGTCCAGGCCGAGGAGGGCGATCGCATCCGTGCCGATCGCGGGGTCGAGCCCGAGGCTGCCGAGCACCAGGATGCCGTCGTGCTCGTCGCCGAGGCCGAGCTCGCGGGCCGAGGCGATCATGCCGTCGGACACGTGGCCGTAGGTCGTGCGCGGCGCGATCGGGAACGGGCCGGGCAGCACGGCGCCGGGCAGGGTCACGACGACCTTGTCACCGACGACGAAGTTGTGGGCGCCGCAGACGATGCCGTGCACGGCCGGGCCGCCATCGGCCGCGAGTTCATCCCCCGGTGCCACGCGCACCTGGCACCAGTTGATGGTCTTGCCATTGGTCTGCTCTTCGCCGACGAACTCGAGCACCTGGCCGACCACGATCGGACCGGTCAGCTCGAAGCGGTGGATCTCCTCCTCTTCGAGTCCCACGCTCACCAGGGCCGCGTGCACGTCTTCGGGCGTGGCGCCCGGGGCCAGGTCGACGAACTCGCCCAGCCAGCTCAGTGGAACGCGCATCAGACGGTCATCCCGTACTGCTGGCTGAACCGGACGTCGCCTTCGACCATGTCGTGCATATCCTTCACATCGTTTCGGAACATCAGGGCCCGTTCGACGCCGACGCCGAACGCGAATCCGGAGTAGACCTCCGGGTCGATCCCGGCGGAACGCAACACATTGGCGTTGACCATGCCGCAGCCGCCCCACTCGATCCAGCGGGGGCCGTCCTTGAAGGTCGGGTGCCACAGGTCGAGTTCGGCGCTCGGCTCGGTGAACGGGAAGTAGTTGGGGCGCAGGCGCACCTTCGCCTCGGGGCCGAACATGGCCTGCACGAAGTGGTTGAGGGTGCCGCGCAGGTGCGCCATGGTCAGACCCTTGTCAACGGCGATGCCCTCGATCTGGTGGAACACGGGCGTGTGCGTGGCGTCAAGCTCGTCGGTGCGGAACACCCGGCCGGGCGCGACGACGTAGACGGGCAGTTCGCGCGACAACAGGGCACGCAGCTGCACCGGAGAGGTGTGGGTGCGCAGCACCAGGTGCGCCTCGGGCGGGTCGATGAAGAAGGTGTCCTGCATGGCGCGGGCCGGGTGGTCCTCGTCGAAATTGAGGGCGTCGAAGTTGAACCACTCGCTCTCGAGCTCGGGGCCCTCGGCGACCTCCCAGCCCATGCCGACGAAGACATCCGCGACGCGCTCCTGCAACAGGGTGAGCGGATGCCGCGCGCCGGGCCTCCAAGTGGAGGCCGCCGCGGTCACGTCGACCGTTTCGGCCGCAAGCTGAGCGGTTGCCTCAGCCTCGGTGATCGCGGCCTCGCGGGCGGCGAACGCCTGGGCGACGGCACCGCGGGCCTGGCCGAGGAGCTTGCCGGCGGTGGCCTTCTGGTTGCCCGGCACGCTGCGCATCAGCGCGTTGAGCCGGGCCAGCGGGGAGGCCTCGCCGGTGTGCGCGGTGCGCACGGTTTTCAGGGCCGCGGAGTCGTTCGCGGCGTCAATGGCGGCGAGTGCGGCGTCGACGGCCGCGCTCACGACTGGTTCGGAGATCTCAGTGGGGTCAGACACAAGGCACAAGTTTAGTGCCGCTAGAGCCCCCGGGCGCCCATCTGGTTGCCGAGCGCAGCGGGGTAGACGACCTCGGGATCGAGGGGCTTCTCAGGTGGCGCCTTCGTGTCCGTGGTGACGCCGCCGGACTTGGAGCCGGTGCGGCGGGCGATGACGCGGGCCAGCCAGGAGAGCAGCAGGTTCATCGTCAGGTAGATCGCGAGCACGACGAGGAAGAAGGAGAAGGAGTACCGGCTGCCGAAGAAGTTCGTCAGGTTGTACAGCCCGCTGCGGAGGAGCTCCTCGTAGCCGACCACGAACGCCAGGGACGTGTCCTTGAGGAGCACGACGAGTTGCGCGATGATGATTGGCAGCATCTGCCGGAACGCCTGGGGGAACTCGATCCGGAACCGGGTCGCCACGGGGGTGAGCCCGATGGCCAGCCCGGCCTCGCGCTGGCCGCGAGGCAGGCTTTTGATACCGGCCCGCAGCGCCTCGCCGATGATCGCGCCGTTATAGACGGAGAGGGCGGCGACACCGGCCCAGAAGGAGCCGGTGGAGAAGACGAGGAGGATGAAAAGCATCATCAGCAGCACGGGCATGCCGCGCACGAATTCGAGCAGGACCGTGGTCGGGATCCGAATCCATTTAGTGTCGGAGACGCGCCCGAAAGAGAACAGCACACCGAGCACCAGGGCGAATGCGGCGGCGACGCCGGCCATTCGGAGAGTGTTCAGCGCTCCGCGGCCGAGCGTGCGCCAGACCTCGCGGTCGGCGAAGACGTCCCACCGGGAGACGTCCCAAAGGCCCGGCTGAACGGCGCCGTTGGCGCTGGTTTTGGGCGCACCCAGCGCCAGGATCAGCCAGACCAGGCCGGCGGCGATGACGAGGCCGGCCACCACGGAGAACAGCCGGGAACGGAAGATGGCCTTGGGGCCCGGAGCGTCGTAGAGCACGGAAGTCATCGGAGAACCGCCACCTTCTTCTCGACCCGCCCGGCGATCAGGCCGAGCGAGATGGTGACCAGGAGGTAGAAGACTGCCACGGCGAGCAAGATCGCGAGCACCTCATCGCCGCGATCGTTGGTGATCTTACGGGCGGCGCCGAAAAGTTCGAAGACGAAGAAGGCGCCGGCGACCGAGGTGTTCTTCGTCAGGGCGATGAACACATTGATGAGCGGCGGGATGACCATGCGCACCGCCTGGGGCATGACGACGAACGAGAGGGTCTGCGTGAAGGTCAGACCCACGCTGCGGGCGGCCTCGGCCTGACCCACGTGCACACCGTTGACGCCCGAGCGCAGGGCTTCGGCGACGAACGGCGAGGTGTAGACGGTCAGTCCGATCGTGGCGAGCACGAAGTAGCCTGGGCTGAACTGGAGGTAGGGCAGGATGTAGGCGCAGAAGAACAGCACCAGCGTGAGCGGGGTGTTACGCACAATCTCGGTGTAGACGGTGGCGAATCCGCGCAGGGATGCGACGGGCGAGATGCGCATGGCAGCGATGATGATGCCGAGCACGAGCGCTCCCGTGCCGGCCAGAAGCAGAAGGCCCAACGTATTTCTGAAGCCCTCCAGAAACAGGGGCAGGTTTTCGATGACTGCGTCCACAACTCACCTCCTCTTCTGTAGTGACTATCTGAATGTCGTGCGGGTGGGTCGTGCGGGTGCCCGGGGAAAGGTGCTGGTCGAGGCGGCCGCGTGCGGCGCGGCCGCCCCGATCAGCAGGTGCTGCTTTCGGCGACTAGTACCGGTCGACTGCCGGCGGGGTCGGGGTCTCGAGCACGGTACCGGCGGTCGCTTCCCAGGCTTCGGCCCACGTGCCATCCTCGTACGCCTCATCGAGCACATCGTTGATGAAGGTGCGGAATTCGGTGTCGTCCTTCTTCAGGCCGATGCCGTAGGGCTCCTTGGTGAAGGGGTTGTCGACAACCTCGAACTCACCGGCGTTCTGGTCGGCGAGGCCGGCCAGGATGACGTTGTCCGTGGTCACGGCGACAACCTCGCCGCTGCGGAGCGGGCCCAAGCAGTTGGAGTACGTGTCGGTCGCGATCACGTTGTCTGTGTACGCGGCGATGTTCTTCTCCGACGTCGAGCCGCTTACGGTGCAGACGGGCTTGCCGGCGAGATCTTCCGGGCCGGTGATCTTGTCGGGGTTGCCGGCGAGCACAAGCAGGTCCTGGCCGGCCTGGTAGTACGGTCCGGCGAAGTCGACGACCTCCTTGCGGGTGTCGTTGATCGTGTAGGTCGCGACGACGAGGTCAACCTGGCCGTTCTGGAGGAAGGGCTCGCGGTTGGCCGAGACGGTCTCGGTCCACTTGATCTTGTCGGCGGGGATGCCGAGTTTCGCGGCGATGAGCTTGCCGATCTCGACGTCGAAGCCGACCGGGTTGTTGTCCGGGCCTTTGAGGCCGAACAGCGGCTGGTCGAACTTGGTGCCGATGGTGATCGTCCCGGCCTCGTTCAATGCGGCCATGGCGGTGCCGGCTTCGAACTCGACCGTTTCCTCGACCGGTGCGGCCTCGGGCGTCTGGGCGGAATCGGTACATCCGCTCAACGTGAGAACGCTCGCGAGGGCAATGGCCGAAATCATTAGACCTTTACTGAGTCTCATGGGTATCTCCTGATTGCTGTGTCGTCCTGCACACCGGTTAGTGGGCAAGTATTTTGGAGAGGAAGTCCTTCGCTCTCGAGCTCTGGGGGTTGGTGAAGAACTGCTCGGGCGTGGTCTCCTCGACGATCTCGCCCTCGGCCATGAAGATGACCCGGTCGGCGGCGCGGCGGGCGAAGCCCATCTCATGCGTGACGACGATCATGGTCATGCCGTCGTTGGCCAAGTTGATCATGACTTCGAGCACCTCGTTGATCATCTCGGGGTCGAGCGCACTGGTGGGCTCGTCGAGCAGGATGACCTTCGGGTCCATGGCGAGGGCCCGTGCGATCGCGACCCGCTGCTGCTGTCCACCGGAAAGCTGGGCAGGCATCTTCTTGGCTTGGTTGGCCACACCGACGCGCTCGAGGAGGACCATGGCCTTTTTCTCGGCCTCGGCCTTCGACAGGCCGCGCACCTTGATCGGTCCGAGGGTGACGTTCTCAAGGACGGTTTTGTGGGCAAAGAGGTTGAACGCTTGGAACACCATTCCGACGTCCGCGCGCAGCTTGGCCAGCGCCTTGCCCTCGGCCGGCAGCTTGACGCCGTCGATCGTGATGACGCCCGCGTCGATGGTCTCAAGCCGGTTGATGGCTCGGCAGAGGGTGGACTTGCCTGAGCCACTCGGCCCGATCACCACCACGACCTCGCCACGGTTCACCACGGCGTTGATCTTCTTCAGCACGTGAAGGTCACCGTAGTGCTTGTCCACGTCGCTGATCACGACGAGAGGCTCACCGCGCAACACCGTAATGTTGGACGTCGCCGGCGCAGATTCTGTAGGCTCCATGTCCCAAACCTAGGCTAGAACAGGGTCTCAGAGAACCACCAAGCCGGTGGTTACCGAGCTGTGATGATCAGCTGCGCTGCGCAAACGCGCTTTCATACAGGCAAACACTGGCGGCCGTCGCCAAGTTCATCGATTCGGCGTGACCGTAGATGGGAACGGAAATGGACCGGTCGACCACGGCGAGATCTTCGTCGGTCAGTCCACGGGCTTCGTTGCCGAACAGCCACGCCGTCGGCGCGACCAGAAGCCCCTCGGTGCGGGCAGCGAGCAAATCGGTGCCCTTGACGTCGGCGGCGAAGATCTGCAGGCCCGCGAACCGGGCCCGTTCGCGCACGTCGGAGAGCGTCGCGCTGACGGCGACGGGGAGGTGGAAGATCGAGCCGGTCGAGGAGCGCACGACCTTCGGGTTGTACAGGTCCACGCTGCGGCCGGTGAGGATCACGGCGTCGGCGCCGGCGGCATCCGCGGCACGGATGATGGTGCCGGCGTTTCCGGGGTCGCGCACCTCTTCGAGGATGGCGATGAGCTTGGGCTCGTTGGCGAAGATGTCCTTGACCGAGGTGGGGAACTGACGGCACACCGCGATGAAACCCTGCGGCGTGACCGTGTCGGCCATCGTTTCGAGCACCTGCTCGGTGACGAATTCGAGCTCGGTGCCCACCTCTTGGGCGACCTGGGCGATCTCGGGGTGCCGCTCGAGGGCGGTGGGGGTCACGAAGAGCTCCACAACGAGCTCGGGCCGGAAGTTGAGGGCCTCGGAGACCGACTGGGGGCCTTCCAGGAGGAACAGCCCCGTCTCGGAGCGAGCGGCTCGATTCGCCAGTTTCGCGACAGCCCGCACGCGCGGAGAACGGGGATTATCTAACATGCCTCCAGCTTACTTGCCGGGGCGGGGCGGCTGTGTTCCCGCTCGGGGTGCACACGGTGACCCCGCGAACCGGCCCCGGGCACGCAAAACGGGAGCGGGCGCGGGGCCCGCTCCCGTGAAGAGTGCGTGATGGTGCTGGTGCCGGCTGAACGCTACGCGGCGACCCGGGGTGCCGACGTGTCGGCGGGCAGTGCTGCCTTGGCGCTCTCGACGATGGCCGCGAACGTGGCGGGCTCGTTGACGGCCAGCTCGGCCAGGATGCGACGGTCGACCTGGATGCCGGCCAGGGCGAGACCCTGGATCAGACGGTTGTAGGTCAGGCCGTTCGCGCGGGACGCAGCGTTAATCCGCTGGATCCACAGGCGACGGAAGTCACCCTTGCGTGCACGACGGTCACGGTAGCTATAGGTAAAGGAGTGAGTGAGCTGCTCCTTGGCCTTGGTGACCAGACGCGAGCGCTGACCGCGGTAACCCTTGGCGCGCTCGAGAATAACGCGACGGCTCTTATGGGCGTTTACGGCCCTCTTGACTCTTGCCATTTTCTTAGTTCCTTACGGGGTACGGGTCTAGCGACCGAGAAGCTTCTTGATGACCTTGGTGTCGGCCTTGGCCAGCACCTGGTCGTGGTTGAGGCGGGACTTGCGCTGGGTGCTCTTGACCTCGAGGTTGTGGCGCAGGCCGGCCTGCTGCTTCATGATCTTGCCGGAGCCGGTGACCTTGAAGCGTTTCTTCGTCCCGGAGTGGGTCTTCATCTTAGGCATCTTTTTCCTCCAGTTTCGCTGCCTTATCAGCAACTTTGTCAGCCTTGTCGGCAACCTTTTCTGCCCGATCGGCAGCCTTGTGTGCGTTGATCTCGGCCTTGGCTTCCGCTTTGTTCTTCAGCGGGCCAACGACCATGACCATGTTTCGACCGTCGATGGTCGGGCTCGATTCCACGGAACCGAACTCGGCGACATCCTCGGCAAATTTTTGGAGCAGACGTACGCCCTGGTCGGGACGGGACTGTTCACGGCCACGGAACAGAATCATGGCCTTGACCTTGTCACCGGCCTTCAGGAAGCCCTCGGCGCGCTTGCGCTTGGTCTCGTAGTCGTGCTTATCAATCTTGAGACGGAAACGAACCTCTTTCAGGATCGTGTTCGCCTGGTTGCGCCGGGCCTCCTTGGCCTTCTGCGCAGCCTCGTACTTGAACTTGCCGTAGTCCATGATCTTGGCAACGGGCGGCTTCGAGGTCGGTGCAACCTCGACGAGGTCAAGATCGGCCTCCTGTGCAAGGCGCAGCGCAACATCAATGGCCACGACCCCTACCTGCTCGCCGTTAGGACCAACGAGACGGACTTCGGGGACGCGGATACGGTCATTTGTACGGGGATCGCTGATGCGTCTCTCCTCTTCTCATGCATCGTGGCTACAGCCAGGAGACGGATGTCGCCCGGAGACGAAGAGAGGAAAACCGCGTCTGGATTGTCGGAGAAAACTGCCCGAACATCACAGACGACACCCTGTCTACCCTCGTGGAGCGGATTCCTGTCGGAGTCCAGCGCCGCGAAGGCGGAGTGCAACTACCCGGTAACCTTGATGAAGCGGTATGCGCGGGTGGGAGATTATCCACTTTCGTACCGAGACTTGCATCTCGGAGCCCGGTCGAGTCTAACAGAGGAATGCAGTGACCAACAGCAATGAGCAGGATGCAGCCCAGGCAACACGCGATATCGCCGACGTGCCGGCCGTGGAGATCATCACGACGGCATCCGTTCACCTGATGAGCGCCGCCGCGGTCAAGGTGGGCTTGGCCGACGACCCGAAGAACCAGACCGACCTCGACGAGGCACGCAAGCTGATCACGGCCCTCGCCGGCCTGATCACCGCCGCGGCCCCCGACATCGCCGACATGCACGCGCGCAGCCTGCGCGACGGTCTGCGGTCGCTGCAGCTGGCGTTCCGAGAGGCCTCGGCCATCCCCGACGCGATCGGCCAGGGTCCGGGCGAAAAGTTCACCGGGCCGGTCAACTAGCGCGAACGGCTGCGGGGGGATCGCCATGGATCTGAGACTGCTGTTTCCGTTTCGAAAGGATGCCGGTGTCGCGCAACGGGCCACACCGGCCCGTCGGCGATTCATGTGGGGCGTGATGGTGCCCTATGCGATCACGCTTGTTCTCACCTGGATAGACGTGATCCCCCGGTGGGTGCTGTGGCCGCTTCTCGTGGCCGTCTTTCTGCTGGTCACGGTGCTCAGCAACGTCTGGGCAGGCCAGGACGCCCTCGCGGCGTTGGACGAGGACGACGTCGGCGACAACCCGATGCCGTAGGGCGTGTCCCGGCACCGTGTCCTGGCCGGGCGCAGCGAGTGGTGGGTACCCGGACCGCACGACCGCTGCTGCGCGTCCGCCGGACGTCGTGGCTAACTCAGGAGATCCGTCCGGTTCGGCCGGGCATCGGCGCCGGTTCCGCACTGGTCCGTGGCGGCCGGTGACCGATGACGACGGATGTCCTGAGTTGGCCACGTCCACGGTCGTTCGGACACACACGCCCCTAGGTCTGGCAGCGCGGGCACCAGTAGGTGACCCGCAGTTCGAGCTCGGTGCGGCCGAGCCGGCCCTGCTCGACCGCGGTACCGCAGCGCCGGCAGGGCTGGCCGGCGCGGCCGTAGACCCAGCTCTGCATGCCGCGCCGGGCATTGCCGGTCGTGATCCGCTCCGTGCGGTCACGGTTCGCCAGGATCAGGCGGCGAGCGAGAGCGACGAGACCCGGGACATCCGTCACCTCGGCCACCGGCCGGGTCGGCAGCAGGCCGCGAAGGAAGCCCAGTTCGTTCACGTAAACGTTGCCGAGCCCGGCAAGGTTGCCCTGGTCGGCGAGCGCGACGGCGATGGGTTGCGCGGGGCGTGATTGGAGGCGGCGCACGGCTTCGGCCGCATCCCAGTCGGGGCCGAGCAGGTCAGGCCCGAGGTAGTCGAGCAGGGCGGCCTCCTGATTGAGCGGCACCACCTCGAGCAGCCCGAGTTCGAAGCCTACAGCCACCCAGTCCACCGTCTCGAGAACGATGCGCGCCTGGAACGCGGGCCGGCGCCAGGCGCTCCCATGACGGTAGAGGTGCCACGACCCCTCCATTTTCAGGTGAGAGTGGATGCTGGCCTCCCCCACGCGCATCAGCAGGTGCTTCCCGCGACTGAGAACCTCGTGCACGATCTGCCCGGTCAGGTCGACGGTGGCGAACGCCGGCACCCGCACGTCGCAGCGGGTGAGCCGGGCGCCGTGCAGGGCCTGGTCGAGGTTCCACGCGGTGCGGTAGACGGTGTCACCCTCAGGCATGCAGCTTCACTCCCCGCGGGGTGACGCCGAATCCGGCCGCGAGCAGGGCGGTGCCCACCGCTGTTCCGATCACGAACACGCCGTTGACGGTCTCCACGCCGAGCTTCGGAACCCGCCCCGCGGTGACCGTGCCGGCAAGGGTCGCGGCGGCGAGGGTCAGGACCGCAGTCGGTTCGCAATGTTCGACGGCGGGTTCACGGTTCCCGTCGGCACCGTTCCCGGCCGCTCCGTTCCCGGCCGCTCCGTTCCCGGCCGCTCCGTCGAACGCGAGCACGGTCTTGCCGCCGCGTTCGACGTAGAGCACCAGGGCCCCATCGACGAGCACGACCAGCGCGCCGGCCTTCCGTCCGGGGCGGTGCCCGGTGCCCTCGGGCAGCGGAGGCCAGGGCAACACGGAGCCGTAGGGGTTGGCCGGGTCGGTAGCGGCGAGGGTGATCGCCTCCGGTTTCGGATGCTGTGCCTCGGCGACGTAGGAGCGCAGCCGGTCGATCGTGCCGACCGTGGCGAACTGGGCGGCCCCGAGACCCTCGATGAAGTAGCCGCGCCGGCACCGCCCCATCTCCTCGAAGCCGCTGAGGGTGCGGTAGACGAGGGCGAAGCCGCCCGTCACGCCCTCCCCCATCACCGCGCCCCGGGTGACGATGCCGTAGCGTTCGAGCAGGGTTTCGCCAAGGGCGTGCGCCCGGCGGGTGGGCGAGTCATCGGCGACCGGAACGATCGACCAGCGCCCGGAGACGGTCGGTGGCCCGGTGCGGGACGGGAGGGTGCCACGCGCGGGGATGCGGCCGCCGTGCAGCCGGGCTCGCGGGGTGGCCCGGCGGGTGCTGTGCGCCGCGCGCCCGCCGGAGAGCAGGGCGCGTACGGGGGCGAAGGTGTCGTTGCCCACCAGTCCAGCCCAGACCAGGTCCCAGAGGGCGGCGGCGAGGCCGGCGTCGTCCTGGCTGCCGACGGCATCCGCGAGTTGACGGAAGAAGAAGGCCCCGCCGCCGGCCAGGGTGGTCAGAATCTCCTGCTGGAGCGCAGTCGTCTCCAGCGGGGTGGGCAGCGGCAGGGTGAGCGGCGCGGTGTCGCGCAGGTGCAGGCTGATCCAGCCGTCATTACCGGCCAGCGTGCCGGCGCCGGCCCAGAGCACCTCGCCCGTGTTGGTGAGCTCGTCGAGCATGCCCGGCCGGTAGTCTGCGACGCGGGAGGGCAGCACAAGCGTCTCCCAGGCGGATGCCGGGATGCGCGCCCCCTCCAACTGTTCGATCACGGATGCGACCCCGTCGATCCCGCGCAGGCGCCCGCCCACATGCTGCCAGGCCGGCAGGAACCGGCCCATTGTGACCTGGTCGACCGGCTCGACCTCGTGCCGGAGCGCGGCCAGGGAGCGGCGGCGCAGGCGCCTCAGCACCTCGGCGTCGCACCACTCGCTGCCGGTGCCGTGCGGCCGGAACTCGCCCTCGAGGAGGCGGCGGGCCCCGGCCAGGCGCCGGAGGGCGACGAGCGCCACGGCCGGGCCGAGCCCGAAGCGCGCGGCCACGTCGGTGAGAGTGAACGGGCCGTGGGTGCGTGCGTACCGGCTGACCAGGTCGCCGAGCGGGTCCGGCACCGGCTCGGTGAACACGGCCGGGACCCCCTGCGGCAGGGGGACGCCGAGGGCGTCGCGAAGCCGGGCGGCGTCTTCGATGGCCGCCCACCACTGCTGCCCGGCGAAACCGACCGGGATGATGCGCCGCGCGTCGAAAAGCACCTGCAGGCCCTCGGCGGCGCCCGGTGACACGGCGGGGTCGAGGCGGGCGGCCACCTCCGCCGTGGTGAGCGGACCGAGGCCGCGGAGCAGGTCCGCGATGCCCTCGACTCCGCGCGCCTTCCGGTCGGCCGGCAGCCGCTGCAGTTCCAGGTCGGTCTGCAGGATCACGGCCGGGTCGAGCAGCTCGCGCAGCTCCACCCGACCGAGCAACTCGGCCAGCAGGCTGGAATCGAGCGAGAGGGCGGTGGCGCGCCGCTCGGCGAGCGGGGAATCTCCCTCGTACATGAACGCGGCCACGTAGCCGAAGAGGAGGGTGCTCGCGAACGGGCTCGCGGCATCCGTCTGGGTCTCGACCAGGCGCAGGGCGCGACTGTCGATGCGGCGGGTGAGGGCCAGGAGAGCGGGCAGATCGTAGACGTCCTGCAGGCACTCGCGCACGGTTTCGAGGATGATCGGGAAGGTCGGAAAGGTGCGGGCCACGTCGAGCAGCTGCGCGGCCTTCTGGCGCTGCTGCCAGAGCGGCGACCGCCGACCCGGGTTGTAGCGCGGGAGCAGCAGGGCCCGCGCGGCGCACTCGCGGAACCGGGCGGCGAACAGAGCCGACCCGCCGACTTCGTCGGTGACCATCTGTTCGAGCTCGGTCGGGTCGAAGACAAAGAGGGAGCTTCCGGGTGGGTCGGACTCGGTGTCGGGGATGCGCACGACGATGCCGTCGTCACTGGCCACGCAGGCCCCGTCGAGCCCGTAGCGCTCCCGCACCCGGGCGCCCACGGCGAGGGCCCAGGGCGCGTGCACCTGCAGGCCGAACGGGGAGTGCAGCACCACCCGCCAGTCGCCGAGCTCGTCTCGGAACCGCTCGACGAGGAGGGTGCGGTCGGTCGGGACCTGACCGGTCGCGGCGCGCTGCTCGGCGAGGAAGGCCAGGAGGTTGTCGACGGCGCGCTCGTCGAGGCCGCCGGCCCGGCAGCGCACCCGGGCCTCCGGGTCGGGGAGCGCCGAGACCTCGCGCAGGAACGCGCCGATCGCCTCACCGAGCTCGGCGGGCCGGCCGAGGCCGTCGCCCTTCCAGAACGGCAGCCGCCCCGGTTCACCGAAGGCGGGCAGCACGAGCACCCGGTCGTGGGTGATCTCCTGGATACGCCAGCTCGTCGTGCCGAGGGCGAAGACATCGCCGACCCGGGACTCGTAGACCATCTCCTCGTCGAGCTCCCCCACCCGGCGGCCGGTGGCCTGGTCGCCGCCGACCATGAAGACGCCGAACAGGCCGCGGTCGGGGATCGTGCCGCCACTGGTCACCGCGAGCCGTTGCGCGCCCGGGCGCCCGGTGAGGATGCCCGTCTCCCGGTCCCAGACGATGCGGGGGCGCAGCTCGGCGAACTGGTCGGAGGGATACCGGCCGGCAAGCAGGTCGAGGGTGGCCTCGTAGGCCGACCGCGGGAGGGCGTGGAAGGGGGCGCTGCGGCGCACGGTGTCGAACCACTCCTCCGCGTGGATGGGTTCAAGGGCGGTCGCCGCCACGGTCTGCTGGGCGAGGATGTCGAGCGGGTTGGACGGCACCTGCAGTGATTCGATCAGTCCGGCGGCCATGCGCTCGGCGGCAACGGCCGCATGGATGAGATCGGCCCGGTGCTTGGGGAAGATCACGCCCCGGGAGACCTCCCCCACCTGGTGCCCGGCCCGGCCGATCCGCTGCAGCCCGCTGGCCACGGACGGCGGCGATTCCACCTGCACGACCAGGTCGACGGCGCCCATGTCGATGCCGAGTTCGAGGCTGGACGTCGCCACCACGCAGCGCAGCCGCCCGGCTTTGAGGTCGTCTTCGATCAGTGCGCGCTGCTCCTTGCTGACGGAGCCGTGGTGCGCGCGGGCAAGCAGCGGCTCGGCCCCGGCGCTCTGGCCGCTGGCGCCCATGAGCGCGGCCGGCGGGCCGGGTGCCGCAGTGCCGACGGGCACGAGGGCAGGCATCCGCTCGGTCATCACGGCCGGCATCGCGGGCACGGGCTCGTCCTCGAGGCGTTGGGCGTAGATCTCGTTGAAGCGCGCGGTCAGCCGTTCGGCCAGCCGGCGGGAGTTGGCGAACACGATCGAGGAGGTGTGCGCCAGCACCTCGTCGACGATTGCCTCTTCCACATGCGGCCAGATGGACCCGGTCTGTGGGGCGGCGGCGGCCGTCGAACCCTCCCGCACCGGTGCCGGGCCGACCTGGCTCATGTCGTCGACGGGAACGACCACGCTGAGGTCGAATCGTTTGGTCGACACCGGTGCGACGATCTCTACCGGTGCGGAACCTCCAAGGAACCGGGCGACCTCGGCGGCCGGTCGCACGGTAGCCGACAGTCCGATTCGCTGGGCCGGGCGGGCGAGCAGGTCGTCGAGCCGTTCCAGTGAGACGGCCAGGTGCGCGCCGCGCTTGCTCGCCGCGACCGCGTGCACCTCGTCGATGATGAC
The DNA here is from genome assembly GCF_004402645.1 of Cryobacterium sp. TMT2-42-4. Lineage (NCBI taxonomy): Bacteria > Bacillati > Actinomycetota > Actinomycetes > Micrococcales > Microbacteriaceae > Cryobacterium > Cryobacterium sp. TMT2-42-4. The sequence continues at coordinate 27,684 of NZ_SOFT01000048.1, forward strand.
CGTGTCCACGGCGCGCAGCGATTCCCGCGCCGCCGAGGTGAGCATGAGGAACAGCGATTCTGGCGTGGTGATCAGGATGTCCGGCGGCGTTTTGACCAGGCTTCGGCGTTCCGTGGCCGGGGTGTCCCCCGACCGCACGCCGACGGTCACCCGGGGCGGGGCGAACCCGAGGCGCTCGGCAGCCTGGACGATGCCCACCAGCGGGGCCCGCAGGTTGCGTTCCACGTCGACGCCCAGCGCCTTGAGCGGCGAGATGTAGAGCACGCGGGTTCCCGGCGCGGTGAACCGGTCAGGACGCGCCGAGGCTTCCGAGACATCTGCGGCCTCTACAGTATCCGCGGCCAGGCGGTCGATGGCCCAGAGGAACGCGGCGAGGGTCTTACCTGATCCGGTGGGGGCCACCACCAGCGCGTGTGAGCCCCGAGAGATGGCGTCCCACGCCCCGAGCTGGGCCTCGGTGGGTGCGGCGAAGGCCTGCGCGAACCAGGCGCGGGTGGCCGGGGTGAATCGGTGCAGAACCTCGTTCATACGACTATCCTCGTCGATCCGCCTGAGCCGGGCCACTCGAACCAATTCGACGGAGATTATGAATCTAAACCGGGGTTTCCCGGACATCCAGAACCGATTTGGCCACAATCTCCGTCGTATTCGTTCGTGGCGGACGCGGGGGCGGAGCGCGGAACGCGGGGCCCGGAACCGCCGACGATGGAAGAGACCGCCTAGGCGGAGGGCAGCAGCTGCACGGTGAGAGAGTCCACCTGGGTGGCGATGACGTCGCTCGATGACCAGCGGGCCGCGAGCCGGGCGAGGGTCGCGTCGAGCTCGGTGCGGGTCAGGCCATCCATGAGCTCGAGACGTACAATCAGTTCCGGTCCGGCGAGGCGGGCGGCCGGGTCGCCGGGGGCCAGTTCAACCCCGAGCACACTCAGTTCGGTGGCCACGGAGTCGGCGAAGGCATCCGCGACGTCGCGACTGGCATAGCTGGGGGTCCAGGGCAGGGACTGGGCGATGGCCCACAGGGCCGGGCGCCGCACCACGAACTCGGTGGGCGCGGTCGGATCGAGCACGACCAGATCGGTGTTCTCCTGAGCCGCGGCCAGCGCGACGCGCACGCCGTCGGCCGGGACCGGCCGGGCCTGCGTGTTCCACGCCGTCATCGCAGCGACCGAGGTGAACACGGGAAGCACCGTGCGTCCGTCGGGCCCGGCCACGGTGATGATCGACAGTTCCTGGGTCTTGTCGACGCGGAGGCCGGCCTCGGTGGTGCCCGATTGGCCGAGTTCGGTCACCAGGGGAACGAGCAGCCGCGAGCCACGGATGGCGTCGACCACCGTCTCTTCGCCGGCCTCCCGAGCCTGGAAGCGGCGCACGGCCGCCAGGAGCGGCTCGGGCGCGAGCCCGTCGTCGTCGCTGTGCATGTTGGGCTCAAACTGTCGTCCCTCCCACGGCTGCCCGGCGGAGTCTCCCCCTCCGGGTCCGCCGGGAAGGCCGGTGGAGCCGAGGTTACGCGCCCGCGACATCCAGCGCCTCGCCCAGGGTGAACGCCCCCGCGTAGAGGGCTTTTCCGACGATCGCGCCCTCGAGTCCGAGCGGCACGAGTTCGCGCAATGCGCGGAGGTCGTCGAGGCTGGAGATGCCGCCGGAGGCGACGACCGGTCGATCGGTGCGCTCCATCATCTGGCGGAGCAGGTCGATGTTGGGGCCTTGCAGTGTGCCGTCCTTGGTCACATCGGTGACGACGTAGCGCGAGCAGCCAGCCTCCTCGAGACGGGCGAGCACCTCCCAGAGGTCCCCTCCCTCCCTGGTCCAGCCGCGGGCGGCGAGGGTGGTTCCGCGCACGTCGAGCCCGACGGCGACGGCGTCCCCGTGCCGGGCGATGACCTGCGCCGCCCACTCCGGGTTCTCCAGTGCCGCGGTGCCCAGGTTGATCCGGCTGACGCCCGCGTTCAGGGCCGCGTCCAGCGACGCGTCGTCGCGGATCCCGCCGGAGAGCTCGATCTTCACGCCCGTGACCTCGCGGATCACGGTGCGGATGACATCCGTGTTGTTGCCGCGACCGAAGGCCGCGTCGAGGTCGACGAGGTGGATCCACTCGGCGCCCTGGCGGGCCCAGTCAAGTGCCGCGTCGACGGGGTCGCCGTAGTTGGTCTCGGTGCCGGCTTCGCCCTGGGTCAAGCGAACGGCCTTGCCGTCGGCCACATCCACGGCGGGCAGCAGAACGAGACGGAGGGAAGGGGTATTCACAGTCATGGGTGTCCTCGGTTGGGAGTGGTCGCGGCGACCAGGTCAGTCAGGGAAAAGTCACGGTCAGTTCTTGACGGTGCCGAGCCAGTTATGGAGCAGACGGATGCCTGCCTCACCGGATTTCTCCGGGTGGAACTGGGTGGCGGTAAGCGGTCCGTTCTCGATGGCGGCCAGGAAAGGTTGTCCGTGCTCGGACCAGGTGAGAATCGGCTTCGGGAACGGCGGCATGACGTCGAGGGACCATTCCTGGGCGGCGTAGGAGTGCACGAAGTAGAAGCGCTCCTGCTCAAGGCCATGGAACAGCATCGAGCCCTCCCCCGGCGTGACCGTGTCCCAGCCCATGTGTGGCAGCACCGGCGCCGTCAGCTGCGTCACGGTGCCGGGCCACTCGCCCAGCCCCTCCGTGTCCACGCCGCGTTCGACGCCGTGCTCGAACATGATCTGCATACCCACGCAGATGCCCAGCACCGGGCGTCCGCCCGCGATCCGGCGGTCGATGATCTCGTCGCCGTGCACCGCCTTCAGGGCCTGCATGACGGCGCTGAACGCGCCCACGCCGGGCACGACGAGCCCGTCGGCCTCAAGCGCCTGACGGCGGTCGCTGGTCAGCGTCACCTCGGCCCCGGCAAGTTCGAGTGCCTTGACGGCGGAGTGCACATTTCCGGTGCCGTAGTCGAAGACAACGACGCTGGTCACAGCGCACCCTTGGTCGAGGGCACGCCGGACACCAGGGGGTCGAGCGCCTTCGCCTGGCGGAACGCTCGGGCAAAGGCCTTGAATTCGGCTTCGGCGATGTGGTGGGGGTCGCGGCCGCCCTGCACGGTGACGTGCACCGTGAGGCCACCGTTGAGGGCGATAGCCTCAAATACGTGGCGCACCATGGAGCCGGTGAAGTGGCCGCCGATCAGGTGGAACTCGAAACCGGCCGGCTCGCCCTGGTGCACGAGGTAGGGGCGCCCGGAAATGTCGACGACGGCCTGCACGAGGGCCTCGTCGAGCGGCACGAGGGCGTCACCGTAGCGGGAGATGCCGGATTTGTCCCCGAGAGCCTGCTTGATCGCCTGGCCGAGCAGGATACCGACGTCCTCGACCGTGTGGTGCACATCGATCTCGATATCACCGCGGGCGCGCACGGTGAGGTCGGTCAACGAGTGTTTCGCGAAGGCCGTGAGCAGGTGATCGAAGAACGGGACCGACGTCTGGATGTCCGACTCACCGGTGCCGTCGAGATTGAGCGACAGGTCGATGCTCGACTCGCTGGTCTCGCGCTGCAGGTGGGCAAAACGGGGCGAGGTGGTCGCGAAAGAGAAGCTCATACGGCTAGTTTATTGGCCCGAGCCGTTCACGGCCGCCCAAGCGCCTCGAGAGCGTCGAGGAACGCCGTCGTCTCGGACTCGGTGCCGGCGCTGACCCGCAGGTGGCCCGGGATTCCGACGTCGCGCACGAGGATGCCTTCCGCCAGCAGCGCCTCGAAGGTGGCCCGAGGGTCCTCGACGCCGCCGAACAACACGAAGTTGCTCGCACTGCGCAGCGGAGAGTAGCCAAGCCGGGCCAGTTCGCTCACGATGCGGTCCCGCTGCCCGCGGATGTCGTCGACCATGGCGAGCATCGCGGGCGTGTGGACGAGGGCGGCGACCGCGGCAGCCTGGGTGAGCGCGGACAGGTGGTAGGGCAGACGAACCAGGCGGAGGGCATCCGTCACGGCGGGATCGGCGGCCAGATAGCCGACGCGCACACCCGCGAAGGCGAACGCCTTGCTCATGGTGCGGGACACCAGCAGGCGCTCCCGGCCGGGCAGCAGGCTCAGGGCGGTCGGCGCGTCATCCGTCCCGAACTCGGCGTATGCCTCGTCGACGACGACGATGCCGTCGGTCGCGTCGTAGACGGCCGCGATCGTTTCCAGGGACAGGGGCGTGCCGGTGGGGTTGTTCGGCGAGCAGAGGAAGACGAGGTCAGGGGCAACCCGGTCGACCCACTCCACCGCCGTTGCCGGGGAGAGTTCGAACTCGGCGTCACGACCGCCCGCGATCCAGCGGGTACCGGTGCCGGAGGCGAGCAAAGGGTACATGGAGTAGGTCGGTGCGAAGCCGAGAACGGACCGACCCGGGCCGCCGAAGGCCTGCAGCACTTGCTGAAGAACCTCGTTGGATCCGTTGGCGGCCCAGATGTTCTTTCGAGTGAGGCCGTGACCGAGATATCGGGCGAGGGAATCCCGCAGCTCGGTGAACTCCCGATCGGGGTATCGGTTCACGGTCGTGACCGCCACAGCCAATGCCGCCACGATGTCCTGCGCCACCTCAGCCGGGATGCCGTGGGTGTTCTCGTTCACGTTGAGAGCCACCGGCACGTGCAACTGCGGCGCCCCGTAGGGGGTGAGTCCGCGCAGATTATCGCGAAGGGGCAGATCGTTGAGACTGGTCACTCCCCCCATGTTACCGGGGTGAGACCGGCGGGGACTCGTTGCGGGTAGTTCACAGGTCGTTCGGAAGTGCCAGCCGCTGACCGGGCTGCACGCTGTCGGACGGCAGCTGGTTGAGGCTCACAATCTCGGCGATCACCTCGCGCGGATCGGCCGTGGGCGCAATTGTCTCGGCAAGTTGCCAGAGCGACTGCCCCGACTTGATGGTGACGTAGTCGAAGGCCGTGGCCACGCGACCGACGGTCGAGTTCTCGGCGGCGGCAATGCCTCCGTTGAGGGCGACGGCCAGAGCCACGGCCACGAGCGGAAAGGCAGCCAGGCACGTGAAAACGACGCGACCGCGCCGGGTGAGTCGGAGCCGGGTGCGTCCGGTCGTGATGGGGACGCCTCGTTCAAGTGCAGTGCTCATGTCATACCTCCTGTGAGAAGCCGCATCCGACTCTCGGCCGGGAGAGCCGGATGCGAACTTATGTTCCGAATGTATATTCGATTATTCGAACAATCAAGCTTTTTTCGGTAGTTTCTGAAATATTCATCCCGACCCAATCGAATACATGTTTGTTTAATGGCCTCAACGCGGATACAGTTTCGATTGTTGATTGACACTCAATCAGGCACCCCCGACATTCGCGTGAATCGGCGGCATTCGATGCGTGCCGCCAGCGCATCAATCACAACGAGGAGCGACGAACGTGGCACAGAACACCAGCGGTCCCCGCGACAAGGGCGGCACCAGACGGCGCAAGAGCCTCAGCGAGAAGCAGCTCGCCATCCTTGACGTCATCCAACGCTCGGTCAGCCAACGCGGCTATCCGCCGAGCATGCGGGAGATCGGCGACGCCGTCGGCCTGTCGTCACTGTCGAGCGTCACCCACCAGCTCAACCAGTTGGAACTGAGCGGTTACCTCCGCCGCGACCCGAACCGCCCCCGAGCGCTGGAGGTGCTCATCGAGATTCCGCAGTCGCCCGAAGACACGACGGCCGGAGCCTCGGAAAGTTTCCACACCGGAGTGCAGGTCGGCGACGCCGCCATGGTTCCGCTCGTCGGTCGCATCGCCGCCGGCATCCCGATCACCGCCGAACAGCAGATCGACGAGATTTTCCCGCTGCCCCGCCAGCTGGTGGGGAAGGGCGACCTGTTCATGCTCAAGGTGTCGGGCGAATCGATGATCGACGCCGCCATCATGGACGGCGACTGGGTCGTCGTGCGGCAGCAGAAGACCGCCGAAAACGGTGAAATCGTTGCTGCCATGCTCGACAACGAGGCAACCGTCAAGGTCTTCCGCCAGCGCGACGGGCACACCTGGCTACTGCCCCGCAACACCAACTTCGAACCCATCGTCGGCGATCACGCCGAGATTCTGGGGAAGGTTGTGGCCGTGCTGCGGTCGGTTTAGGGCAACAGCACTGAAGTTCATTAGCACTTCAGGCCGACTCTTGGTCTCGACGGTTTCGACCAACGTCGTGGTGACGCGCGTGTGTTGAGTCGCCATGGTTGTTTCGGTCGGGCCTTATGGGCCGGGTCTTGTGGGCCGGGTCTTGTGGGCCGGGCACGAACACTGGTTTTGGTGTCGTGCCCGGCTTTTGTGTGGGTGGAGGCAGGGTCAGGCGGAAACGGAGGAGGTCAGGCGGGCGCGGAGGATGCGGGTCGCAGCGAGCATGTTGTGCAGGGACTGGACGGTTTCGGCGTAGCCGCGGGTTTTGAGGCCGCAGTCGGGGTTCACCCAGAGCCGGATGGCCGGGATGGCCGCCGCGGCGCGCTCGAGCAGGTCGGTGAGTTCGGCCACGCTCGGCACACGCGGCGAGTGGATGTCCCACACTCCCGGGCCGATACCGTGATCGAAGCCCTGGGACCGGATATCGCCCACCACCTCCATGCGGGAGCGTGCCGCCTCGATGCTGGTCACATCCGCGTCCAGGTTGCGGATCGCGTCGATGACCACCCCGAACTCCGAGTAGCAGAGGTGGGTGTGGATCTGGGTGGCCGCGGCCGCACCGGCCGTCGCCAGGCGGAAGGACCCCACCGACCAGTCGAGGTATTCCGCCTGGTCCTTCTGCTTCAGCGGCAGCAGCTCCCGCAGCGCGGGCTCGTCGACCTGGACGATCTGAATGCCGGCCGTCTCCAGGTCGGCGATCTCGTCCCGCAGGGCCAGGGCCACCTGCCTGGCCGTCTCGCCGAGCGGCTGGTCGTCGCGCACGAACGACCACGCGAGGATCGTGACCGGACCGGTGAGCATCCCCTTGACGGGCTTGGGCGTCAGACCCTGCGTGAACGCTGACCACTCGACCGTGATGGGCCGCGGTCGGGACACGTCACCCCAGAGGATCGACGGGCGCACGCACCGGCTGCCGTAGGACTGCACCCAACCGTTCTCGGTGACCGCGAATCCGTCAAGGTTCTCGGCGAAGTACTGCACCATGTCGTTGCGTTCCGGCTCCCCGTGCACGATCACGTCGAGGCCGATGTCCTCCTGCAGCGCGACGACGCGACGGATTTCGGCGCGCATCAGGTCCCGGTAGTCCGCGGTGCTCAGCACCCCCCGTACCAGCTGCGCCCTGGCCCGACGGATGTCCCCGGTCTGCGGGAAGGATCCGATCGTGGTTGTCGGCAGGAACGGCAGCCCGAGGGCAATCTCCTGGGCTGCCACTCGGGCTGCGTAGGCGTCCCGGGTGAAGTCGCCCGAAGTGAGCGCGTCGGCGCGAACCCGAACGGCGCCATCGCGGACTCCGGGAGCCACCCTCCGCGCGTCGAGGGCCGCGGACGCCGCAGAGAGGTCGGTCTCGATGGCACGGCGACCCAGACTGAGGCCGCGGGCGAGTGTGGCAACCTGCGCGACCTTCTGGTCCGCAAAGGCGAGCCAACTCTTCAGGTCGTCGTCCAGCGCCGATTCGTCGTCGATGTCGTGGGGAACGTGCAGCAGCGAGGTTGAGGTGGAAACCGAGATCCGCGGCGAGAGGCGGACCAGGCCGGCCGCCGTGTCGAAGGCGGCGGCCAGGTCGCCGCGCCAGATATTGTGGCCGTCAATGATGCCGGCTACGAGAGTGGTCGTGTCCAGTCCGGGGGTCTCCGCCGGCACGCTTCCCCGCACGAGGTCGAGCCCGATGGCTTCCACCGGGGTGATGGCAAGAACGGGTAGGGCGTCGTCGAGGCTGCCGTACGGCGCGGCGACGAACAATGCGGGGCGCTCGGCGAGGGCGCCGAGGGTGTTGTAGGCGAAGCGGAGGCCGGCGAGGGCATCCGTTCTCGGGGTGTCGATGCTCTCACTGACCAGGGCAGGCTCGTCGAGCTGCACCCATTCGGCTCCGGCGGCGCGCAGCCGCTGCAGGAGGGCGGCGTAGACCGGCACAAGGTCGTCGAGGCGGTCAAGCGGACTGAATCCGGTCGGGGCCTCGTTGCTGGGCTTGCTCAGCAGCAGGAAGGTGACCGGGCCGACGATGACCGGCCGGGTCAGGAATCCGGCCGCCTTCGCCTCCTCGAACTCGCGCACCAGCCGGGTGCCGGCGAGGGTGAACTCGGTCTCGGGGCCGATCTCCGGCACCAGGTAGTGGTAGTTGGTGTCGAACCATTTGGTCATCTCCAGCGGCGGATGCTCACCTTCACCGCGGGCGAGGGTGAAGTAGCCGGCCAGGTCGAGGTGGCCGTCCTCGCCCCGGAGATGCGCGAACCGGGCGGGGACGGCGCCCACCGTGCACAGGGCATCCAACATCTGGTCGTAGTAGGAAAACGATTCCGGGATGGACGAGTCGTCCCGGCCGAGTCCTAGCTGCACGAGGCGCTCTCGGGTGCCCTGGCGCAGGACGGCCGCGGTCGCCTCGAGCTCGTCGGCGCTGACCGATCCGGCCCAGAACGCTTCGACGGCCTTCTTCAGTTGGCGGCGCGGCCCGATGCGCGGGTAGCCCAGGATGGTGCCGGCGGGAAAGTCGGGAAACGTGGAAGAGTTGGTCATGGGTTCTCCTTGACGGGGTGAGGGGCAGGCAGTGCGGACGATGGCAGGGTGGGGGTGAGCAGACCGCAGCCGTCGAGCACGGCGAGCACGGTCTCGTGCTGGTTGAAGGCGTAGAGGTGCAGCCCGGGGGCACCGCCGGAGATGAGTTCCCGGGCAAGTTCGGTGGCCTGACGGATGCCGATCTCACGTTGGCCTTCCTTCGTCGGCTCCACCTCGAGCGCGATCGCCAGCTCGGACGGCAGTTCCTCGCCGGACAACTCGAGGATGCGGCGCAGGCGGGCCGGGCTCGTGACCGGCATGATCCCGGGCAGGATCGGGAATTCGACCCCGGCGGCACGGGCTCGCAGGATGAAGCTGAGGTAGTGGTCGGCGTGAAAGAAGAGTTGCGTGATCGCCAGGTTGGCGCCGGCGGCCTGCTTGGCCAGCAGCGTGTCGATGTCCTGGGTGGCGGACCGGGAGCGCGGGTGGCCGTTCGGGAAGGCGGCCACGGCGATGCGTACCTTCTCCCGTTCCCGCTTGATTGTGCGGGCGGCAGGGAGTCCCGGGATCACGGCCTCGCGGTACGGCACCCGCTCGGCCTGCACCCGGTGGATCAGCTGCACCAGTTCCGCGGCGCTGCCCAGGTCGCCGAGGAAGGCCTCACCCTCCCGAATGCCTTCCGGCGGGTCGCCGCGCAGGGCCAGGAAGCTCCGCACCCCGGCGTCCAGAAACTCCCGGATCAGCTGACTGGCTTCCGCGTTGGACGAGCCCACGCAGGTGAGGTGGGCCAACGGGTCCACGGTGGTGGTGCGCAGGATGTGGGTGAGCACGTCCAGGGAGGAGCGCCGGGAGGAGCCGTTCGCACCGTAGGTGACCGCGATGAATTCCGGGCCGGCCGCGGCCAGCCGCTCGATGGTGGCGTGCAGCACGGAGGTGGCGGCATCCGATGTGGGCGGATACAACTCGAATGAGAACGGGATCTTCCGGCACGCAGGGTCCGAGGTGTGGGGCATTGCTCCTCATTCGACAGTTGCCAGTGTCAGGCACTGGGGGCCGGGCGGCCGCGGACCGCCCGGCAAGCCAGGCGGGCGTTCGCGGGCGGGTGCCGGGCTCGGCTGTCGCTCCATGCCGCCGGCCAGGAGACCGGAGGCAACGATTGAGAAGACTCTAACAAGCACGCCCGATGCCCGGCAGGTCCGTGACCGAATATGTCGTCAGCCGGCGGCGGTCAGCCGGTGACGGCCGGCGGCACGGCGAACGGCTCGAACAGCGACCGGATCTCATCAGTCACCAGAGCCGTAACCCGGGTGCCGGTCTCGGCGTATACGGTGGACAGCACCGTGCCCTGATCGTGCAGCACCGCGATCAGGTCGCCCCGCTCGTAGGGGACGAGTAACTCAAGCCTGATCGACGGCCGCGGCAGCAGGTCCGAGATGGTCGCGAGCAGTTCCTCGATGCCCTCGCCGGTGCGGGCCGAGACGAAAATGCCCTTCGGCCAGAGTCCGCGCAGCACGAGCCCGTCATCATCGCTGATCAGGTCGCTCTTGTTGAAGACGACGACCTCCGGGATCTCCCGGGCACCGACCTCGGCGATGACCTCGCGCACTGTGGCAAGCTGGCTCGCCGGGTCAGGATGCGAGCCGTCGACGACGTGCACGATCACGTTGGCGTCGGCGACCTCCTCGAGGGTGGACCGGAACGCCTCCACCAGCTGGTGGGGCAGGTTCCGCACGAACCCGACGGTGTCCGTCAGCGTGTAGAGCAGCCCGTCGGCCGTCGTGGACTTGCGCACCGTGGCGTCCAGGGTGGCGAACAGGGAGTTCTCGACGAGTACGCCGGCCCGGGTGATGCGGTTGAGCAGGCTCGACTTGCCGGCGTTGGTGTAACCGACGATGGCGACGGATGGCACGGCGTTGCGCTTGCGGTTGGCCCGCTTGGCCTCGCGGGCGGGTTTCATCTCGAGGATCTGCTTGCGGAGGCGAGACATCCGGGTGTGGATGCGCCGGCGGTCCAGCTCGATCTTGGTCTCGCCGGGGCCGCGCGAACCCATGCCTGCACCGGCGCCGCCCACCTGGCCTCCGGCCTGGCGGGACATCGAGTCGCCCCAGCCGCGCAGGCGGGGAAGCAGGTATTCGAGCTGGGCGAGTTCGACCTGGGCCTTTCCCTCGCGGCTCTTGGCGTGCTGACTGAAGATGTCGAGGATCACGGCGGTGCGGTCGATGACCTTCACCTTGACGACGTCCTCGAGTGCGCGCCGCTGGCTGGGCGCCAGCTCGGTGTCGGCGATGACGGTGTCGGCGCCCATCGCCTTGACGATGCCGGCCACCTCTTCGGCCTTGCCCTTGCCGAGGTAGGTGCTGGCGTCCGGCTTCGCCCGGCGCTGCATGAGGCCGTCGAGAACGGTGGCGCCGGCGGTCTCGGCCAGAGCGGCGAGTTCGCGCATGGAGTTCTCGGCGTCCGCGACGGTCCCGTGCGTGTACAGGCCGATCAGAACAACGTTCTCCAGCCGGAGCTGGCGGTACTCGACCTCGGTGACGTCCTCGAGTTCGGTGGAGAGGCTGGGCACGCGGCGCAGCGCGTTGCGGTCCTCGCGGTCCTGCTGCACGCCGTCGTGACCCTCGTCGTCGTGCGACGGGCCGGATTCGGCCTGCAAAGCCTGCGCCGACCCGCTGCGGAACAGTGAATAGCCGGCAGCCTTGCTGTCAGCGCTGGCAAGAACGCGGGCGACCACGTCGTCGGTGTCGTCGGGCAGATGTGACTCAGTCATTCCTTTAACAATAGTTCCTCGATGCACGGTAAGTTCCCTCTATGCCTTCCGACCACTACTTCACCCCGGCACCCGACAGCACCCTGAAACTCCGCCAGGTGACCGTTCGATTGGGAGGCCAAGAACGCGAGCTGACCACAGCCAATTCGGTCTTCAGCCCGGAGCACATCGACACCGGTACCCAGGTGCTCTTGAACAACGCGCCGACTCCGCCGCCCGGCGGCGATTTCCTCGACCTGGGCTGCGGCTGGGGTCCGATCGGCCTGCACTTGGCCCTCGCCTCACCCCGCGCCACGATCTGGGCCGTCGACGTCAACGAGCGGGCGCTCGACCTGGTGCGGCTGAACGCGCAGAAGCTCGGCCTCACTAACATCACCGCGGTGCTGCCCGATCAGATGCCCGCCCACGTGACGTTCCGCACCATCTGGTCGAATCCCCCGATCCGGGTCGGCAAAACCGAACTGCACACCATGCTGCGTACCTGGCTGCCGCGCCTGGAGCCGGGTTCGGATGCCTGGCTCGTCGTGCAGCGCAACCTCGGCTCTGACTCCCTGCAGCGCTGGCTCGACGGCGACCTGCCCGCCGAATTCAGCACCTCACGGCACTCCATCAGCAAGGGCTTCCGGGTCCTGCGGGTGAAACGCCAGGACTAGGCCGCGTCGCGGCCCATCGCCTCGAGCGAGTACTCAGCCGAGGCGGAAGACCCCGTCGTACACGAGTTCCGCCGGACCCGACAGTGAGACGTGTTCGCCGTCCTCGGTCGGGAACATGCGCACGCCGAGCGTGCCGCCGGTGACCTCGACCTGCCACTGGTTCGGGGCACCCGCGCCGGCCCAGTGCCGGGTGGCGAGGGCCGCCGCGGCCGCCCCCGTACCGCAGGAGAGTGTTTCGCCGCTGCCGCGCTCGTGCACGCGCATCCGGATGCGGCCGACACCGTTCACGACGAGCGGATCGCCCGGCAGCACGAGCTCGATGTTCGCCCCGGCCGCCGGGTCAGGGTCGAGCTGCGGCACGAAGGTGAGGTCGACGCCTGCGAGCTCGTCGTCGTCGGCCAGGGCCACGACCACGTGCGGGTTACCCACGTTGATGCCGAGACCGGGGCGGGCCACGGGCAGGTCCTTCGCCCGAACGAGCGGTTCACCGCCGTCGAGGCGCCACCGGCCGAGGTCGACCTGGTAGCCGGTTGCGCCGCGCTGAACGTCGCGCACTCCCCCGCGGGTGCCGATGCAGAGCGTGTCGCCGCGGTCGAGCGTGGTCAGGCCCTGCTCCACCAGGAAGCGGGTGTAGACGCGGATGCCGTTGCCGCACATCTCGGACACCGTGCCGTCGGCGTTCCAGTAGTCCATGAACCATTCGGCCGCATCGTCCTCGGCGAGGGCGATCGCGCCGGCGGCCAGGCTCGTGGAGCGCACCGCGCGGATGATGCCGTCGGCACCGATGCCGAATCGGCGGTCGCAGATGGCCCGGATCTGGCTCGGGGTGAGGTCGATCTGCCCGTCGGGATCAGAGAAAAGCACGAAGTCGTTCCCGGTGCCGTGGCCCTTGGTGAAGTTCAGATCAATACCCATGCCGTCCAGTTTAGGAGGCCGGCTCGATCGCCCAGTGCTCGGCCGGCTGCTCCGGGTCGGCCAAGCGGGTCAGCGCCCGGTCAACCCGATCCGGCGCGTCGAAGTCGATCCAGTGGGTGTGCGGGGAACGCTTGAACCAGCTCACCTGCCGTCTCGCGTACCGGCGGGTGAACTGCTGCGTCTCCTGGATGGCCTCCGCCCGGCTGAGGCTGCCCGTCAGCTGCCCAAGGGCCTGGGCGTAGCCGATGGCCCGGCTGGCCGTGACACCGGTCTCGATTCCACTCGGAATCAGCCCGCGCACCTCCTCGACGAGTCCGCGGCCCCACATGCCCTCCACCCGGGCGTCGAGGCGGGGGGTGAGCTCGGCACGCTGGGCGCGGAGTCCCACTGTGACCGCGGGCATCCAGTAGACCGGCTCGTCGGGCAGGGCGGCGGTGTGCGGCCCCCCGGTCAGCTTCACGACCTCGAGGGCGCGCACGAGGCGCCGACCGTTGCCGGCGCCGATGCGGGCGGCGGCGACGGGGTCCACGGCCTTCAACCGGGTGTACAGGGCGCCGGGCCCCTGCTCGGTCAGCTCGGCTTCGAGTCGGGCGCGCAGCACGGCATCCGTGCCGGGGAACTGGAAGTCGTAGACCACGGCGGACACGTAGAGCCCGGAGCCGCCGACCAGGATGGGCACGTTGCCGCGCGCCACGATGTCGGTGATCGCGGCGCGGGCCTCCGTCTGGTAACGGGCGACGGTGGCGTCGTCGGTGACCGAAAGCACGTCGAGCAGGTGGTGCGGGATGCCGCGGCGCTCCAGCACGGTGAGCTTGGCGGTGCCGATGTCCATGCCGCGGTACAGCTGCATGGCGTCGGCGTTGACGATCTCCGCCCCCCGACCGGTCTCAGCCAGGCGTTCGGCGAGGTCGAGCGAGAGGTCGGACTTGCCGGTGCCGGTGGGTCCGACGACAACGATCAGTGTCGGGTCGGTGCCGGTCACCGGGTTCGGGCCGGGCACCTGCCTAGCGCTCCCCGTCGGTGACATCGTAGATCGGCGTGGTGCTGGAACTGGTCACCGCGGGCGAGCCCACGGCTCGGTCGGGTAGGCGCAGGGTCGGCAGGCCGAGGGAGACCGAGCCAGACCCGCCGGCGACTCCGCCGTGACTGGGCACGCCGCAGGACTCGACTTCGAGGCGGTCCCAGGCGTCGCCGGCGATGGTGCGCCGGATGCGCAGCGGAGCCCCGTCGACGGAGTCGGCGATCAGGTGGAAGGGGGCCGCCTGGGTGACCGTGACGGTCACGAGGTCGCCCGGACGGGGCAGTTCCGAGCCCTCCGGCACGTCGAAGTGCACGAGCCGGCTGTCAAGGGCGCGGCCGCTGAGTCGACGGGTGTCGGCGTCCTTGCGGCCCTCGCCGTTGGCGACGAGCAGTTCGACCTCGCGACCGACCACGGCCTGGTTCTCCTCCCAGGAGATGCGCTCCTGCAGGGCGGCGAGGCGCTCGTAACGATCCTGGACGATCTCCTTGGGGACCTGGTCGGGCAGCGTCGCGGCGGGGGTCCCGGGCCGGATGGAGTACTGGAAGGTGAAGGCGGTGGCGAACCGGGCCAGCTCCACGACCCTCAGGGTCTCCTGGAAGTCTTCCTCGGTCTCGCCGGGGAAGCCGACGATGACGTCCGTGCTGATGGCCGCGTGCGGCATCTGCGCTCGGACGCGGTCGAGGATGCCGAGGAATCGCGCCGAACGGTAGGAGCGGCGCATGGCCTTGAGGATACGGTCCGAGCCGGACTGCAACGGCATGTGCAACTGCGGCATGACCGACGGCGTCTCGGCCATGGCGTCGATCACGTCATCGGTGAAAGCAGCCGGGTGCGGGCTGGTGAAACGGATGCGTTCCAGCCCCTCGATCTTGCCGGCCGCGCGCAGCAGTTTGCCGAAGGCGAGACGGTCGCCGAACTCAACCCCGTAGGAGTTGACGTTTTGGCCGAGCAGGGTGACCTCGATTGCCCCGTCGTCGACGAGGGCCTGGATTTCGGCGAGGATCTCGCCGGGACGGCGGTCCTTCTCCTTACCGCGCAGCGCGGGCACGATGCAGAACGTGCAGGTGTTGTTGCAGCCGACGGAGATGGAGACCCAGCCGCTGTAGCTCGAATCGCGCTTCGTGGGCAGGGTCGAGGGGAAGGTCTCGAGGGAGTCGAGGATTTCGAGCTGGGCCTCGCCGTTGTGCCGCGCACGCTCGAGCATGCTCGGCAGTGACCCCATGTTGTGCGTCCCGAAGACGACGTCGACCCAGGGTGCCTTCTTGAGGATGACGTCCTTGTCTTTCTGGGCCAGGCACCCGCCGACGGCGATCTGCATGCCGTCGTGGCGGCGCTTGACCGAGGCCAGCTGCCCCAGGTTGCCGTAGAGCTTGTTGTCGGCGTTCTCGCGCACGGCACACGTGTTGAGCACGACGATGTCGGCTTCCTCCCCGTCGGCCGTCACGTAGCCGGCCGCTTCGAGCGACCCGCTGAGCCGTTCGGAGTCGTGCACGTTCATCTGGCAGCCGAAGGTGCGCACCTCGTAGGTGCGGGCCCGGCCCTCAGCGTCGTGCGAGGCCTGGCTTGGAGCAATCAGAGTCGGCGCGCTCAGGGCCGAGGTGCGCAGGGCCGAGGTGCGCAGGGCCGCGGTACGCAGGGCCGACTGCTGCGGGTCCAGCGTCTCGGCGCTGGAGAATGGGGGCGTAGCGGTGCTGCTGGTCATAGTGGGTACCAGCTTACGCGTGGCACCTCCGAAACCGGGCCGGGTTGCCCCGACCCGCTCCCTACTGGAACCGCACCCGCGATGGCGAACCACCGCGGGAGGCAAGGGCGGCCTTCACCGCCACGCGCACGATGGACGAGGAATAGCCCTTGCGCATCAGGAACGCGTTGAGTCGACGGTCGATGGTCTGGTCGTCGAGCCGCCCGAGCTGCCCCACCCGCTTGACGGCTATTTCGATGGCCCGTTCCGTCTCGTCGTCGGGCATTTCGTCGAGCTTTTCCAGGATGAGGTCCTGATCGAGCCCGCGGCGGCGCATCTCCGCCTGCACGCCGGAGCGTCCCAGGCCTTTGCGCTCGTGGTGGCTGTGCACGATCTGATCGGCGAGGCGGCCCTCGTCGATGTAGGACAACTCGATGAAGCGCTCGATGATCTCTTCGATCTCGTGCTCAGCGACCTCCGTACCGCCAAGAATTGTGCGGGCCTCGGCCGCCGACAGGGACCGGCCGCGCAGCCGCTGGCGCAGCACCCCTTCGGCGTGCTCGCGATCGACGGCGGCCCGGGAGGCCACTCCCTCGGGGGTGTCGTCCCCGTCGTCGGCACCGTCGTCGGCACCGGCACCGACACCGGCACCGGCACCGGCACCGGCACCGGCAACGCTGTCGACTGCGGGGCCGCTCGACGCCGCCGGACCACCGTCGCCGAGATACGAGACGGGCGCCAGTCGTTCGTCGGCGATCGGCGCCGCCTCGAGCTCAACCGGCCGGATCGCGGCGGTGCCGCGGGCCGCGCTCTTGCGACGTGCCGCACTCAGCGACGCGACCTCGTCGGCCGGCTCGAAGTGGACCATGCGCTACGCCCCCTTGCGGGCGGCGAGCTTGGCCTGGAGGGACTCCGCCTTGGCGGCTGCGGCCTCCTTGGCTGCGGCTGCGGTGACCAGGGCGGCTGCGGCGTCGATTGCGGCCTGAGCCTTCTTGGCGGCCGCACCCTCGGGGCTGATCCCGAGCTTGAAGAGGATCTTGTTCTCGATCTCGTTGGCCATCTCCGCTTCGCGCAGCAGGAAGTTGCGCGAGTTCTCCTTGCCCTGGCCCAGCTGGTCGCCGTCGTAGGTGTACCAGGCGCCGGACTTCTTGACGATGCCGTGCTCGACACCGAAGTCGATCAGGCTGCCTTCCCGGGAGATGCCGATGCCGTAGATGATGTCGAATTCCGCCTGCTTGAAGGGCGGTGCCATCTTGTTCTTGACGACCTTGACCCGCGTGCGGTTACCGACGGCCTCGGTGCCGTCTTTCAGGGTCTCGATACGGCGGATGTCGAGGCGCACCGACGCGTAGAACTTGAGCGCCTTGCCCCCGGCGGTGGTCTCGGGGCTGCCGAAGAAGACCCCGATCTTCTCGCGCAACTGGTTGATGAAGATCATGGTGGTGTTGGTCTGACTGAGGCCACCGGTGAGCTTGCGCAAGGCCTGGGACATCAGACGGGCCTGCAGGCCCACGTGCGAGTCACCCATCTCGCCCTCGATCTCGGCGCGGGGAACCAGCGCGGCGACGGAGTCGATCACGATCAGGTCGATGGATCCGCTTCGCACGAGCATGTCGGCGATTTCCAGCGCCTGCTCACCCGTATCGGGCTGGGAGACGAGGAGCGCGTCGATGTCGACTCCGAGCTTGCGGGCGTACTCAGGGTCCAGAGCGTGCTCGGCGTCGATGAAGGCGGCGATGCCGCCGTTCTTCTGCGCGTTCGCGATGGCGTGCAGGGTGAGCGTGGTCTTTCCCGACGATTCCGGACCGTAGATCTCCACGATGCGACCTCGGGGCAGGCCACCTATGCCGAGGGCCACGTCCAGCGCGATCGACCCCGTGGAGATCGTCTCGACGGGGGCGCGCTCGTCGCTGCCCAAACGCATGATCGAACCCTTGCCGAACTGGCGGTCGATTGCTGCGAGAGCGGTGTCAAGCGCTTTTTCGCGATCTGCTGATGATGCCATGAGGGGTCTCCTTCGGTCGTGCATTTCGGCGCCTATAGGCTGTTGCGTTTGGCTACCGGGAAGACCCCGACACCCGCTTTCAACAAGGCATGTGCTCTCTGTCGCTGACACAAACCGACTGTACGCGGCACGTCCGACAGAGCCGGGAGCGGGGAGCGGCAGTGGACAAGCCGTCTTCGACTCCTGCTGTGGAGGAGCATATCAAAATGCGAACACGCATTCGAGAATTCCCCGAAATCCGGCGCGTGTCGAGCGAAACCTAGCTGCGGGCGGCGGGGAGGCCCGCACCGTACCAACGGGCCTTCGGGACATCCGTCTCGGCGCAGAGGGCCAGCCAGACGTCGCGCGCCGAAGCACCGCCGGCCAGAGCCTGGTCGGCGGTGCAGCCAAACGGGGTCAGAATGAGATCGCGAGTGAGAACGCGGCCGTAGCCATCGCCGAACTCGTCGCTCAGAGCCTGACGGAACTCACCGAGTCGCATGGGATGGAACTAGCGCACCATCATGTCGTCGTAGGTGGCCACGAGCTCGTCGGGCACAGTGTCGGGGAACCTGTCGATTCCCTCGATGATGGCCAGTCGGTCGCCGACTTCCCGCATGATGACCGAGATCGGGGTCTCCAACGCTTCTGCAACGGAAGCCAGAATCTCGGAAGACGCTTCTTTCTGGCCACGCTCCACCTCGCTCAGATACCCGAGGGCCACGCTGGCCCTGCTGGCTACCTGACGGAGTGTGCGCCCTTTCTGCAGGCGGAAGTCCCTGAGCACATCGCCGATTTCCTGTCGAACAAGAATCATCGGAACCTCCTTCTCGTACTGATTATGTGTTGCTTATCGAGTACCGTTTGATACTTCTGGCGCCCACTCAACCGGGTGGTTTCGTGTGTTGGATCGCAAGAGTACTACAACCTTGAACACCCTGACACTACCGATATCGACTGGGCTTTTCTTGTGAATACGCTCGTTGTAACCACGGAATTCGGGGAACTATTCCACCGCGTCACGGGCTAACAGCTGCCACACAGCTTCGATGGCCGCGGCCACGGAGGCTGCTCGAATGAGAGCACGGTCTCCGTGCAGCCGGAGCGGGATGACCGATATTTCTCCTCTACGAGCCAGCCCGAGGAACACCGTCCCCGGCTCGTGGCCGCCCTGGCCGTCCGGCCCTGCCACGCCCGTCGTGGCGATGCCGATGTCGGCGGGCCGGCCGTCGACGGCGAGGCGCGTACGCACGCCCTCTGCCATCTGCAGGGCAACCTGCGGGTGCACCGCACCGTGCTCCTCGAGCAGAGCCGCGTCGACGCCGAGGAGGGTGTGCTTGAGCGCACTCTGGTACGCCACCACTCCCCCGTTGACGACGACGGATGCGCCGGGGATGCGGACGAGTTCGGCTGTCAGCGCCCCGCCGGTAAGGGACTCGGCCACGGCGATAGTGAGGCCGCGGCGGCTGAGTTCGGCGACGAGGCGCGCGGTGGCATCCGTCGCTCCGGGTGTGTCAGCGGGTGACAGGCTCTCGGCGAATGCCGGGGGAATCGGATCAGCCACGGTCGTGCTGGAGCCGGTTCTCGCGCCGCGCCGCCACGAGGTAGTCGAAGCCGGTGACGACGGTAACGATGAGGGCGAGGGCCATGGCCGTCCAGTTGACCCAGTAGATCCAGTCGCCCAGTAGCAGCCAGAGGGGCACGAGGGCGAGCGAGATCGCCACGGACTGCAACACGGTCTTGAGCTTGCCCCCCCGTGAGGCCGGGATGACCCGGTCCTTCAGCATGACGAACCGGAACACCGTGATGCCGACTTCGCGCACGAGGATGACGATGGTCACCCACCACCACAGCTCGCCGAGGAGGGAGAGGCAGACCAGGGCTCCGCCGGTGAGCACCTTGTCGGCGATCGGATCGAGGATCTTGCCCAGGTCGGTGACCAGGTTGCGCCGGCGGGCGATGGCCCCGTCGATCCCGTCGGTGGCGATGGCCACGATGAACAGGGCGGCCGCCCACCAGCGCAGCGCGCCGTCCTGGCCGGCGTCGGCGAGGAGCAGATAGATGAACACCGGCGCGAGCAGGATGCGCACGATCGTGATCAGATTCGGGAGATTCCAGTTGCTGGGCCGTACGACCGGCGTGGATGGTGTGGCCATGGGTCAGTCCCTGTCGGTCAGTTGCCAGGCGTCTTCATCGGGAGATGCATCTTCTTCAAGGTACCCCTCCGACATTTTGGCGACCGGGTCGTCGGCGTAGCGCGGATCGGGCGGGCCGGGCGTGTGCTGGGCCGCGGACTGGTGAGCCGCGGCGGCCTGAGCGGTGGCCGTGGCGGCGTGATGTTCGGCGTCGGAGCCGCGCAGCAGGGCCAGCACGCCGGGCAGCTGCTCCACGGAGACGAGCACGTCGCGCGCCTTCGATCCCTCGGAGGGACCGACGATTTCGCGGGACTCGAGCAGGTCCATCAGGCGACCCGCCTTGGCGAAGCCGACCCGGAGCTTGCGCTGCAGCATCGAGGTGGACCCGAACTGGGTCGACACGACCAGTTCCGCCGCGGCCAGGAGCACCTCGAGGTCGTCTCCGATGTCGGAGTCGATCTCTTTGCGGGGGGCGACCATGGAGACATCCGGCCGGTAGTCGGGGCGGGCCTGCAGAGTGACGTGCTTGACGACGCGTTCGATCTCGGCCTCGTTCACCCAGGCCCCCTGCACGCGGATGGCCTTGGAGGCTCCCATCGGCAGGAACAGGGCGTCGCCCTGCCCGATCAGCTTGTCGGCGCCCGGCTGGTCGAGGATGACCCGGGAATCGGTGACGCTGGTCACGGCGAAGGCGAGGCGGGAGGGCACGTTGGCCTTGATCAGGCCCGTGACGACGTCGACGCTGGGGCGCTGGGTGGCGAGCACGAGATGGATGCCCGAAGCGCGGGCCAGCTGGGTGATGCGCACGATCGAGTCTTCGACGTCGCGCGGTGCGACCATCATCAGGTCGGCGAGCTCGTCGACGACGACCAGGAGGTAGGGGTACGGCTTGAGGCTGCGCAGGCTGCCGGCGGGCAGCACGATCTCGTTGTTGACGACGGCCTTGTTGAAGTCGTCGATGTGGCGGAATCCGAAGCTGGCCAGATCGTCGTATCGCATGTCCATCTCTTTCACCACCCACTGCAGCGCCTCGGCGGCCTTTTTCGGGCTGGTGATGATGGGGGTGATCAGGTGAGGGACCCCGGCGTAGGCGGCCAGTTCGACCCGCTTCGGGTCGATCAGCACCATGCGCACGTCGCTCGGCTTGGCCCGCATGAGCAGGCTCGTGATCATGGAGTTGACGAAGCTGGACTTGCCGGAACCAGTGGAACCGGCGACCAGGAGGTGAGGCATCTTGGCGAGGTTGGCGAGCACGAAGCCGCCGCCGACGTCTTTCCCGACGCCGATGGTCATCGGGTGGGTGCTGTTCGAGGCCGCCGGGGAGCGGAGCACGTCACCGAGGGTGACGATTTCGCGGTCGGTGTTGGGGATCTCGATGCCGATCGCGCTCTTGCCCGGGATCGGCGACAGGATGCGCACCTCGTTGGAGGCGACGGCGTAGGAGAGGTTTTTGCTCAGCGCGGTGACGCGCTCCACCTTGACTCCGGGGCCGAGCTGGATCTCGTACTGGGTGACGGTGGGGCCGCGGGAGAACCCGGTCACCTTCGCGTCGACCTGGAACTGGCTCAGCACCTCAGTGATGGACTTGACGATCTCGTCGTTGGCCGCCGAGCGGGCCTTGGCCGGCGGGCCCTTGGTGAGGGTCGTGTCCGAGGGCAGCAGGTAGGGCGCGGCGGGCTGGTCTGATGCCGGCGGAATCGGGGCCGGTACCAGCGGCAGGGGCGTGTCGGTGGAACCGACGGCCCCACCGGCCGCGGCCGGGTCGAGGGCGTCGAATCCTGATCCGGTCAATCCGGGAAGAACCTCGGTCAGGCCCGTCTGGTCGTCGGCCTGGAGCCCGGTCGAGGAGCCGTGCGGCAGGTCGATCGCGCCCGTGAAGCGTTTGAGGGCGTCTTCGGCTCGGAGCAGGTCTTCGAGCACCTCGGTGCCGTAATGGTCCTGGTTGGGACCCGGGGTCGTCGGCGTCGTCTCCAGCGCGGTGTCGAAGCTGCCTCGTTTGTCGCCGCCGAGCAGGGTGCGCAGCGGGTCGGCGCCGTGCGGGCCGGCGGCGCTCGGATCGTCGGCGGGGGTACCGGCACCGTTCGGGCCGAGCGGCCCGCCGAAGTCAGGGTCCTCCTCGCGCTTACTCGTGTTGCGCCGCCACCAGGGCAGCGCTCCGGCATCTGCGTCGTCGTCGTCGACCCCGTCCAGTTCGACCTGAACGGCCTTCTCATGCTTCGCTTCCCGGGCGGCGGCGCGCTCCTCGGGATCGGGGAGCTGGGCCCCGAACAGCCAGGCATAGAGCTCCCGGCTGCGTTCACCGATGCGGTTGGGCGGGGTCTTGGTGATGATGAAGAGGCTCAGGGCGAGAAGCAGGATGACGACGATGGTGGCACCGATCGCCGTGGTCAGGTAGATCAGGGGGGCAGCGATCATCCAGCCGATGACGCCGCCGGCCAGTGCGAGGGTCTCCATGCCGTCGCTGGGGGCAGGCTGGCCACCGAAGATGTGGCAGAGCCCCGACACCGAAACGAGCAGCACGGATAGTCCGATGCCGATGCGGCCGTTGTCGTGCACCGAACTGGGTTTGCGGAACAGCCAGACGGAGAAGAGCAGCATGATCACGGGCAGGGCGAACGCGACGCGGCCGAACAGGCCGCCGAAGGTCCAGGCGTCGAGGGTCTGGGCGACCGCGTTGTTGATCAGGAACCACTCGATCACGGCACCGGCGACCGACAGCAGCACGAGGAAGAAGGGCAGGCCGTCGCGGCGTTCTTCTTTGGAAAGCTTCTCCGGGCCGAGCGCCCGGGCGGCCCCGCCGGTCACGTGGGCCAGGGCCATCCACGACCGCACGAACAGGCTCGGCTTGACCTCGACCGCGGTGAACTTGACCGTCTTCTGAGCGGCAGTGCGGGCTGCGGGCTTGCGCGCCGGGGTGCCGCGCGCAGGCGTGCTGCGGGCGCGACCGTTCGACTTAGTGCTCGTAGCCATGCACCTACGGTACTTCGATCCCCCGACATTGGGGCTTAGGCACGCCACAACGCCTGCGGGCGGCGATCAGTGACTGCGACATCAGGGGCGGGCGGACGCGCGGCATCCGTCGCCCTCGGCGGGATCAGGCCTCGATCACCAGGGGGACGATCATCGGGCGGCGGCGGAAGGCGGTATTCACCCAGCGGCCGACCGTGCGGCGCACGATCTGCTGCAGCGCGAACGGGTCGCGCACCCCGTGCTCGGCGGCTTCCGCCAGGGCCGCCTCGATTTTCGGGCGCACGGCGTCGAACACGGAGGCGTCTTCGGCGAAGCCCTTCGCGTGGATCTCCGGCCCGACGATCACCCTGCCGGTGGCGGCGTCGACCACGATGATGATCGAAATGAATCCCTCCTCGGCGAGGGTGCGGCGGTCCTTGAGGTCGGCCTCGGTGATCTCGCCGACGGTGGAGCCGTCGACGTAGACGTAGCCGAGGTCCAGCTGGCCGACCTTGGTGGCCACACCGTCCTTGAGGTCAATGACCGTGCCGTCTTCGGCCAGGAGCACGTTCGCCTCCGGCACGCCGGTCTGCACCGCGAGCTTGGCATTGGCGACCAGGTGCCGGTATTCGCCGTGCACAGGCAGCACGTTCTTCGGTTTCAGGATGTTGTAGCAGTAGGTCAGTTCCCCGGCGGCGGCGTGCCCGGAGACGTGCACCTTCGCGTTGCCCTTATGAACGACCGTGGCGCCGAGCTTGGTCAGGCCGTCGATGATGCGGTAGACAGCGTTCTCGTTGCCGGGGATCAGGCTGGAGGCCAGGATGACGGTGTCGCCGGGGCCGACCTCGATCTGGTGGTCCTGGTTCACCATCCGGCTGAGCACGGCCATCGGCTCACCCTGTGAGCCCGTCGACATGTAGACGATCTTGTCACCCGCGATGTTGCCGGCCTTCTTGAAGTCCACCAGCACGCCCTCCGGCACCCGCAGGTGGCCGAGGTCCGCGGCGATGGTCATGTTGCGCACCATCGAGCGGCCCAGGAGCGCGACCCGGCGTCCGTTCGCGTGGGCGGCGTCGAGTACCTGCTGCACCCGGTGCACGTGGCTGGAGAAGCTGGCCACGATCACCCGCCGCGGAGCCCGGGCGATGACATCGTCGAGCACGGGGCCGATGGAGCGTTCCGTGGGGGTGAAGCCGGGGACATCCGCGTTGGTGGAATCGACCAGGAACAGGTCGACGCCCTCGGTGCCGAGGCGCGCGAATTCGCGCAGGTCGGTGAGGCGGTCATCGAGCGGCAGTTGGTCCATCTTGAAGTCGCCGGTGTGCAGCACCGTGCCGCCGACGGTCTTGATGGCCACGGCCAGGGCGTCGGGGATGGAGTGGTTCACGGCGACGAATTCGAGGTTGAACGGGCCGAGCCGTTCCTTCTGGCCTTCCCGGACCTGCAGCGTGTACGGGATGATCTTATGTTCCTTGAGCTTCGCCTCGATGAAGGCGAGGGTCAGGCCCGAACCGATCAGCGGGATGTCCGCGCGCAGCTTCAAGAGGTAGGGGACGGCACCGATGTGGTCCTCGTGGCCGTGCGTGAGCACGACCGCGAGGATGTCGTCGAGGCGGTCCCGGATGGGGCTGAAGTCGGGCAGGATCAGGTCGACGCCCGGCTGGTGCTCCTCGGGGAACAGCACCCCGCAGTCGACGATCAGCAGCTTGCCGTCGATCTCGAACGTGGTCATGTTGCGGCCGATTTCGCCGAGGCCACCGATCGGCGTGATGCGGAGGGTTCCCGCCATGAGCGGGGCCGGGTCGTACACATCGATGGGCACAAGCCCTCCTCGGGGTTCGGTGGGGCGGTTAGCGTGTCGTTCCGGCGACCTTCGGCAGGGCGCCGCCGGCCGCGGCATTGCGGTCCGGGCGGAAGTTGGAGAAGTCGACCCCGGGGATGTTCTTGACCAGGTCTATTTCGTCTTCGATCTGGGCGGCTTCCCACTCCTCCGGGCCGACGAGGGGCAGGCGCACGCGCGGGCTGTTGATTCGGCCGAGGCCGTGCAGGATGTACTTGACCGCGACCGTACCCGGAACGTGCGTCATGCAGGCCCGCACCAGCGGTTCGAGCTGCTGGTGCGCGGCGGTGGCCGCCTTCAGGTCTCCCGCATTCACGGCGTCGACCATCTGGCGATACGGGGTCGCGGCGATGTTCGCCGTGACCCCGATCAGGCCGGTCGCCCCGATCGACAGGTGCGGCAGAACGTTGGGGTCGTCGCCGGAGAAGTACATCAGGTCGGTCTGGTTGAGCACGCGGCTGACCTGGGCCAGGTCACCCTTGGCGTCTTTGACGGCGAGGATGTTCGGGTGCTTCGCGGCCCGCAGGATCGTCTTGTATTCGATCGGGATACCGGTGCGTCCGGGGATATCGTAGAGGATCACGGGCAGATCCGTGGCATCCGCGATCATGCGGAAGTGGGTGAGCACGCCGGCCTGGGTGGGCTTGTTGTAGTACGGGGTGACGATCATGTTGCCGTCGGCGCCCGCCTTCTCGCTCTGCTTGGCAAGCTGCATGGCGTGGGCGGTCTCGTTGGACCCGCCGCCGGTGATGATCTTCGCGCGTCCGCCGGAGATATCCCTGCCGACCTCGACCAGGCGGATCTTCTCCGCGTCGGTGAGGGTAGACGTCTCACCGGTGGTGCCGGTGACGACGATGCCGTCCGCTCCGGCGTTGATGACGTCGTCGATGTGCTGGGCCACGCCCGCCCAGTCGACTTCGCCGTCGGCGGTGAAGGGAGTCACCAGGGCAACGAGGACCTGGCCGAAGGGATTCTGAGACATAGACACGAGGGACAGGCTACCGGTCAGCGTGGGGCCCCGCACCGCCGCGGCGTCACGTTACGGGGCGACGCGACCGTTCTTGTTGAAAGCGGCGTAGGTAAGCGGCATCAAGGCCGCGAACTGGTCTTCCATCTTCTCGGCGCACATCTCGATCTCGCGCTGCGGGAACGACGGGAAGTGGGTTCCCTCGCGCTTGGTGCGCAGACTGAGAAAGTTCATCAGCGACCGGGCGTTCATGGTCACGTACATCGAGGAGAAGATGTTGAGCGGCAACACGATGCGGGCAACCTCGCGGGCCACGCCGGCTTCGAGCATCCGTTGATACGACGCGTAGGCGTGCGCGGAGGCCTCGCGGGTCAGCTGGTCGACCAGCGCGGCCTGCTCGGCCGTGCCGGGCAGGAAGTCGTAGGCGCCGGGCTTGCCGACCTGCACGAGGTTGCGGGTCGGGGCCGGAACGTAGAAGACCGGGTTCAGCTCTCGGTAGCGGCCCGATTCCTCGTTATAGGAGGCGATGCGGTGCCGCATGAACTCGCGGAACACGAAGATCGGCGCCTGCACGTAAAAGGTCATCGAGTTGTGCTCGAACGGCGAGCCGTGGCGGTCGCGCATGAGGTAGTTGATCAGCCCGGCGTCACCCGTGCTCGCGGCGTCGCCGTCCGATTCCTCGAGCAGGGCCTTAGTCAGGGTCTGCTCCCCCTGAGTCGACACCCGTGCGGCGAACAGCACATCGGAGTCGTGGGCGCTCGCGCGCACCAGTTCGACGGTTACATCGGAGCGGAACTCAATTTCAGACACGGCTAAACGATACCTGCTGCACGCGTAACCTGTCGTCACACGGACCCGACCGGTCCGAGATCCTTGTATCGTCGCAGCATGAGTCCGATCTCCGCCCTGATTCTCGTGCTGGTTCTCGTCTCGGGCGCCACCGTGCTGGGCCTCGTCTGGCGGTCCCGCCAGGGGCGCCCCATCGTGGTCGCCCCGGCGGCTCCGGAAGCGCTCGGTGTGCCGGACGCGCTCACGCCGGCGGATGTCAGCAGCCGGGTTCCGTTCGGGGCGAACGCCACGCTCGTGCAGTTCTCCACCAGTCACTGCACCCGCTGCCCCGGCACCCAGGTGCTCCTCGCCGGCCTGGCCCGGTCACGTCCCGGCGTCGCGCACCTGGACGTCGACCTGACCCACCGCCGCGACCTCGCGAACCGGTTCGGGATCCTGCAAACCCCGACCACACTCATCCTCGATGGAACCGGTCAGGTGCGCGCCCGGATCGGCGGCGTTCCGAACCGGGCCGGCGTCCTCCGGCAACTCGACGACCTCACCGGGAGCAGCCATGCCCAGCTCGCCCGCTGAACCCCGGCCGCAGCCCTCCGCGCGCCGGGTCCGCCTGGATCGCCCGGACCTCGACCCGCGCGGACCACGCTTCGGCGCCGCGATCACGGCCGTTCTGCTCCTGGTGGTGGTGTTCCTGTCGCTGACCGGGGCATCCGTCGCCGCCTTCGTCCTCCTCACGATTCTCGCGGCCCTCTTTGCCTGGGGTGCCTTCGCCGGCGCCGGGCGGCACCCGTACGGCGTGCTGTTCAAGACCGTCGTGCGGCCGCGGCTCGGCCCGCCCGTCGCACTGGAGAAATCGGCCGCGCCGACGTTTGCGCAGGGGGTAGGGCTGCTGGTCACCGTGACCGGCGTGCTGCTCGGTCTGGCCGGGCTGACGCCCGCTGTGGGCGTCGCTGCCGCCGTCGCATTCGTCGCGGCGTTCCTGAACGCCGTGTTCGATTACTGCCTCGGCTGCCAGCTGTACCTGCTCCTGGTGCGTGCCGGCATCCTCGGACGCGGGCCGACGGCCGTGGCCGGGAGCTGATGGCTGCCGCGGCTTCATCCCTGATCATTGGCTGAGAGTGAACCCCCTGTGGGCCGAGGCGACAGTTAGGCTGAAGCTCCACTTTCAGGAGGCAACACCATGGCACTCACCAGCGAAGCAACAACTGTCTGGACCGGCGATCTGAAGTCCGGCAGCGGTACCGTCACCCTCGACTCCTCCAAGACCGCCGAGTTCCCGGTCACCTGGCAGGCCCGGTCCGTCGGCACCCCGAACACCACCAACCCGGAAGAGCTTCTCGGAGCCGCCCACGCGGCCTGCTTCTCGATGGCCCTGGCCAACGGCCTCAGCGCCGGCGGACACACCCCCGACAGCATCCAGACCACCGCGGCCGTCACCTTCGAAGCCGGCGTCGGCGTGGTGGGCAGCCACCTCCTGGTCAGCGCCAAGATCCCCGGCCTGACCGAAGAGGAGTTCGCGGTCTACGCCGAGGACGCCAAGGCCAACTGCCCGATTTCGAAGGCGCTCGCGGGCATCCCGATCACCATCGAAGCCGAGCTGGCGTAGGCGCGGCCCGCACACAATGCGAGTTCTCGTCTCCGGCGCGTCCGGACTGATCGGCACCGAGCTGAGCGCACAGTTGCGCGCGGCCGGCCACACCGTGGCCCACCTGGTGCGCCGCGACCCGCGCGGGGCCGACGAATTCCGCTGGGACCCGGCCGCGCTGAGCCTGGACAAGGGCGCCCTCGACGGCGTCGACGCCGTGATCAACCTGTCGGGGGCTTCCATCGCCCGTTTGCCATGGACGAAGGCCTATCGCCGGGAGATCCGTGACTCGAGGGTGCAGGCCACACGCACGCTGACGGATGCCATGGGCCGGCAGGCGACACCGCCGGCCGTGCTGCTCAATGCGTCGGCGGTGGGCATCTACGGCGACCGTCCGAGTGAGGTACTCACCGAAAACTCCCCGGCCGGCAACGATTTTCTGGCGAAGGTCACCCGAGACTGGGAGGCCGAGGCCGAACGTGCGCCGGAGTTGACCCGTGTCGTCACCCTCCGCACCGGGCTGGTCATCGCCCGCGGCGGCGCCCTGAAGCCGCTTCTGCCGATCGTCAAGCTCGGCCTGGGCGGCCCGCTCGGCCGTGGCACCCAGCACTGGCCGTGGATCAGCCTGCACGATGAGGCCGCGGCCGTCGTGCACCTGCTCACCTCGACGCTGTCGGGTCCGGTCAACCTGGTCGGCCCGACACCGGCCACCGCGAACGACGTCATCCGGGCCGTCTCGGCCGGGCTGCACCGCCCGTTCCTGGTGCCGGTGCCGGAATTCGTGCTGACGCTCGCACTGCAGGATGCCGCTCGCGCACTGCTGCTCGCCGACCAGCAGATCGTGCCGGAGAAGCTGCACACAGACGGTTTCGTCTTCACCCACACGACCGCGGCCGAGGCCGTGGCCTGGATGCTCAGCCGCCCGTAGTTCTGACCGTTCGCGGCCGTGGACGGCCGAGGCGCCACCCCTTTAGCGCGCGGTGATGGATGCGGGTGAGCTGGTTCGAGGGCCGGGTCACCGGGTTTCGGCGGGCTCACGCACCGGCGGAGGCTAGGAGCGCTCGAGGGCGATCGCGGTACGGATGGCGCCGCGGGCGCGGCGGCGGTCCCCCGAGGAGTTGTAGGCCAGGCCGAGCCTGAACCAGGCGCGCCAGTCGTCGGGGGCGGCATCGACGGCCGCCTTGTAGATCGGGAATTCGGCGTCGGCCTCGTCCCGCATGGGGCGTCCGCTCGGCCGGATCGGCAGTTCTTCGACGGGGAGTCCGCCCTCGGCCTCCAGTCGGCGCACGAGCCGCTCGGAGTTGCGCCCGAACTGGAGTTCGGCGACCAGCGCCCAGACTCCGACCAACGGGAGTACGAGAAGCGCCACCCCGATCACGATGCCGATGATTTCGCCGCTCTGCAGGAACAACACCGCTCGCCAGCCGACGAGGACCAGGTAGAACACCAGCAGCAGGGCCATCAGGCCGGCGGCAAGCCGGCCCTTCATTCGGCGGCCTCACCCGGGTGGGCAGTCGTGACCGTCGTGGGCGCACCCAGTCCGAGATCGATGATCTGGTCGAGCCCGACTGTGACGCCGACGGCCGTGCGCGTGGCCGCCAGGGCCAGCAGGATGCCACGTTCGTAGGATGCGGCCGACAGGGTGTTGTGGCTGATCGTGAGGGTCTCCCCCGCACCGCCGAAGAACACGTCCTGGCGGGCGAGCATGCCGTCGAGGCGCAGGCTGTGCACGGGGATGCTCGAGACCTGCTGGCCACGGGCGCGCTGGTCGGTGTGCGGCGCCGACACCGGCCCGATTTCGGCCCTGGCCCGCCCGATCAGTTCGGCTGTGCGCACGGCCGTGCCCGACGGAGAGTCCACCTTGCCGGCCCGGTGGGCCTCGACGATCTCGATCGAGTCGAAGAAGCGGGCGACGAGCACCGACAGGCCTGTCGCGATGACCGACCCCATCGAGAAGTTGGGGATGATGACGACGCCGATCTCATTCTGCCCGGCGAGGCGGGCGGAGAGGGCGTCGATGCGGTACTGCGACCAGCCGGAGGTGCCCACGAGCACGCGCAGGCCGTGGTCCACCGCGAACTCGACCACGCTTTGACTGACCCCGGGCAGGGTCAGATCGATCACGATCTCCGCGCCGATCATCTCGGACAGGTCGCTCTTCGAGTTCAGGCCGGCGACGAGATCGTACTCCTCGGACTGCTCGACGAGACCCGAGACCAGGCGGCCCATCGTTCCCGATACGCCGACGATGGCCACCCGTGTTTTCATGGGTCCAATCTATCAATCGCGGGGCATCGAGTTAGCCTTGGGCCATGCCTGACACTCCCGCCCTTGCCTTCACCGCCGTGTCGGTGACGGATTCCGGCTCCATCGTGCTGCTCACCCAGTACTTCAGCGATCGGGAGTCGGGCTTCCCGGCCGCGCAGGGCCGGTACCGCACCACGTTCCCCGATCCGGTCCAGTTCCTGCCGCCGTCCGGGGTGTTCCTGTTGGTCAGCGAGGAAATGGGACCGGCCGAACGTGCGTTTGTGGGGTGTGGCGGCATCCGTCGTCTCGAGGATTCCCCGGCCGGAACTGTGCGGTTCGAGATCAAACATCTCTGGCTACAGCCGCAGGTGCGGGGGCGCGGCTGGGGGCAGTCGCTGCTGACCGAGCTCGAACGACGCGCCCGGGGGTTCGGCGCCGACGACGTCGTGCTCGACACCAACGCGAGCCTGACCGCGGCCGGAGCGCTCTACGCGCGGTCGGGCTACGAGTCCGTCGCGCCGTATAACGACAACCCGAATGCCACGACCTGGTATCACAAGAGCCTCACCCGGAAGACGGACAAAGCCGGGCCAGCCGAGAATCGGCCGCCCGGAACCCGCCTATCCACCTAGAACAGGAGCGGGTCCGGCAGACCGGTGCGCAGCTCCACGGGGAGGTGCCCGGTGTCGTTGTGGGTCAGTAACGTCCAGGGGCGGCCCGGTTTTTGGTGCAGCACGGTGAGGCCGCAGTTCGCCTGGTTGATGCTGATCCACCGCCAGTCCGGGGCGCCGAGCACCTCCCGAACGAACCAGGCGATGACGAAGTTGTGGGTGATCAGCAGGTCGTGGCGTTCGCCGCGGCGTGGCTGGAGGAACTCGGCCACGGCGTCGCCCATCTGCGCGCTGCCGGCCTCGATGTCGGCCTCGGTGACCCCACCGAAGAACGGCGCATAGGCCGACGGCGTCTCCGGCGCCCTGCCGGAGGGGATGCAGTCGAAGAGCAGCGGGCTGGGCACCGAGGTCAGGGCCGGCAGTCGCTGCGCGATGATTTTCGCCGTGTCGGCAGCGCGCTGCAGCGGGGAATGCCAAGCGTCCGTGAACGGCACGCCGCCGAGACGCTCGGCGATCAGCTGAGCCTGCCGGGTGCCGCGCGCGGACAGAGGCCCGTCGGGCATGCCGTGCTCGGCATCCTGCTGTTCACCGTGACGAACGAGGTAAATGTAATGGTGCAAGGGGATCTCTCTCAGTCAGGAGCGCACATCAGCGTGTGGCCCCGGCTTTGGGTCTCGGTGGTTCTGGGCATTCAGCATCCGGGCACTGAGTTTTTGGACTCCGAGTTTTCTGGGCTCCGAGTTTCTGGGCCCGACAGTTTTGCTCAGGAGGGCACTGCGGTCGGCAGGATCCCGGCGAAGACGTCGTCGTCGAGCGCGCCGACCGCGGAGATGGAGAGCGAGCCGGCGGCCAGCTCGGCGGCGAGGTTCTGGACGTCGTCGGCCGTGACGCGCGCGAGCCGGCGGAGGGCCTCGTCGAGGTCGATGAACTCGCCGAGGGTGATCTCGGCGCGGCCCAACCGGGACATCCGGGTATCGGAGTCTTCCAGGGCGAGAGCGGATGCGCCGGACAACTGCCCCGCGGCCCGCGTCATCTCGTCGGCCGTGACGCCGTGGTCGGCGAGTCGGTGCAGCTCGCCCAGCATCAGCTCGGCCACCTGGCCGGACTTCGCCGGGGTGCAGCCCGCGTACATGCCGAACAGTCCCGCATCCGAGTAGCCGGGCGCGAAGGAGTAGACCGAATAGGCCAGACCGCGCTTCTCGCGGATCTCCTGGAACAGGCGCGAGGACATGCCCCCGCCGAAGATCGAGGTGAGCACGCTCATGGTGACGCGCCGATCGTCGGTGGCCAGGAGGCCGGGGAAGCCCATCAGGATGTTCGCCTGTTCGAGCGGGCGGCGCACGATGGTGACCGCATCACCCTGGCTGAGCGCGGCAGGGGCACCGGCCCGGCGGCCGACCGGGGGCGCGACAACGCTGAGGTCCCAGCCGGCGAGGGCGAGGGACCTGGTGACTGCGGCGACCAGCACGTCGTGGTCGACCGCGCCGGCCACGGTGACGACCAGGTCCTGCGGGCGGTAGTTCGCCCGGTAGTGTTCCAGAACGGCGGCGTGCGTGGCCGCACGGATCGTGTCGGGACTACCGCCGATCGGGCGCCCGAGCGCGTGATCGCCCATGACCGCCTCGAAGAAGCGCTCGTTGGCGACGTCGGCCGGGTCGTCGTCGGCCATGGCCAGCTCTTCGAGGATGACGCCCCGCTCGTTCTCGAACTCAACCGGGTCGAGCAGTGACGACGTGAGCATGTCGGTGAGCACCTCGACCGCCATCGGCAGGTCTCGGTCTTGCACCTTGGCGTAGTAGCAGGTGTATTCCTTGGCCGTCATCGCGTTGTGCTCACCGCCGACCGAGTCGAAGGCGATCGCGATGTCGAGGGCGGTGCGCTTGGCGGTGCCCTTGAACAGGAGGTGTTCCAGAAAGTGGGTGGACCCGAAGTGGCCGGGCTCCTCGTCGCGGGAGCCGACCGCGACCCAGTAGCCGATGGTCAGGCTGCGGCTGCCGGGAACGTGTTCCGACACGATGCGCACACCGCTCGGCAACACGCTGCGGCGCACCAGGGAATCACCTGCCGCGCGAAACGAGAGTTCGGGCAGATCCAGAGAGAATTCGACGGCACCGTTCATGACTAGACCACCTTACGTCACGGCGCCGGCACGGCCCGGGTGCCGGCACCGGTGCGTTAGGCCGAGATCCGGTCGAGGTCTACCATGTCGCTGCGGGTCAGACGGATGCCGGCCGCCGTCACGAGGGCGTCGACCTGTTCGGGCTGGCTGGCACTGGCCACCGGCGCCACGACCGGCCCCCGTGCGAGCAGCCACGCGATCGCGATCGCCGCCGGCGGCGCCTCGTGCTCCTCGGCGATGCGGTCCAGCACCGCAAGCACGCGGAATCCGCTGCGGTTGCGGTATTGGGCGCCGCGGGAGCTGCGAGTGGTCTTCTCCAAATCGGCCTTCGACCGGTACCGGCCGGCCAGAAATCCGTGGGCGAGCGCGAAATAGGGGAGCACCGCCATTCCCTGGGCGCGGGTGACGAGGGCGAGGGAGGATTCGAATGCGGTGCGGTGCAGGAGGTTGTACTGCGTTTGCAGGGCGACAAAGCGGGGCAGGCCGTTCGCCGCGAGAACGCGGGCCTCCATCAGACGTTCGGCGGAGAAGTTGGAGGCGGCGAGGTAGCGCACCTGGCCGCGGCGCATGAGCACATCGACGGCGCCGAGGCTCTCTTCCAGCGGCACGGTCGGGTCGTCGAAGTGGAAGTGCAGCAGGTCGATGTAGTCCGTCCCCAGTCGGTCGAGGGAGGCGTGCACTGCGCCGATGATGCTGCGGGAGGAGAGCCCGGGGTTGTCGAGGTTCTTGCCGATCTTGGTGGCGATGACGGTGCTGTCGCGCGTTCGGCGCGAGCGCAGCCACGACCCGATGATCACCTCGCTGCGGCCGGAGGTGTAGCTGTCGGCCGTGTCGAGGAAGTTGCCGGCCAGGTCGCGGTGACGGTCGAGGATGCGGTGGCTCGTGGCGCCGTCTGCCGTCCACCCGAACACGCTCGTGCCGAGTGCCAGCGGGTGCACGGTGAGGTCGGTGTCGGCAATCGTGCGGCGGAGCGCCAGGGGGGACGCCCCGGTCGCGGGGGCGGCCCGCGGGACGTACGGATCCGGGATCGCGAGCGGGGGCGGCAAAGCCGCCTTCGGGGCGGTCGGGATGGACGTCGAGATCGGAGCCGGGCCCTGTCCGGTCGGATGAGCGGGCATGCTGGTGGTCGTATGGCGGGAACCGTGCATGCTCGGACGCGGCATCCGTCGTCTCCCTTCGGTTGAGCCGAGGTTATCCCCGAGGCCGAACGTTGCACAGGACACGCCTGGACCGTTACCAAACCGTGCGCGCATCGGGCCTGAACCCCGCCACCGGAAGCGGAGAACCAGTTCCCAGAGTGTGAAGTTAGAATTGGGGAGAACCGATTCCTGAGTAGCGGCCGCCCAGGCAACGCCCCCCGCCTGCCCGAATCATCCGCGAAAGAAGGATCCATGACGCAGCTCGCCGGCGTGTCCACGCCCGAGGTATTGAAAGAAGCGCGCAGGCGACGCACGTTCGCCGTGATTTCGCACCCCGACGCGGGGAAGTCGACGCTCACCGAGGCCCTGCTGCTGCACGCGCGGGCCATCACCACGGCCGGCGCCACGCACGGCAAGGCCGGCCGGCGCGGCACCGTCTCCGACTGGATGGCGATGGAGCAGGCCCGCGGCATCTCCGTGACCAGCGCGGCGATCCAGTTCGAGTACCGCGACGCCGTGATCAATCTGGTGGACACCCCCGGGCACGCCGACTTCTCCGAGGACACCTTCCGCGTGCTCTCCGCCGTCGACGCCGCAGTCATGCTCGTCGACGCCAGCAAGGGTCTCGAGGTGCAGACCATGAAGCTCTTCGAGGTGTGCAAGCAGCGCGGCCTACCGGTGATCACGGTCATCAACAAGTGGGACCGTCCCGGTGCCGAGGCGCTGGACCTGATGGACGAGATCCGGGAGCGCACGGGACTCCTGCCCACTCCCCTGACCTGGCCCGTCGGGATCGCCGGTGACTTCCGCGGCGTGATCGACCGGTCCTCACACGAATTCATCCGCTTTCACCGCACCGCCGGCGGAACGAAAGCCGCCGAACCCGAACGCTTGAGTGTGGCCGTCGCGGCCGCTGAGGAGGGCGCAGCCTGGGTCACCGCGGCCGAGGAGTCCGAGCTGCTCGCCGAGGAGAGCCAGGACCACGATGAGGCCCGCTTCCTCGCGAACGAGACCACCCCGGTGCTGTTCGCCGCGGCCGTGCTCAATTTCGGCGTGCAGCACATTCTGGACACCCTCGTGGACTTCGCGCCGGCCGCGGAAGCCCGGGAGAACGCATCCGGTGGCCACCGCCCCGTGGACAGCGCCTTCTCCGGTTTCGTGTTCAAGGTGCAGTCCGGTATGAACGCCTCACACCGCGACCACGTCGCGTTCGTGCGGGTCTGTTCGGGTCAGTTCCGGCGCGGGATGATCGTGACCCACGCGGCCAGCGGGCGGCCGTTCGCCACCAAGTACGCCCAGCACCTGTTCGGGCGCGAGCGAGAGGTGGCCGACGAGGCCTGGCCCGGCGACATCGTCGGCCTGGTCAATGCCTCCGCCCTGCGGGTGGGCGACTCGATCTTCGAGATCGAACCGGTGGAATACCCGCCGCTGCCGATGTTCGCGCCCGAGCACTTCCGGGTGGTGCGGTCCGCGGACTCCAGCAAGCACAAGCAGTTCCGTCGCGGCATAGACCAGCTTGACCACGAGGGTGTCATTCAGGTGCTGCGGTCGGAGCTGCGCGGCGACCAGGCGCCGGTGCTCGGCGCGGTCGGGCCGATGCAGTTCGAGGTTGTCGAGGAACGGATGACGCACGACTTCGGCGCCGCCATTCGCACCGAGGCTCTGCCGTACCAGCTGGCCCGGCGCACCGACCGCGCGAGCGCCGAGATCCTCGGCCACGACCGCCAGGTCGAGGTGCTGATGCGCTCCGACGGCACGCTGCTCGCCCTGTTCAGCACTCCGTGGCGGCTGCGAAACACCGTGCGCGACCACCCCGAGCTGATGCTGGAAGACCTCGCCACGGGCAGCAACGAGGTTCCCGCCGCGTATTAGGCGCGTCGGTCCTGATTCGCAGGCAAGCAGCCCGAACCGCGAGGGCAGCGGCCAGCACGAGGGCCGCGGCCAGGCGGATGCCGTCGGACGGGGTCAGCGGGTCAGATCGCGCGGCGGCTCCGTGAACTCGTCTCCGCCGTACTTTTCGTTGGCGACGCCCATCATCTCGGGCCACATCCGGTGCCGGGCCGTGGCCGCCTGCCCGCTCTCGAAATATGTCTCCCGCTGGTCCTCGCCGACCCCGGACACGTTCATGACGCCCACGATGGTGGCGACCTTCGTGCTCGCCCCAGCCATCCAGGTGTCCCTGTTCTCATCGGTGGTGCCGGTCTTGCCGATCATCGGCACCTGCGGGTCGGTGTCGTAGTACGACGGGCTACCCGAGCCTCTGGTCATCACGCGCTCCATCGCGTAGCTCATGGCCGCGGCCACCTCGGGGGTGACGGACTGCGTGCAATTCGACTGCGGGGCGGGAAGTTCGGCTCCGTCGGGGCCGGTGATCCGGTCGATCACGATCGGGGTGCAGGTGACGCCGTTGTTGGCGATCCCCGCGTAGGCGGCGGCCATCGTCAGCGGCGCGATCTCATTGGTGCCCAGCACCGCGGACGCGCCCTGTTCCAGAGCGCCACCATCGGCGCGGTGCACGCCGAAGGCTTCGGCCGTCTTGCGGATGCCGCAAAGGTCGAGTTCCTTGGCCATTCCGATGAAGCCGGTATTGATCGAGTCGATGGTCGATTCCAGGGCGGAATAGGAAGAATCGTCATCCGAGGAGGAGTCGTTGCCGGGCGCGAAGCTCTCGCCGTAGTCCTGGGGACCGTTGCAACTGTCCTCGAAGGTTCCCCACTCGTCGCGTTCCCAGGCGCTGACCGAGTCGGCGAGCGAATTACCCTGAGTGAGCCATTCGGCGAGGGTGAAGACCTTGTAGGTCGACCCGGTCTGGAATCCGTTGGAGCCGCCCTGGTCGAGATCGGTGTTGTAGTTGATGCCGGTGAAGTTCGCTCCGGTGTCGGCCGGGTCCTGGCTATAGTCCTTGTTCTGGGTCATGGCCAGAACACGCCCTGTACCGACGCCCACGCTCGTGATCACGCCGCCGAGATCCCAGTCCTCGAAGGTCTTGGGCACGTTCTCGGCCATGGTGCTCTCTGCCGCGCTCTGCAGTTCCGGGTCGAGGGTCGTGTACACGTTGTAGCCGCCGAGCCGGAAGTTGGCCAGGCGGGCATCGGCATCCGCCCCGAAGGCCGGATCGTTCCGGAGGGTCTGGAGTACCAGGTCGCAGAAGTAGGCGCTTCCGCCCGCGGTGCGGCACCCCGTGCTCGGTTCGGTGATGGTCGGTTCGATCGGAGCGCTGATCGCGGCGTCGTGGTCGGCCGTGCTGATCTTCTGGTTCTCCTGCATCTCGTCGAGGATGTAATCACGGCGTTCCTTGTTGGCCGCGTACCCGTTGGCGGCGCCGTTGGTCGGGCTGTCGGGTTCGTCGAGCTGGAACTTGACCGGGTTGTTCACGATCGCGACGAGGCTCGCGGCCTGCGGCAGCGTCAGCGCGGCCGCAGTCGTGTTGAAGTAGTAGTTGGCGGCCGCCTCGATGCCGTAGACGGATCCACCGAAGCCGGTGATGTTCAGGTACTGCCGCAGGATGTCGTCCTTGGAGGACTTCTTCTCCAGACCGACGGCGAGGCTCATCTCCTTGAGTTTGCGCCACGGGCTGGTCTCCGTGGCCGCGTCGTAGCAGGTCATGCGCTCGGCGTCGTCGGAAAGGGCCTCGCACTGCTGCACGAGCACATTTTTCACGTACTGCTGGGTGATCGAGGATCCGCCGCGGACGTCGCCGGTGAACAGCGTGGTGACGGCGCCGGTGAGGCTGCCCCAGATGTTCACGCCGCCGTGCTCGTAGAATCCGGGATCCTCGCCGGAGGTCGCCGCATCCTTCACGTACCGGCTGATCGCATCCGAACTCACTTCGACCCGGTTCTGGTCATAGAAGGAGGCGAGCAGATAGGGCGAACCGTCACTCGCTGTGGCGTAGATGTTGCTCTTCTGCGACAACCGGCCGATCGACAGGTCGTCGGGCAGATTGACCACGACCGCGATCGCCGTCGTCGCCAGCAGGGCCACGACGACACCGAGCGCGATCAGCACACGCGAACGCCGCCGGGACCGACGGGCGTTTCTTCTACCGGACAATTCAGAGGGCATGGGCGCCGAGTCGTTTCTGGTCGCGAAGGAAGCGGGAGGGCCGCCGGGCCGAACGGCCCGGCGGCCCGGCGACTACAATCAGGCGTCGACGACGACCGAGGTGATGACCGGGATGCGGCGGTACTTGCGCTGCATCCAGCGCGTCAGACTCTGCGTGAAGATGTCTTCGAGCTCTGCGCCGTTGACGATCTTGACCTTGTTCGCGGCGCGCAGGGCGTCATCGATGGACTTGGTCGCGCCCTGGATCCACTCGTTGTCCTGCACGAAGCCACGGGCGATGAACTCGACCGGCTCGGTGAGAAGCCCGGTGCGGGTGTCGAGGATGCCGAGGATCGTGACGGCGCCGTCGTTGGAGAGCTGCACGCGGTCGGCGAGAGCCTCCTCGGAGCCGCCGCCGCCGACCGTCATACCGTGCACGAAGACGAGCTCGGCAGCCACGCGGCCGGTGACCTTCGCGACACCGTCGACGAGGTCGACAACCACGCCGTCTTCGACGACGAGGACCTGGTCCTCGGGGACGCCCGTGCGGATAGCGAGATCGGCATTGGACTTGAGGTGGCGCCATTCGCCGTGGTACGGGATGACGTTCTTGGGTTTGACGATGTTGTAGACGTAGACAAGTTCGCCGGCCGACGCATGGCCGGAGACGTGCACCTTGGCATTGCCCTTGTGCACGACGTTGGCACCCCAGCGGGTGAGGCCGTTGATGACCCGGTAGATCGAGTTCTCGTTGCCGGGGATCAGCGAACTGGCCAGCAGAACGGTGTCGCCCTCGCCGATCTTGATGGTGTGCTCGCGGTTGGCCATGCGGGCCAGCGCGGCCATGGGCTCACCCTGCGAACCGGTGCAGATGAGGACGACCTTGTCGTCCTTCATCCGGTCGAAGGCCTTGACGTCAACCAGGAGGCCCTTGGGCACCTGAAGGAAGCCCAGTTTCTCGGCGATGCCCATGTTGCGCACCATCGAGCGTCCGACGAAGGCCACCTTGCGGTTGTGGCGGGCGGCGGCGTCGATGACCTGCTGGATACGGTGCACGTGGCTGGCGAAGCTGGAAACGATGATCCGGCGCGGAGCGGTGCGGAAGACGGCGTCGATGGCCGGGCGGATGTCTTCCTCGGTCACCGTGAACCCGGGAACCTCGGCGTTGGTCGAGTCGGTCAGGAACAGGTCGACGCCCTCCTCTCCGAGCCGGGCGAAGCCGGGGAGGTCGGTGAGGCGGTTGTCGAGGGGGAACTGGTCCATCTTGAAGTCACCGGTGACGAGCACGAGGCCGGCCTCGGTGCGGATCGCGACGGCGAGTCCGTCGGGGATCGAGTGGTTCACGGCGAGGAACTCGAGATCGAACGGGCCGGCCTTGCGGCGCTGACCCTCCTTGACCTCGATCAGGCGCGGCGTGATGCGGTGCTCTTCGAGCTTCGCTGTGACGAAGGCCAGGGTCAGCTGCGATCCGATGACGGGGATGTCCTTGCGCTCGCGCAGCAGGTACGGCACGCCGCCGATGTGGTCTTCGTGGCCGTGGGTGAGCACGATGGCCTCGATGTCCTGGAGGCGGTCGCGCAGCGACGAAAAATCGGGCAGGATCACGTTGATGCCGGGTTGGGTCTCTTCGGGGAAGAGAACGCCGCAGTCCACGATCAGGAGCTTGCCCTTGTGTTCGAAGACCGTCATGTTGCGGCCGATCTCGCCGAGACCGCCGAGCGGGGTGACGCGGAGGCCGCGCCTGGGCAGCTGCGGCGGCGTGGACAGGTCGAGCGGGTGCTTGGTCAAAAAAACTCATTTCTCAGTGTGAAAACGCGCGCGTCGCGGGCGTGTCTCGCGTAGTGGACCGTTGTCGGGTCCTGGTGAACGGATGTTCTGGTGCACAGATCGTGCAAAGTCTGGATTCGGGCGGCCGCGCCCGGGGCGGACGCTGGTGTCCGATCGGGTCGGAGTCGAGGCTGAGTCCGAAGGCGGTGGCGTCAGGTCCGTGAAGTCATCGACACGGCAGTCGAGAGGGCACGGATGATGCTCATGACGCCCCATTCTACCGCAGCCTGGTCAGCCCCTTCACCGCTCCCCTGCCCAGCCTTCTCGAAGGCAGCACCGGTAGCGTCCGACGTATGTCTGCCTCAGAGCTCTATTCGACCCCGCTCACCCTTATCGACGGCACGGAGACGACCTTCGGCCAGTTCGGTGGCAAGGCCGTCCTGGTCGTGAACGTCGCCTCGAAATGTGGGTTCACCCCGCAGTACGCCGGTCTCGAAGCGCTCTACCAGAAGTACCAGGACGAGGGACTCGTCGTGCTCGGCCTTCCCTGCAACCAGTTCATGGGACAGGAGCCAGGGGCCGAGGCGGACATTGAGTCGTTCTGCCAGATGAACTACGGCGTCACCTTCCCGCTGAGCGTGAAGGTCGACGTGCGCGGCAGGCACCAGCACCCGCTTTACGCTCAGCTGACCAAGTTCAAGTCGGGCCTGCTGCCCGGTCTGATCAAGTGGAACTTCGAGAAGTTCCTGGTGAGTCCCGGGGGCGAGATCGTCAACCGCTTCGCGTCCACGGTCGAGCCGGAGTCCGACGAGATCGTACAGGCGATCGAGAAGACCCTCGCGGCCAACGCCGCCTAAGACCCCACCGAGCCGGTTGGAGCCCCCGGCTCCCCCGGGGTGGGTCGGCCCCGGCCGCGCTCGCGCGTGTGGTCAACTCAGGACATCCGTCGCCCGGCTGAACCTGCCGCCGCGGACCAGTGCGGAATAGGCGCGGATGCCCGGCGTGGCCAGACGTATCTCCTGATTAAGCCACACGGCGCCTCGGGTATGCCGCAGGGCTTACGCGGTTCGGGCAATCAGCGGTCGCTCCGCCCCGCGCTGTGCCAGAGGCAGCTAGTGCTCCACCGAGTCGGCCGGAGCCGGTCCCGTCGGAAATCCCGGTTCCGGCGGAACGGCCGCCGCCCGCCGCAGCACGGCCTCGGCGTGGCGCAGCAGGGGTGCGTCGATCATGCGCCCCTGGTAGGCGAACACGCCCCCCTCTCCCGCGGCCGCCTCCAGGATCTGCCACGCCGCCGTGACCTCGGCAGGCGTGGGCCGGTAGGCGGCCCGGATGACGGGCACCTGGCTGGGGTGGATGCAGGCGGTGGCGCGAAATCCGCTCGCGACCGCATCCACCACCTCGGCCTGCAGACCCTCGAGGTCGGGGATGGCCAGGAACACGCCGTCCACGGCCGCCTTGTCGTTGGCCCCGGCCGCCAGGAGCACAGCGGACCGAGCGTGGCGGGCGATGGCGCGGTAGCTGCCGTCGGGGAACCGGCTCGAGCTGCCACCGAGCGAGGCCACCAGGTCGTCGGCGCCCCACATCAGCGCCACCACATTGGGCTCGGCCGCAATCGAGGGGGCGGCGAGCACCCCCGCGGCGGTCTCGCAGAGTGCGATCACCTCGAACCGGGCCAGAGCGGCGAGGTGGGTGGCGCTCACGGTCTTCGGCAGCATCACGTAGCGGTACAGGGTGTCGTCGAGGGCGGCGAGGTCAAGCTGGAAGTCGGGCGTGTCGGCCGGGTTGACGCGCACGACGGTGCGTTCGGGGTCGAGCGGATGGCTGACCAGCAGGCCTCGAGCGCGTGCCCGGTTGCCGGGCAGGAGCGCATCCTCCAGGTCGAGGATCACGGCATCCGCCCGCTCCGCCGCCTTGCGATACCGGTCGGGGCGGTCGGCCGGGCAGAACAGCAGCGCGGGTCCAAGGTCGAAGCTCATTGGACGGCCTCCCGGCACCAGACCAGCACCGTGCGCTCGGCCGTGGCCACCACGTCGCCCTTCTGGTTCCGACCGGTGTGCCGGAGCGTGACCAGCCCCTGGCCCGGCCGGGACGCCGACAGCCGGCGGGCGGTGACGATCGTGTCGGAGTAGAGGGTGTCGCCGTGGAAGAGCGGATGCGGGAACGTCACCTCCCCGAAGCCGAGGTTCGCCACGATCGTGCCCTGCGTCAGCTGCGCGACCGAACTGCCCACCAGCGTCGCCAACGTGAACATCGAGTTGACCAGGCGCTGCCCGAACGGCTGGGTGGCCGCCCACGCCGCGTCAAGGTGCAGTGCCTGCGAGTTCATGGTCAGCGTGCTGAAGAGCACGTTGTCGGCCTCGGTCACCGTGCGACCGGGGCTGTGCCGGTAGCGGGCCTCGAGGTCGAATTCCTCGTAATACAGTCCGCGCTGCTCGATCGTGCGTCGTTCGTCGTTCATTTTCCTCCCGCCTAACCGGTGAACCCAAGCGCCCGCGAGATGACCATCAGCTGAACCTCGGTAGTGCCTTCACCGAGCTCGAGCACCTTCGAGTCGCGGTAGTGCCTCGCCACCGGGTTCTCGTTCAGGAACCCGTATCCGCCAAAGATCTGGGTCGCGTCGCGAGCGTTGTCCATGGCGGCTTCGCTTCCCACCATTTTGGCAATCGAGGCCTCCATTTTGAAGGGGTGTCCGTGCACCATTTTCATGGCCGCGTCGTAGTAGGCGAGGCGGGCCGTGTGCACGCGCGCCTGCATCCGCGCGATCTTGAACGCGATGTGCTGGTTGGAGCCGATCGACCGGCCGAACACGTTGCGCTCGTTGGCGTAACGGATGGCCTCCTCGAGGCAGCCCTGCGCCGCGCCCGTGCACAGCGCGGCGAAGGCGATCCGCCCCTCGTCGAGGGTCTGCACGAAGTTGGCGAAGCCGCGTCCGCGTTCGCCGAGCAGGTTGGCCTCTGGCACGCGCACGTTGTCGAAGAGCAGCGGATGCGTGTCGGAGGTGTGCCAGCCCACCTTGTCGTAGGCCGGCAGCGCCGTGAACCCGGGCGTCGGGGTGGGCACCAGGATGGCCGTGAGCTCCTTCTTGACCGAGCCGTCGGGGCGCTGGGACTCGCCGGTGACGGCTGTCACGGTGACCAGCCGGGTGATTTCGGAGCCGGAGTTGGTGATGAACTGCTTCGTGCCGTTGATGACCCATTCGCCGCCGGTGAGCTCGGCCGTGGTTCTGGTGCCGGCGGCGTCGGAGCCGGCATCGGCCTCGGTCAGCCCGAATGCGGCGAGCGCGCGCCCACTGGTCAGCAGCGGCACCCACTCCTGCTTCTGCTCCTCGGTGCCACGCCGGTAGACCGGCATGATGCCGAGCCCCACGCCGGCCTCGAGGGTGACGGCGATGGACTGGTCGACCCGGGCGAGCTGCTCGACGGCGAGGCAGAGCGCGAAGTAGTCCTGGCCCTGGCCGCCGTACTCCTTCGGGAACGGCAGGCCGAACAGTCCCAGCTCCCCCATCTGGGCGATGATGTCGTAGGGCAGGCTGCGCTTGGTGTCGTACTCGTAGGCGGCCGGCGCCACGACCGTGTCGGCGAAGTCGCGCACGGTGTCGCTGAGCTGCTGCTGCTGCTCGGTCAGTTCCTGTTTCACGTTGGGTCTCCCTTGACTGGCGTGGCTGGTGGTGTGGCTTCCGTCCCGGTGGTCACGGCGGCGGCGGCGGTGGCGGCGGCGGTGACTGTGGCGACGATCTGGTCGAGGCGCACGAGGTCACCCGGGCGCACGCCGATGGTGAGCCGGCCATCCGTCTCGGCCAGCAGATGGTGCTCCATTTTCATGGCCTCCACGGTGAGGATGCGCTGGCCGGCGACGATCAGGTCGCCCGTGGCGAGGTGCACGGCAACCACTGTCCCGGGCATCGGCGAGCGCACCTCCGGCCGGGCCGCCCCGGCCTCTCCTCCGGCCCGGTCGAGGCCGGCGAGGCGGTCGGCGAGCTGCTCGGCCCGGGAGCGGTGCACCAGCTCGGTGCCGAAACCGCTCTGGCCGAGCCAGAGGCGCGGACCGTCGGCCACAAGCTGCAGCACCTCAAGGCGGTCGCCCAGTTCACAGGCGAAGGTGTCGGCGCGGCCGGTGACGGGCGCGAGTCGGCCGGGAACGGGCGTCCGTTCGTCGATGGCCACGCTCAGGCCGTCCGGACCGGTCAGCACGGCAACGTCGACGGTTTCGGTGGCGCTGACCCGCAGGCTGTAGTGCACCGGCCGGGCCGGACCGAGCCGCCAGCCGCTCGGCTGTGCCCACAGGCCGGCGGTGGCGCTCGTCGTGGTGGCGGTGGCGCGCGCGTGCAGGAACAGGGCCGCGGCGGCCGGCAGGTGGTCGGGCAGCGGTTGCCCGGGCATCCCCCGGAGTCCGAGACCGGGCAGGCTGCGCTCGATCAGGCCGGTGTCGAGGCGGCCGGCGCGCACGTCGGGGTTGTGCAGCAGCAACCGGAGGAACTCCACGTTGGTGTGCACCCCGAGCACCACGGTGTCGGCGAGCGCCCGGTCGAGGCGGGAGAGGGCCTCGGCGCGGTCAGCACCC
Organism: Cryobacterium sp. TMT2-42-4; assembly: GCF_004402645.1. Classification (NCBI taxonomy): domain Bacteria; kingdom Bacillati; phylum Actinomycetota; class Actinomycetes; order Micrococcales; family Microbacteriaceae; genus Cryobacterium; species Cryobacterium sp. TMT2-42-4. The sequence goes on from NZ_SOFT01000048.1 coordinate 72,043, forward strand.
CAGGCGATCACCTTGGCGAGCATCGGGTCGTAGACCCCCGAGATCGGCAGGCCCGGACGCAGCGAGCTGTCGACCCGGATGCCCGCGCCGACCGGTTCGGACAGGCTGCGCACGGTGCCCTGGCTGGGGAGAAAACCACGCGCCGGGTTCTCGGCGTAGAGGCGCGCCTCGATCGCGTGCCCGGTGAGCACCACCTCCGCCTGGGTGAGCGGCAGCGGTTCCCCCGCGGCGATGCGCAGCTGCCACTCGACCAGATCGAGGCCGGTGACCAGCTCGGTCACCGGGTGCTCCACCTGCAGCCGGGTGTTCATCTCCATGAAGAAGAACTGGTCCGGGGCCGCATCGGAGACCAGGAACTCCACCGTGCCGGCGCCGGTGTAGCCGACGCTCCGGGCGGCCTGGCAGGCTGCCTCGCCGATGCGTGCCCGCGTGGCCGGGTCGAGCAGCGGAGAGGGAGCCTCCTCGATCACCTTCTGGTGGCGGCGCTGCAGGGAGCACTCGCGCTCACCGAGGTGGATCACGGCGCCCGAGGCGTCGGCGAGCACCTGCACCTCGATGTGCCGGGGCTGATCGATGAAGCGCTCGAGCAGCAGGGTGTCGTCGCCGAACGCACCCTGCGCCACGCGCCGGGCCGTGACGAGCGCGGCGGCGAGCTCGCCCGCGGCGTCGACCCGCAGCATCCCCTTGCCGCCGCCGCCCGCGGACGGTTTGATCAGGAGCGGGTAGCCCACCTCCTCCGCGGCGGCGATGAGCTGCTCGTCGGTCTGGCCGGGCCGGGAGAACCCGGGAATGACGGGCACACCGCTGTCGGCGACATGGTTCTTGCCGCGGATCTTGTCGCCCATCACGGCAAGGGCGTTCAGACCCGGTCCGACGAAGACGAGGCCGGCGGGGGCGCAGGCGCGGGCGAAGGCCTCGTTCTCACTGAGGAATCCGTAGCCGGGATGCACGGCGTCGGCGCCGGTGGCCGCCGCGGCCGCCAGGATCGCGTCGATGTTCAGGTAGCTCGCCTGAGGCGCGGCCGGGCCGAGGCGCACCGCGGCATCCGCGAGACTCACGTGCAGCGCATCACGGTCGGCATCGCTGTAGACGGCCACCGAACGGATGCCCATCGTGCGCAGGGTGCGGATGATGCGGCAGGCGATCTCGCCGCGATTGGCGACCAGCACGGTCTCGAAGGGTGTCGAGGACGGTGTCGATGCGTTCGGTGTCGGTGCGTTCGGTGTCGGTGCGTTCGGTGTCGGTGCGTTCGGTGTCGGTGCGTTCGGTGTCATGATGCGCCTCACATCCGGAAGAGGCCGAAGGCGGTGTCGGGCAGGGGTGGCCCGGAAACAACGTCGAGGGCCAGGCCCAGCACGGTGCGGGTGTCGGCCGGGTCGATCACCCCGTCGTCCCAGAGCCGGGCGGTCGAATAGTAGGGGCTGCCCTGCCGCTCGTACTGGGCGGTGACGGGCGCGGTGACCTCCTCCGCGGCATCCGTCGACCAGGGCAGGCCGGCCTTCTCCCGCTGCTCGCGTTTGACGGTGACGAGAACGGATGCGGCCTGCGGGCCGCCCATCACGGAGATGCGGCTGTTCGGCCACATCCAGAGGAAGCGGGGCGAGTAGGCGCGGCCGCACATCGAATAGTTGCCGGCGCCGAACGACCCGCCGATCACGACCGTGAGCTTGGGCACGCGCGCGGTGGCGACGGCGGTGACCATTTTCGCGCCGTTCTTGGCGATGCCGCCGGCCTCATAGTCGCGGCCGACCATAAAACCGGAGATGTTCTGCAGGAACAGCAGCGGGATGCCGCGCTGGTCGCACAGCTCGATGAAGTGTGCACCTTTGAGGGCGGATTCGGAGAACAGCACACCGTTGTTGGCGATGATGCCGACCGGATGGCCATGCAGATGCGCGAAGCCGGTGACCAGGGTCGTACCGTACTCCTTCTTGAACTCATGGAACTCGCTGCCGTCAACCAGCCGCATGATCACCTCGTGCACGTCGTAGCGGCCCTGCGGGTCGGTCGGCACCGCGCCGTAGAGCTCGGCCGGGTCGGCGACGGGGTCGACGGCCGGCATCCTCGGCCAGGCCGGCGGCGGAGGCGCGGGCAGGTAGCGCACGATGTCCCGCACGATCTGGAGTGCGTGCTCGTCGTCCTCGGCGAGGTGGTCGGTCACCCCGGAGGTGCGGGCATGAAGGTCACCGCCGCCGAGCTCCTCGGCCGTGACGATTTCGCCGATCGCCGCCTTCACCAGCGGCGGGCCGCCGAGGAAGATGGTTCCCTGATTCCGTACGATCACGGTTTCGTCGCTCATCGCCGGCACGTAGGCGCCGCCCGCGGTGCAGGATCCCAGCACGGCGGCGATCTGCGGGATCTTGGCCGCCGACATCCGGGCCTGGTTGTAGAAGATGCGGCCGAAGTGGTCACGGTCGGGGAAGACCTCGTCCTGCAGCGGCAGGAAGGCCCCGCCCGAATCGACCAGGTAGACGCACGGGAGCCGGTTCTCGAATGCGATCTCCTGCGCCCGGAGGTGCTTCTTGACCGTCATCGGATAGTAGGTTCCGCCCTTGACGGTGGCGTCGTTGGAGATGACGAGCACGTGGCGGCCGTGGATCAGCCCGATCCCGGCGATCAGGCCGGCACCGGGGCTGTCGTCGCCGTAGAGGCCGGTGGCGGCCAGGGGTGCGATCTCGAGGAAGGGGCTGCCGGCATCCAGCAGCCGGTCGATGCGTTCGCGCGGCAGCAGTTTGCCACGGGCGAGGTGGCGCTGGCGGGAGGCCTCGGGACCGCCGAGGGCGACGACGGCGAGACGGCGGCGCAGATCGGCGACGAGCTCGCGGTGGGCGGTGGCGTTCGCGTCGAAGGCCGGACTGGTCGAGTCGATCAGACTCGCGAGTGTCTCCATCGACGACTTCCCGCTTTCCCGCTTGAGTGTTCAGCCGGTACAGTTAGCGTGCACTAACCGAAAATCACGTTAGCGGTTCCTAACTGAGTTGTCCAGAGTTTCCGCGTGAACGGAGCATCGAATGGGAGTCCTCCCGTCGTCGCCGACGGCTCGGAGCCAGGCCAAGGCCGACCGGCGGCAGGCCCTGCTCGGGGCCGCCGCCACGCTGTTCGCCCGGTCGGGCTACAACGGGGTCTCGATCGAGGACCTCGGCGCGGCCGTCGGCGTGAGCGGGCCGGCCGTCTACCGGCACTTCAGCGGTAAGCCGGCCGTGCTGGCCGCGCTGCTGGTGGAGGTCAGCGAGACGCTGGTGGCGGGCGGGCAGGCCGTGGTCGCCGGCGCTCCGGATGCCGCGGGCGCACTCCACGCGCTGGTGCGCTTCCACACGGACTTCGCCCTCTCGCATCCGAACGTCATCCGTGTGCAGGACCGGGACCTGGACAGCCTCGCCGCCCCAGACCGGCACCAGGTGCGCGCCCTGCAACGCACCTACGTGGAGCTGTGGGTGCGCGTGCTCGGGCAGGTGCACCCCGAGGTTGATGCGCCGCTGCTGCGCATCCGTGCCCAGGCGACGTTCGGACTACTGAACTCGACCCCGCACACGCTGCCGGCGTCGCCGAGCGGCAAGGTGCGGCCGCTGCTCGAGGAGATGGCGCTCGCGGCGCTCGGGGCCGGGGGGCTCGCGGGCGGCGGGCTCGCGGGCGGCGGGCTCGCGCCGGCGTGAGCCGGGCATCCGTCGACGAGCCATCAGACGAATCCGTCACCGGCTCAGGAGACGGTGGTGCAGACGCAGAGCTCGTTGCCCTCGGGGTCGGCCAGGACCCACCAGTCGGGGGCGTGCTCGTCGGTGAGGAGATCGCCGCCGGCGGCGATGACGTCCTGCACCCGGGACTCGGCGTCGATCGTGGGCAGATACACGTCGAGGTGGATGCGGTTGCGCTCGGTGCGCGCGATAGCCATCGTCTGGAACCAGACCCGCGGTCCCTGGTCGTGTGGATCGACGAGTTCGATCTCGCCCTCGCTGTCGACCTCCACGTAGCCGAGACCCACCCGCCAGAACGGCCGGATCGCTTCGGCGTCGGTGCAGTCGATCGCCACGTCGTAGCGGGCCGGCCGCACCGGCGCACGGTCGGCGCCCTGCGCAGCCGCGAGTTCCTGGATGCGCAGCGCAAGCCGCAGGTCACGGTCGGTCACGCCGCCGGCGTCGTGGGACGAAAGGCGGAAGCCGACGCGGCCGTAGCCGAGCCGCACGTCGGGGTGGTGATTCATCGCATCCGCCGCCTTGGCAACCTGGTCGACCAGGCGCACAGCCGAGGCGAAGTCCCGGGTCGTGAACGAGCCGTGCAGGGCGCCGTCGAGGTGGACGAAGGCACCGCCGGAGAGCACGGACTCGGTGTCGAGAGGGGTGAGGAGGGTGCCCGGTGATTTCATCCCCCCACTCTGCTGCGCGGTCCGAACCCCGTCAAGGCGCGCTCGGGAGCATCCGTTGCCGGCCGGCTCCCGCAGGCTGCGAACCAATTCGACGGAGATTTTTGGAAAAATGCCCGGTTTACCCGCATTTCGGGGTGTGGGAGCACGATCTCCGTCGAATTCGTCAGGGACTGACCACTGACTCCTACAGGAGGGCGAGGGCGCGCGCGGGGTTGGCGAGAATGCCGGCGACGTCGGTCAGGAACCGGGCCGCCTGCTCGCCGTCGACGAGACGGTGGTCGAAGGCGACGCTGAGAGTGACCACCTGCCGCAGCGCGACCTCGCCGCGATACTCCCACGGCCGCGGCGCGATCGCTCCCAGCGCGAGGATCACGGCCTCCCCCGGAGGCAGGATCGGCGTGCCCGCATCGATGCCGAACGAGCCAATGTTGGTGATCGAGATCGTGCCGCCGTGCAGGGCGGCCGGGCTGGTCGCTCCCGCCCGGGCGGTGCTGGTCAGTGCGGCGAGCGCCGCGGCGAGGTCGGCGAGAGCCAGCCGGTCGGCATCCGGGATGCTGGGCACGATCAGCCCGCGCGGCGTGGCGGCGGCGATGCCGAGGTTCACGTAGTGGAACTGAACGATCTCGCCGGCCGCCTCGTCCCAGCGGGTGTTGACCTCGGGCGTGCGGGCGACGGCGAGGCAGAGCGCCTTCGCGACCACGGCAAGGACGCCGATGCGCGCGTCGGCGAACCCCCGGTCGCGTTTCAGCGCGTCGATCAACTCGATCGTCGGCGTCACATCCACGGTCAGGAACTCCGTGGCGTGCGGCGCGGTGAAGGCGCTCTGCACCATGGCGGCGGCGGTCTGCTTGCGCACGCTCCGGATCGGGCTGCGGGTTTCCCGGGCACGGGGCACGGATGCCGGGGGCCGGTCCTCCGGTTCGGCGCGTCCGAGCTCGAGTCCCGGCTCGTGCGGTGTGTGGCAGACGCCGAGGGCTGCGGGGGCGGCGTACGCCGCCACGTCCTCCCGAATGATGAGGCCCGTCGGACCGGTCCCGGTCACCTGGGTCAGGTCGACGCCCAGTGTGCGAGCCAGCGCGCGCACCGGCGGCGTGGACCGCGGGCGCTCCCCGGTAGCCGGCATCTCCCGAGTCGCGGGTGACGCGGCCGAAGTTGCGGCCGGCGTGGACGTTGCGGCCGGCGTCGACGTTGCGGCCGGCGTCGACGTTGCTGCCGGCGTCGACGTTGCTGCCGGAGTAGAGACCCCGGCCCGGCCCGGCGCATCCGTCGCCCCCGCGCGGGCTCGTCGCTGCGGCCGCCCGCCACGCTCGACCGCGGCGCCGTACCCCACGAGCACGGCCAGCCGTTCGGGCTCGCCGGCAGGAGCCGAAGGAGCAGCAGGAGCAGAGGGAGCAGAGGGAGCCGCATCGGCGGGAGGAGCGGTTGAAGGAATTGAGGGAGGCGCGGCGCCGGCGACCTCGAAGGAGACGATCGGGTCGCCCACGTGCACGGTGGTGCCGGGCTGCTGGTGGAGTTCGGCGACCACACCCGCGAAGGGCGACGGCAACTCGACGACGGCCTTGGCCGTCTCGACCTCGGCGATGAGCTGGTTGAGCGTCACCGTGTCGCCGGGCGCGACCCGCCAGGCAACGATCTCCGATTCGGTCAGCCCCTCGCCGAGGTCGGGCAACCTGAAAACCTTGATCATCGTCGTCGTCCCAGCACTCGGTCGACGCCATCGAGCATGCGGTCGAGGTCGGGCAGGTGGTGGCTCTCCAACTTCGCCGCCGGGTACGGGATGTCGAAGCCCGTGACCCGCACCGGTGAAGCCTCAAGGTAGTCGAAGCAGCGCTCGGTGACCTCGGCGATGATCTCGCCACCCAGCCCACCCGAGCGGGAGGCCTCGTGAGTGACGACGAGCCGGCCCGTTTTGCGAACGGATGCCTCGACGGCGGCGTAGTCGATCGGCGAGAGCGAGCGCAGGTCGATGACCTCGACCGAGATGCCCTCGTCGGCGGCGGCGAGCGCGGCATCCGTCGCCGTGGACACCAGCGCTCCGTAGGCAAGCAGCGTGACGTCGGTGCCGGCGGCCACGACCCGGGCACTCTCGAAGGGCTCGCCGAGTTGCGGGGTCACCGGGCCGGCAGCGTGGTAGCGGCGTTTGGGCTCGAAGAAGAGGACCGGGTCGTCGGAGGCGATCGCCTGGCGGATCAGGCTGTAGGCGTCCTGCGGGTTCGAGACCGCGATCACGCGCAGGCCCGAGGTGTGCGTGAAGTAGGCCTCGGGCGATTCGGAGTGGTGCTCGGCGGCGCCGATGCCGCCGCCGAACGGCACCCGGATGGTGATGGGCATGCGCAGGGCCCCCTGGGTGCGGTAGTGGAACCGGGCCACCTGGCTGACGATCTGGTCGAATCCGGGGAAGATGAAGCCGTCGAACTGGATCTCGCAGACCGGGCGGTAGCCGCGGTACGCCAGCCCCACCGCGGTGCCGATGATGGCGGACTCGGCCAGTGGGGTGTCGACGACCCGGTTCGGCCCGAACTCGGCGAGCAGGTCGCTGGTCACCCGGAACACGCCGCCGAGGGCGCCGATATCCTCGCCGAGGAGCACCACCTTCGGGTCGTCGAGCATGGATTGGCGCAGCCCGGCGTTGATCGCCTTGGCCAGGGTCAGGGTCTTCGTCTCCGTCAGCGCCGCCTCGATCGGCGGCACCGGCGTCACAGGAACGGGCGTCACAGGCACCGGCGTCACAGGCACCGGCGTCGCGCCGTTCGCGGGTGCAGCCGGTGCACTCCGGATGGTTTCGATTGACATCAGACCTTCCCTCCGGTCGGCTCGAAGCTCGCCAGGTAGGCCGCGTACTCCGCGCGCTGGCGGTCGACCCCGGCATGCGGGGTGGCGTAGACGTTGGCGAGCACGGTCAACGGCTCCGGGTCAGGCAGGCCGATGCAGCCGGCGCGCAGCTCGGCGGCCGTGGCGTCGGCCAGAGCCTGGGTCTCGGACTCCAGCTCGGGGGTGAACAGGCCGAGAGAATCGAGCAGCCGTCGCAGTCGCAGGATCGGGTCTTTCTTCGCCCACTCCTCGAGTTCGGCCGCGGGCCGGTAGCGAGTGGGGTCGTCCGCGGTCGTGTGCGGGCCCATCCGGTAGGTGACGGCTTCGATGAAGGTGGGGCCTCCCCCGGTGCGGGCGCGGTTCAGGGCCAGCCGGGTCGCGGCCATCACGGCCAGGATGTCGTTGCCGTCGATTCGGAGGCTGGGAATGCCGAACCCGGGGGCCCGGCCGGCGATGCCGAAGCGGGTCTGCAGTCCGACCGGCTCGGAGATGGCCCAGTGGTTGTTCTGGCAGAAGAAGACCACCGGTGCCTGAAAGCTCGCCGCGAACACGAGCGCCTCGCTGACGTCGCCCTCGCTGGTCGCGCCGTCGCCGAAGTAGGCCACGGCCACCGAGTCCGCGCCGTCGAACCGGGCTCCCATCGCCCAGCCCGTGGCGTGCAGGGTCTGCGCCCCGATGATGATGCTGGGCGTCGCCATTCGGTACACCAGCGGATCCCAGCCGGATTGCGCGGTGCCGCGCCACACCCGGAGGATGTCGGTGGGCGCTACGCCCCGGCACCAGGCGACGGCGTTCTCACGGTAACTGGAGAAGACGAAGTCGTCGGCGCGGAGCGCGCGGCCCGAGCCGATCTGCGCGGCCTCCTGGCCGAGCAACGGCGGCCAGAGCCCCAGCTCTCCCTGACGCTGCAGCGCCGTGGCCTCGGCGTCGATGCGGCGCACCACCACCATCTCCTGGTACAGCGCCGCGAGGTCGGCCCCGGTCACCTCCGCGACCCAGGGATCCAGATCGGCGTCGGCCAGCCGCATCCCCTCGGGGCTCAGCAGCTGCAGAAGAGTGTCGGGGGTCTCCCCGGTGTGGACAGTGTGCATCAGATGCGCTCCCAGCGTCGTTGCCGAAGTTGTTGAGAGCGTACGATTCCGCGACATGGAGCACAACCATGACAATAAATTTTGAGCAATTTGCCCTATTCATGGGGCACCCTGCCTGCTACCGTCGAGCAGTATGCACAGTCTGGACAAAGTCGACTTACAGTTGCTCCGCGCTCTGTGCGCCGATCCGCGCAGCACGTTCGTGGCGCTCGCCCAGCAGCTGCGCCTCTCCCGCAACACGGTGCAGGCGCGCATGGCCAGGCTCGAGGAGTCGAACGCGTTCCTCTCCTTCGACCGCCGCATCAACCCGGTCGCGCTGGGCTATCCGCTGACGGCCTTCATCGAGGTGCACGTGCAGCAGAAACGCCTCGCCCAGATCGTGGCCGAGCTCGCCCGCATTCCGGAAATCGTGCAGGCGCACGGCATGAGCGGGGCGACCGACATTCTGGTGCGCGTGGTCTGCGCGGATGCCGACGACCTGTTCCGCATCGACGGCACCATCCTCGCCTGCGAGGGTGTCGATCGCACCGAGACGTCCCTGGCCATGGGCGAGCTGATCCCCTACCGGGTCACCCCACTGCTGGAGCACCCCCGCCCATGACCGCGCTGCCGGTGACGTCCCTGCCGATGTTCCCGCTCGGGTCGGTGCTGTTCCCCTATATGCCGCTGCAGCTGCGGGTGTTCGAGGACCGCTACCTGGTCATGCTGTCGCGCATCCTCAAGGAGGAGCCGGCCGAGTTCGGCGTGGTGCTGATCGAACGCGGCCAGGAGGTCGGCGGCGGCGAGCGGCGGTTCCACTACGGGACCGTGGCCCAGATCACCGAACTCGAGGCCGCCGAGGGATTCGTCGGGGTGACCGCCCAGGGCGAACGCCGGGTCGAGGTCATCGACTGGCTGACCGAGGACCCGCACCCCCAGGCCACGGTGCGCGACCTTGCCGAGCTGGACTGGGACGACGACCTGCTGCCGCTGCGGGAACGGGCCGAGCAGGCCGTACGACGCGCCCTGGCCCTCGCGAGCGAATTCGCCGACCAGCTCTGGCCCTCGACGGTGGAGCTGTCCCGGGATCCGACGGCGGCCGCCTGGCAGATCGCCGGTATCGCCCCGCTGGGCCCGCTGGACCAGATCGAGCTGCTGCGGTCCACCTCGATGGAGCAGCTCCTCACCGCGGTAATCGAGTACACCCAGGAAGCCGTGGACTCCTTGAGCGCGCCCTGGCCCGAAGAATGACCCGAATCTATTTGATAAATTCATTATATAGGTATATAAAGAAGTAATGATGTATCGTGCCACGCGGAGCCTGAGTTGAGCGTCACACGACTCCTGAACCTCATCCGAACCGGTGGCCGCATCGCCGAGGCGGCCCCACCGGCCCCGGCCCTATTCCCCGGCGCCGAGGTCTTCGGCGGCAGCGTGCAGGTGCGCTTCATCAACGCCGGCAGCTGCAACGACTGCGCGATGGAGGTGCAGAGCGCGTTCGGCCCGGTCTACGACGTCGAACGATACGGCATCCGTCTGGTCGCGTCGCCGCGTCACGCCGACCTGCTCGTGATCACGGGCGCCGTGACCCGGAACCTGATCGAGCCGATGCGCCGAACCATTGACGCCACGCCGACCCCCCGCTTCGTGATCGCGGTCGGCGACTGCGCCATCACCGGCGGTGTCTTCGCCGAAGGTTACGGCGTGGCCGGGCCGGTGTCGGACTTCGTGCACGTCGACCTGTCCGTGCCGGGCAACCCGCCCGAGCCGGCCGTCATCGTCGAAGCACTGCGCCGGATGACCGGTCGATGACCGCCCTCGAAGCCGGCATGATCGGCCAAGCCCTGCTGCTCGTGGTCGCCGTCGCCGCGGCGCTGCTCACACCCGCGTCCTGGCGCTCGCGGGTCAGCGGATCCGTCTGCACCCTGCTCGCCGTGGCCGGCGTCGTCACCGGTGCGATCGCGCTCTCCGGCGGCACCGGGTCGCTGAGCATCCCCACCGCCCTGCCGATGGACCCGCTCGTGCTCTCCCCCGACCGCCTCGGCGGACTGGTGATGGTGGTCGTCTCCGTCGTCGGCGTGCTCGCCTCCCTGTTCGGGATCGGCTCGGCCCGCGTGGCCTCGGCCTCGCGCACCTCGTGGCTGTCGATGGCCGTGTTCCTCTCCGGCATGCAGCTGGTGCCGGCCGCAACCGATGTGGTGTCGTTCCTGCTGTTCTGGGAGATCATGACGCTCGGCTCCACGGCGCTGCTGCTGGCCCACCACGCCACCCGCGGCACGGTCGCCTCCGCCCTGGTCTGGTATTCGGCGATGTCGCAGCTGAGCTTCTTCTTCGTGCTGGCCGGCTTCGCCATGCTCGCCGGTCTGGCCGGCGGCACCGGGTTCGCCGACCTCGCCACCATCGATCCCTTCACCTGGCAGGCCAGCGTGGCGTTCCTGCTGCTGCTGCTCGGCTTCGGCGGCAAGGCGGAGCTCGTGCCCCTGCACGTCTGGGTTCCGCGGGTGCTGCCCGAGGCCCCCGGCCACGTCGCCGCCGCGATGAGTGGCGCGATGGTCAACATCGGCGTCTACGGCGCCCTCCTCGTCGTCGTGCGGCTGCTGCCGAACGGCCCGGCCTGGTGGGGAGTGCTGATCATGGTGCTCGGCGGGGTGTCCGCGCTCTACGGGATTCTGCAGGCCTCCGTGGCGAGCAACCTCAAGGTGCTGCTGGCCTACTCCACGACCGAGAACATGGGGCTGGTGTTCCTGGGGCTCGGGGCATCCGTTTTGCTGCGCGCCGACAACGCCGCGGCCGCGGCCGACGCGGCCCTGGTCGCCGCCCTGCTGCTGATGCTCAGCCACGCCGCGTTCAAGTCCACCCTGTTCCTCGGGGCCGGGGCCGTGGCCCGCGCGGCCGGCGAGATGAACCTCGACCGGCTCGGCGGCCTCGGCAGCCGGATGCCCTGGACCGCCGCCGCGTTCGGCGGGGCCGCCATGGGCGCCGCGGCCCTGCCCGTCACGAGCGGGTTCGTCGCCGAGTGGATGCTGCTGCAGGCTCTGATCCACGGTTCTCGGGTCGACGGGGAAGTCGTCTCCGTCGCGGCATCCGTGGCCATGCCACTCGCGGTCGCCGTGATCGCCCTGACCGCCGGGCTGGCCCTGCTCACCTTCGTCAAGGCCTACGGGATCGCCTTCCTGGCCCGCCCGCGCTCCCGGAAGGCCGCACTGGCCGTCGAGGTGCCCGTCATCATGCGCATCCCGCTCGTGCTCGGCGCCCTCCTCGTGGTCGGGCTCGGCCTGATACCCGGCCCGCTCGCCGTGGCCATCGGCTCGGCCGTGGGCCCGGCGTTCACCCCCGACGTGCGCACCATCGGCCTCGCCGGCGTGGACGCCCGCGGCATCGACGCCGTACTCGACCCCACCACCTTCGTCGTGCTGGCCGCCCTGCTGCTCGTGCCCGTGCTGATCACGCTGTTCGTTTCCGCCCGACGACACCCCACCCGCACCTCGCCGCTCCCCTGGGCCGGCGGCGGGTCACGGCTGCGGCCGCGGATGCAGTACACGGCCACCTCGTATGCCGAGCCGCTGGTGCGCGTCTTCGACGACGTGCTCCGGCCCACCCGCGACGTGGAGGTCACCCACGTGGGTGAATCCCGCTACCTGGTGGAACGCGTGCACGTGGAACAGACCGTGTCCGACGTGGTCGAGACCCGGCTCTACCGCCCGCTGCTGAACCTCATGCAACGCTTCGGCATTCTGGCCCGACGAGCGCAGAACGGCAGCATCCATCGCTACCTGTCCTATTCCTTCGTCGCCCTGCTTTGCGTTCTGATCGTGGTGTCCCTGTGACCGGCGCCGCGGCGATCATCATCGCCCTGGTCCAGCTGGCGCTGTTCGTGTTCCTCGCCCCCCTCCTGATCGGCGTGATCCGCCAGGTGCGGGCCCTCCTCGAAGGCCGGGCCGGTTCCGGCATCTGGCAGCCGTGGCGCGATGTGCGCAAGCTCCTGGCGAAGAACCCGGTCCGCGCCGCCGACAGCAGCTGGATGCTCGCGGCCGGTCCGGTCACCCTCCTGGTCTCCAGCCTGCTGCTCTGCGCACTCCTGCCGCTGGTCGGCACCCTGCCGCTGCCGCTCATCCCCAGCGACCTGTTCGTGATCGTCTCCATCATGCTGATCGGCGTGGTGGCTCTGGCCCTGGTCGGCCTCGACGCCGGCACCGCGTTCGGCGGAATGGGTTCCAGCCGTCACATGACCGTCGCCGCTCTGGTCGAGCCGACCCTGCTGCTCGCGGTCTACGCGCTCTCCATCCCGGCCGGCACCTCCACCCTCTCGCTGATCGTGGAGACCCGGCTCCTGAATCCGGCCGTGATCATCTCCCCGGTCAGCCTGCTGGCCATGGTCGCCCTGGCCATCGCCATCATGGCCGAGACCAGCCGTCTGCCGGTCGACAACCCGTCGACCCACCTCGAAGTGACCATGCTGCACGAGGCCATGGTGCTCGAGGCCTCCGGCCGCGATCTGGTCTGGCTCGAACTCGGCTCCTGGCTCAAGCTGGCCGCCCTGCTCGGCCTGCTCAGCAACCTGATCGTGCCGTGGGGAATCATGACCGACTTCTCGGTGCCCGGCGTGATAGTCGGCGTGGGCACCGTCACCGTGAAAATCCTGCTGCTGGGCGTTGTGCTCAGCGTGGGTGAGGTCTTCCTGGCCAAGGCGCGCCTGTTCCGCGTTCCCGAGCTGCTGGCGGGGTCGTTCGCCCTGGGCCTGCTGGCCGTCACCGCTTCCTACCTGGTCGCTTAGGAGCATCCGTGTTCACCACCATTTACCCGCAGCTGATCGGTCTCTGCACCGGCACCCTGCTGCTCACCAGCGCCCTGATGGTCTGGCGGCACTCGCTGCTGGCGTCGATCCGGCTGCTCAGCGTGCAGGGCTTCGCGCTGGCCGCGCTGGTCGCCGTGATCGGCCTGGAGGAGGGCGAGGTCGAGGTGATCCTGGTCTCGTTGCTCGTGCTGCTGGTCAAGGGTATGGGCCTGCCGTGGGTGCTCGCCCGCGAGACCCACGCCACCACGCGAACGGATGAGGCGCCGCGCCTCAACCCGACGGCGGCCCTGCTGACCGTGGCTCTTCTGACCATCCTCAGCTACGTCGTGGCCAGTCGGGTGCTCGCCGGCGACATCAGCATCTCGGCCCACGCGGCTCCGATCGGCCTGGCCATGGTGCTGATCGGTTTCCTGCTGCTGGTCACCCGCCGGCAGGCCGGGTCACAGCTGATCGGCTTCCTCGTGCTCGACAACGGCATCGCCACCGTTGCGTTCCTGACCTCGGGTGGTGTGCCGCTGTTCCTCGAGCTCGGCATCTCCCTCGACGTGCTACTGGTCGTCGTCATCCTCTACGTCTTCGCCGGCCGTATGCGCACCAAGTTCGGCAACACCGAGATCGATCAGCTCAGAAAGTTGCACGACTGATGTCATTCGCCCTCTGGACCCCTCTGGCCATTCCGGCCCTCCTCGCCGTACTGAGCCTCGGCGTGCCCTCCCCCGCGCTGCGCCGGCTCAGCCCCATCGCCTCCAGCGTCGCCGTGCTCATCTCGGGCCTGCTCCTGGTGAGCGTCGTGCTCGCGGACGAAGTTCCCACACTGGGCGGCGGGCTGCTCCGCGCGGACGCGCTGAGCGCCTACATGCTCACCGTGGTCGGCGCCGTCGGGCTCGTCTCCACCTGGGGAGGGCTCGGCCACGCCACGGCCGAGCCCGCGCGGTTCGCCGGCTCCTACGACGCCCTGATCTCGATCTTCCTGGCCGCGATGAGCCTCGCGGTGCTCGCCGACAACATCGGCCTGATGTGGGCCGCCGTCGAGGCCACCACCATCGCCACGGCCTTCCTGGTCGGCCACCACCGCACCCCTCGATCGCTGGAAGCCGCCTGGAAGTACGTCATCCTCGGCTCCGTCGGCGTGGCCATCGCCCTGCTCGGCATCGTGCTCATCTATGCCGCCTCGCGCGGCACGGGCGAGGCAACCCTGTCCTGGCTCGTGCTCAGCCAGGCCGGCCTGCCACTCGACCCCGCGCTGATCCGCGCCGGCGGCGCCCTCGCCGTGCTCGGCTTCGCCACCAAGGCCGGGCTCGCCCCCATGCATAGCTGGCTGCCCGACGCGCACAGCCAGGCGCCGGCACCCGTCTCCGGGCTCATGTCCGGCGTCCTGCTCGCGGTCGCCCTCTACGCGATCCTGCGCATCCAGACCATCACCGACGCCGTGATCGGGCCGGACTTCCTGCGCATCATGCTCAGCGTCGGCGGGTTGCTCTCCCTCTTCGTAGCGGCGGCACTCCTGATCCGCCAGCGCGACTTCAAACGGATGCTGGCCTACTCCAGCATCGAGCACATGGGAATGATGGCCATCGGCGCGGCCATCGGCGCGGCGGCCCTGCCGGCCGTGCTGCTGTACGTGCTCGGCCACGGGCTGACCAAGGCCACCCTGTTCGTGATCTCGGGCCGCATCCTCGAGGTCGAGGGCACCCCGAAGATCGACGACGTGCGCGCCCTGCTCGTGCGGCGGCCGGGGCTGGCCGTGCCCTGGCTGATCGCTATGGCCGCTCTGATCGGGTTCCCCCCGTTCAGCATCTTCTTTTCCGAGGTCGGCATCATCGTGGCCGGCTTTTCCACCGGCCTGGGCGTGGTGGTCGGCATCGCCCTGGTACTGCTGCTCGTCATCTTCGCCAGCCTCACCCGGTTGACGGTGGCCATGACGATCGGGGCGCCTGCGGCCACGGCCGTCCCGGCCGTCCCGGCTGTCCCGGCTGCGGCCGTCCCGGCTGCGGGGGCCGCGGCATCCGTCACCGGAGCCGTCCCGGTCTCCATTCCGAGCGCATCCGTCACCCTGGCGGACGCCGCGCCGCACCCGGACGACCCCCTCGTGCCGGACCGATCGGGGCACGGGCCGATGCTGCCGCTGATCCTCGCCCTGGGCACCACCGCGGTGGTGGCCTTCATAGCGGACCCGGTCGGCACACTCCTGACGCGTGCAGCCGAGGTTCTGGGAGGAATCCAATGACGACCCCGAATCCGGTTCGAGCCGCAACCCCGGAGGTGCGCACGCTCACCCGCGACGAACTCCGGGGCGAAGCCGCCGCCTTGCTGACCGATGGAAACCGGCTCGCGCTGGTCGCATGCCACGACGACGGCGACCGGCTGCGCGTGGTCTACTCCTTCGTCGCCGTCTTCCCCCGGCGCCAGATCGACCTCATCGTGCCCGTCCCCTATGACGACGCCTGGATTCCGAGTCTGGCCGACCTCTCGTTCCCGGCCGGCAACTTCGAGCGCGGCACCCGCGACCTGTTCGGCGTGCGGCCGGCGAACCACCCTCAACCCCACCGGTTGGTGCGCCACGGCCACTGGCCCCGCGGCTGGTACCCGATGCGGAAGGACGCCACGGCCACCCCCGAATTCGAACCCGACGTCGAGTCGTTCCCGTTCGTGGAGGTCGAGGGCCCCGGGGTCTACGAGATCGCCGTAGGCCCCATCCACGCCGGAATCATCGACCCCGGCCACTTCCGTTTCTCCGTGGTCGGCGAGACCATCGTGCGGATGGAAGCCCGCCAGTGGTACATGCACCGCGGCGTCGAGCGGCTCTTCGAGGGTCGTCTGCCTGCGGATGGCATCGAGATGGCCGAGCAGATCGCCGGCGACACCGTCATCGGCCACACGCTGGCCTACACGATGGCGATCGAGGCGGCCTCCGGCATCGAGATCTCCGAGCCCGACCGCCTGCTGCGCGCCCTGCTGCTCGAACTCGAACGCCTCTACAACCACGTCTCCGACCTCGGTTCGCTGGCCAACGACGTGGGGTTCGGCGTCGTGAACTCGCACACTCAGCGGCTCCGCGAAACACTACTGCGTATCAACAAGACCGTCACCGGCCACCGCTTCCTGCGCGGGGCGCTGTCCGTGGGCGGGGTACGGGTTCTCGCTCTGCCGGATTCCGCCGCCCTCCGCGGCGTCGCAGCCGACGTTCAGGAGATCATCGCGATCACCCTCGGGCACGCGATCGTGCGGGACCGGTTCACTGGCACGGCCCCGCTGCCCACCAGCCAGGCCGAGGCCATGGGCACGCTGGGCTATGTGGCGCGGGCATCCGGCGTCGACGCCGACGCCCGCCGCGACCATCCCTTCGTCGATCTGGGTGAGCACTTCCATGTGGTCACCGACACCGGCGGCGACGTGCTCAGCCGCTACCGGGTGCGCGCGGGCGAGTTCGAGGTGTCCATTGCGGTGGCGATCGACCTCATCGCCCGACTGGGCGCACACCGTGGCGGTGCGGCCGCGGCGTCGTCTCCGGCGGTGACGACGACGGATGCGGCGACGACGGATGCGGCGAGCGGCCTTGCCCTCGTCGAGGGCTGGCGCGGAACCATCTGCCACCGGGTCGAACTGGGGCCAGACGGCACCGTCACGCGGCTGAAGGTCGTCGACCCGTCCTACTTCAATTGGCCCGCGCTGCCGGTGGCCCTGTCCGAGACGATCGTGCCGGACTTCCCCCTCGTGAACAAGAGCTTCAACCAGTCCTACGCCGGCAACGACCTCTAGCGGCGCGTACGCTAGCGCCCGGTGTCGTCGGGGCCGGAGCAGGGCCCAGGGCTCGGACTACGGCGAGCCCTGCTCGATGGTGCGGAGCAGGGCGTGGGAGTCCTCAAGGCTGGTGACGAGCATCCGTTTGGAGATGGCCAGGAGCTCGGCGACACCCGGGTCCCGCAGTCCATAGAAGATGGTGTTGCCCTCTCGTCGGGTGGCGACTACGCCGGCGCGGCGCAGGACCCCCAGCTGCTGGGACAGGTTCGACAGTTCGGCGCCGAGCACCTCGGCGAGGCTGCCGACCGAGCGTTCCCCGCCGACCAGCTGTTCCAGAACCTGCACCCGCAACGGATGCCCGAGAGCTTTGAAGAGGTCAGACTTCAATTGGGCCATGGGTAGTCCGGTCGCTGACACAGTTTGATCATATCGCTAACTTGTAATACTTTCAAATAGATGCGTTTCTGTGGCAAACGGGTCTGACCGACACGCCACACCACACCACACCACACCACCGTGCACGGTGCCGGAGACAGCTGCGCGGCGGGCTAGGAGTCACCGCGGAGGAACCGGAGTCGCGCGAGGCCCGCCCGGAGGACTCCGTCGGCTACGTATCGTCGGAGGAATTCACGAAACGCCGCATCCGGTGGCCGTTCGAACGGCGTTTCACGGGATTCTGCGCAGTCAGCGACGGGGGCGGATGCCGCAGCGACTCTCGAGATTGGCGCACCGGGTCTCGACCGGCTCGACCACCGAACGCTCGACCACCGAACGCTCGACCGCCGGCACCGCGGGTTGCAAAAAGCCCGCCCTGCCGGAGCAGGACGGGCTTTCCGTCTAGCCGACTAACCTGGCGAGAGGTTGTCGGTAGACCCAGCGGACTACGCCTCGGTCGGAACCGGTGCGTCCTCGGTGCCGGCCTCAGCCGACTCGTCGAGGACCGGGGCGAGCGAGAGCTTGCCACGGTCGTCAATCTTGGTGATCTCCACGAGGACCTTCTGGCCCACGCCGAGCACGTCTTCGACGTTCTCAACCCGCTTGCCACCGGCGAGCTTGCGCACCTCACTGATGTGCAGCAGGCCGTCCTTGCCGGGGAGCAGGGAGACGAATGCGCCGAACGCGGCGATCTTGACGACGGTTCCGAGGAACTGCTCGCCGATCTCCGGGTTGGTCGGGTTCGCGACGGCGTTGACCATGGCGCGAGCGGCCTCGGCCGACGGTCCGTCAACGGCGCCGATGTACACCGTGCCGTCTTCCTCGATGGAAATGTCGGCACCGGTCTGGTCCTGGATCGAGTTGATCATCTTGCCCTTCGGGCCGATCAGCTCGCCGATCTTGTCGACCGGGATCTGGACGCTGATCACGCGGGGCGCGGTCGGTGCCATCTCGTCGGGACGGTCGATGGCGGCGTTCAGTACGGCCAGGATGGTCGCGCGAGCGTCCTTGGCCTGGGTGAGCGCGCCGGCGAGAACGGATGCCGGGATGCCGTCGAGCTTCGTGTCGAGCTGGATCGCGGTGACGAACTCGCTCGTGCCGGCGACCTTGAAGTCCATGTCACCGAGGGCATCTTCGGCGCCGAGGATGTCGGTGAGAGCCGCGTAGCGGGTCTTGCCGTCAACGGTGTCGGAGATGAGGCCCATGGCGATGCCGGCGACGGGTGCGCGCAGCGGCACACCGGCGTTGAGCAGTGACAGGGTCGAGGCACAGACGGAACCCATCGAGGTGGATCCGTTGGAGCTGAGCGCCTCGGAGACCTGACGGATGGCGTAGGGGAATTCCTCGCGCGTCGGCAGCACGGGGACCAGGGCACGCTCAGCGAGCGCTCCGTGGCCGATCTCGCGGCGCTTCGGCGTTCCGACGCGGCCGGTTTCGCCGGTCGAGTAGGGCGGGAAGTTGTAGTTGTGCATGTAGCGCTTCTTGGTGACCGGGCTCAAGGAGTCGATCGTCTGCTCGAGCTTGAGCATGTTCAGCGTGGTGACACCCAGGATCTGGGTCTCGCCTCGCTGGAAGATCGCGGAACCGTGCACGCGCGGGATGATGGCAACCTCGGCGTCGAGCGGGCGGATGTCCGCGAGCCCACGGCCGTCGATGCGGATGCCCTCGTTGAGAACGCGTGAGCGCACGACGAGCTTGGTGACCGACTTGTACGCGGCGGAAACCTGGTTGTTCGCGCTGGCGTCGAGTTCGCCGGCGGCGACCTTGGCCGCGATGGCCTCCTTGACGGATGCTTTGAGCGCGTCATCCGCATTCTGGCGCTCGATCTTGTCGGCGATCTGGTAGACGGCCTTCAACTGGTCGTACGCGAGAGCGGCGACGGCGTCGTAGGTGGCCGGCTGGTAGGACGGGAACACCGGGTAGGCGCCGGTCGGCTTGGCGGCCGAGGCGGCAACCTTCTGCTGTGCCTCGATGAGCTGCTTGATGAAGGGCTTCGAGGCTTCGATGCCCTCGGCGATGACCTCTTCGTTCGGCTTGATGGCGCCGCCCGTGATGAGGTCCCAGGCGTTGTCGGTGGCTTCGGCCTCGATCATCATGATCGCGACGTCCTGCGCGCCGTTGGCGTCGGTCACCACGCGACCGGCGACGACCATGCTGAACACGGCGTCGACGATCTGCGAGTGCTTCGGGAAGGCAACCCACTGGCCGGAGCCGTTCTCGTCGGGGATGAGGGCGACGCGAACGCCACCGATCGGGCCCGAGAAGGGGAGGCCGGCGAGCTGGGTCGACATCGAGGCCGCGTTGATCGCGAGCACGTCGTAGTACTCATCCGGCGCGATGGCCAGAACGGTGACGACAACCTGGATCTCGTTGCGGAGTCCGTCGACGAAGGACGGGCGCAGCGGCCGGTCGATCAGACGGCAGGTGAGGATGGCCTCGGTCGACGGGCGACCTTCGCGACGGAAGAAGCTGCCCGGGATGCGTCCGGCGGCGTACATGCGCTCTTCGACGTCAATGGTGAGGGGGAAGAAGTCGAAGTTCTCCTTCGGCTGCTTGCTGGCGCTCGTGGCGGAGAGAAGCATGGTCTCTTCGTCGATGTAGGCGGCAGCAGAGCCCTGCGCCTGCTGGGCGAGACGCCCGGTTTCGAAACGGATGGTGCGTGTGCCGTACTTACCGTTATCGATGACGGTTTCGGCGAACGTGATTTCTGGACCCTCCATATGGGGGTTCTCTCCTTTGGTTTTTGCTTCTCGCCATTCTGGCGATGAAGACTCGGTTGCCCGTATGGCGCGCGAGCTGGACGCGGAGAAGAAGGGCGCGAGAGCTGGCCACCAGTAGAAATTCACCAACTGCGGATGTTGCCGGCAAGTTGGGAAACCACCACCGAGGACCAGCGCGCTGCCGGTCTGCTCCGTACTGAGCGTGATTCTGCGTGGCCAGTCCGAAGATGAGCCTCCTCAAGCCTAACAGAAGACGTTCAGCCTGCTGGTTTCCCGCGCCCGGCCGCGGCCCGGCCCGGCAGCACGGCGTCGAACACCGGGCCATCGACGCACACCAGCGGGCCCTCGACGGCGGGATCCGTGGCGACGGGCGCGGCGCATCCGTGGCAGTAGCCGAGGCCGCAGGCCATGTGAGCCTCCAGCGAGACCTGCACCGGCGCGCCCCACTCGGCGCCGAGATCGGCGGCGAGGCGGGCGAGAACGCCGGCGCCGCAGACGAGGATGACGTCGGGCGGGGCCCAGTCGAAAAACCCACGCAGCCGTTCGCCAAGCGCCGGCAGCGCGCTCGAGCCGTCGTCGTCGGTGACGGGGATGACCGTGGCGCCCAGCTCGGCGCAGTCGGCCAGGCCGATCAGGTTCGCCGGCGACCTCCCGCTGAGCACGACGGTGGCGGCGATGCCGAGCCGGGCGGCGTCTTCGACCGAGCCCATGATGGCGCAGACGCCGACACCGCGGCCGATCATCAGGGCCGTGCGGGGCGCCTCTGGACGAGTCTTCGTCGGGAGGGCGGCATCCGGGAACTCGAAGCCGCGGCCCAGCGGGCCGGTGACCAGGAGGCTCTGGCCCACGAGTACGTCGGTGAGCGCGGTGGTGCCGCGGCCGGCTGAGCCGTAGATGACCTCCACGGTGCCCTCGTCGGGGTGGCGGCGGTGGATGGCCATCGGGCGTGGGAGCAGGATGCGCTCCCCGCCGGTGGGGGGCACGGTGATCATCAGGAACTGTCCGGCAAGGGCGGTCGTCGCAATGGTGTCGGTGGCCAGCACGAGCCGGCGGTACCGCTCTCCCACGACCTCGTGCACGAGAACGCGGGCGTCGTCCCAGACCGGGTCGGGCCGAGGCATCCGTTCGGGCGGGCGCACCGCGATGAGGCCGTCCAGCGCGGCCTCGTCGGCCGCGGCGAACTCCTGCTGGCGGCGCAGGGCGGCGAGGGCGGCGAGGGCGGTCGTGACGGTCATCGGGCGCTCCACAATTCGATCAGTTCGGTGACGTCGGCCGCGGCGACGCCCTCGCATCGCTCCTGCAGGGCGCGAACGATTTCGACCATGGCGAACGGGCGTCCGAAGCTGGCCGTGCCGACCTGCACGGCCCGGGCGCCGACCGAGAAGTAGTCGAGGGCGTCGTCCGCGGTTTCGATCCCGCCGCAGGCGACCACCGGGATGTCGACCGCTCGGGAGGCCAGCCAGACCAAGCGCAGCACGATCGGGCGAATATTCGGGCCGGACAGACCGCCGATCACGTTGCCGAGAATGGGGCTTCGCGTAGCGGCCGTGAGCGGCAGCGCCGGGATCGAGTTGGCCACGCAGACGGCATCGGCGCCGGCCGCCTCAGCGGCCTGGGCACAGTCCGCGATCGAGGAGACGAGCACCGGCAGCTTGACGATCAGGGGCTTGTCGGTCTCCAGGCGCACAGCATGCACGACCTTCCCGATGGCGTCCGGATCGGAGCCGATGTCGGTGCCGTGGCGGTCGAGGTTCGGACAGGAAACGTTGAGCTCGTAGGCGTCGCCCGCGCCCCGCAGGCCCTGCACGACGGGGGCGTACTCGCTCGAACGGTGGCCGCCGACGCTGACGATCACGGGCACGCCGAGCGCCAGGTAGAGCGGATGTTGCGACGCCAGGTAGCCGGCGGCCCCGCGGCTCGGGATGCCGACGCTGTTGACCATCCCGGCCCGGAGCTCGGTCACCCGGTGCGCCGCGTTGCCGCCGCGCGGGGTGCCGAACACGGTCTTGGTGACCACGGCGCCAAGCTCGGCGACCGGGATCAAGCGTCCGAGCGAGGGCCCGAAGCAGCCCGAGGCCGGCATGACCGGGTTGGCGAGGGTGAGGCTTCCGATTCGCACCGAGAGGTCGACCGCCACGGACGCGGCGGGACGGGCGTCGAAGAAGGCGCGGCGGGCATCCATTGAGTGCTGAGGCGGCGCGATGGTCATGGTGTCTGCTTCCCGGGGAGAGGTCACGGGCGGGCGACGGATGCCGCGAGCCGACCTATCGCGGCGTCGGCCTTCAGCGAGGCGTGCGTGGGTGCGTCGGGAACGTGGGCGGGCCGGTTCACGGCCAGCTCCGTGCGGAGCACGGGCACCACCTCGCCGCCGAGGATTTCGAGCTGATCGAGCACGGTTTTCAACGGCAGTCCGGCGTGGTCGATCAGGAAGAGCTGACGCTGATAGTCGCCGAAGTAGTCGCGCATGCCGGCGTAGCGGTCGATGATCTGCTGCGGGCTGCCGACGGTCAGCGGCGTCTGCTCGGTGAACTCCTCAAGGCTCGGGCCGTGGCCGTAGACCGGGGCGTTGTCGAAGTAGGGCCGGAATTCGTCGACGGCGTCCTGCGAGTTCGTGCGCATGAAGACCTGCCCGCCGAGGCCCACGATGGCCTGGTCGGCTCGACCGTGGCCGTAGTGCTCGAACCGGGCCCGGTAGAGCCCGATCAGCTTGAGGTAGTGCTCCCTGGGCCAAAAGATGTTGTTGGCGAAGAAGCCGTCACCGTAGAACGCGGCCTGCTCGGCGATCTCCGGGCTGCGGATGCTGGCGTGCCAGACGAACGGCGGCACCTCGTCGAGCGGGCGCGGCGTCGACTGGAACCCCTGCAGCGGGGTGCGGAACTGGCCCTCCCAGTCCACGACGTCCTCGCGCCACAACCGGCGCAGCAACGCGTAGTTCTCCAGCGCCAGCGGGATGCCCTGGCGCACGTCCTGGCCGAACCACGGGTAGACCGGGCCGGTGTTGCCGCGACCGAGCATCAGGTCGACCCGCCCGCCGGAGAGGTGCTGGAGCATGGCGAAGTCTTCGGCGATCTTGACCGGGTCGTTCGTCGTGATCAATGTCGTGGCCGTGGAGAGGGTGATGCGCTCGGTCTTCGCGGCGATGTAGCCGAGCAGCGTCGTCGGCGACGAGGGCACGAAGGGCGGGTTGTGGTGCTCGCCGGCGGCGAAGACGTCGAGGCCGACCTCTTCGGCCTTCTCGGCGATGGCGACCATGGCCGTGATCCGCTCGTGCTCGGTGGGGGTGTGGCCCGTCGTGGGGTTGACCGTCAGGTCACCGACGGTGAAGATCCCGAATTGCATGTGCAGCCTCCCACTCGCGCGGCGCGTAGCGCGCAGCGCGCATGGACGATTCTATTCGCTGGCGGCAGCGGCCAATCGGCCGAGCGAGCGCTGGATGGCAACAGCCGCGGCCCCGCGGGCCCAGGAGGAAACCCCGCTGTCGTCGACGACGATTGTCAGCGGTGTCGCATCCGGGTCGCGGTCGGCTCGGGCAGCGGCGATGACCTCCTCGGATGCCAGCGCCCACAGTGCGATCCCCTCCCCGGAGAGCACGATCGTGTCGAGCATCCCGATATTGGCGATCACCGCGATCAACCGGCCCAGTCCGCGACCGGTGGTGGTGACGACGGATGCCGCAGCCCGGTTCCCCTCCACCGCGAGCCGGAGCACCTCGTCGTAGTCGACCTCGCGGCCGAGGGCCACGCTGACCTGGGCAGAAACGCTCTGGCTCGTGAGCATTGCCTGCGAGCAGCCGCGGTGTCCTTCCGGGCAGAGCGGCCCGTTCGGGTCGAGCGGGATGTGCCCACCGAGGCCCAGGCCGCTGTCGGCCGTCACGATCACCTGGTCGTTGACGACCAGTCCGTAGCCGACGCCGACGCCGATGGTCAGAACCGCGAAGGTCGGGGCACCCCGGACCGCTCCGAACCACTGCTCGGCTGAGGTGAGCGCGACGACATCGTTCTCGATCGTGACCGGAATTCCGAGCAGTCGCTCGAGCCGCGTGGCCAGGTCCACGTCGTGCCAGCCCAGGAACGGCGCCCGGGTCACGACCCGGGCGTCGGTGACATGCCCACCCACGCAGACGCCGAGCGCCGACAGCCCGTCCGGGCCGCCGAGCTCGCGCACGACCTCGTCGATCCGGGCCACAACGTGCCCGACAGTGTGATCGGCGAGCTCCCGCCGGGCCGAACCCACCTCGTTGGCTCGCAGGTCGGTGAGCACGGCGAAGACGTCGTCGCCGGTGAGTTTCACGCCGACGAACCGACTGGCATCCACCCGGACGTCCAAGGGCCGGGCCGGGCGCCCGACGGTCCCGTCGCGGTCTTCGCTGCCCTCGACGAACAGGCCACAATCGAGGAACGGTTTGCTCAACCGCGTCAGGCTGGCCGGTGACAGTCCCAGGCGACGGCCGAGGTCGCTGCGGGAGATCGGGCCGTGGATGAGCACGGCTCGCGCGAGTTCCCGGGAGGTCTCGCTCACTGTCGACGCCGCATCCGTGGTCACATCTGCCCCCTGAGGTGCCATTTATTCCATAGTGGCATGAATGCTCTGGCCCTGGCGAACTCTTCACCCCACGACAGCGGTAGATTCCCTGAGTTGACGTCCTATTCTTTTTGCCGTAGAAAGATTTATGCAGCGACATGACGGCCTAAGGAGTCCCGCAATGACGGATACGACGACGTACCAGACACCCGCCCGGCGACGCCACCGGTCGAGGAGGGTGCGGACGCTCCGGCGATCCGCGGCACTTCTCCTGGCCGGTACGCTCGGGCTCGGCGCCCTCAGCGGCTGCGCCCCGGATCAGAGCGACGTCGTCACCCTCGATTTCTTCCAGTTCAAGTCCGAGGCCATCGCGGACTTCGACGGCATCATCGCCGATTTCGAGGCCGAGAATCCCGGCATCCGGGTGACCCAGAACGCCGTCCCCGATGCGGACACCGCCATCCGCACCCTGTTGGTCAAGAACAAGGTGCCCGATGTGATCAGTCTGAACGGATCGGGGAACTTCGGCCAGCTGGCGCGGGCCGGTGTCTTCCACGACTTCAGCGGCGACCCCGTTCTCGACCGGATCAACCCGGCCGTTCAGGACATCGTCGGCGCCCTCGGCTCCTACGAGAACGAGGTGAATGCCCTCGGCTTCGCGAACAACGGCAACGGCGTGCTCTACAACCGTGACATCTTCGCCGCGCAGGGCATCGAGATTCCCACCACCTGGGACGAGCTGGTCGCCGCCTGCGAGACGCTCCAGGCGGCCGGTATCGCCCCGTTCTTCGGCACCGCGGCCGACGCATGGACGGTGCAATCCTCCCTGAACGGTATCGGCGCCCAACTCGGCGGCGACGATTTCTTCTCCGATCTCCGCGCGGAGGGTGAGGAGGTGGGTCCCGACTCGGCCGTCTCGTTCGCGAAGAACTACGACGAGACGTTCGAGAAGCTGCAGACGCTGTATTCCTACGCGCAGGACGGCTACCTCGGCCGCACGTACGAAGACGGCAACCTGGCTTTCGCGAACGGCGAATCGGCCATGCTGATGCAGGGGATCTGGGCCCTCAGCCCGATCCTGGCCAACAACCCCGACATCAGCGTCGGCGGTTTCCCCTACCCGGTGACGGATGACCCGGCCGACATCGAGCTTGTCTCCGGTGTCGACGTGGCCATTGCCATCGGCCGCGACACACCGCGCCTTGCCGAAGCCCGACTTTTCGTGGACTTCCTCTTTCAGGAGGAGGTGCTCAACTCCTTCGCAGCCTCACAGAACATGTTCTCGACGGCCCGGGACGCGGCCGAGAACACCAACCCGGCCCTGGCGGAACTGCAACCGTACTTCCAGGCCGGCCGGATCACCGGTTTCGTCGATCACCAGATCCCGGCGAGCATCCCGCTCGGGCCCATCGTTCAGCAGTTCCTGACCGACGAGAACAGCGCGAAAGCGCTGGCCACCCTCGACAACGAATGGCGCAAGGTCGCGTCACGCACCACCTCGACACGAAGCGGAGACTAACAGATGGCTACTTCCGTCCTGACCCGGCCCCGGCCGAAGCAGACGCCCCGAGCGTCGCGGCCGAGCACGGCGCGGCGACGCGTCGGCGCCACTCCGCGCGCCTTCTACTGGATGGTCGTCCCCGCGGTCGCCGTCTTCGCGCTGCTGCACACCGTCCCGGTACTCATCGGCATCTTCTTCTCCTTCACCAACTACGCAGGCTTCGGCGCGTGGGACTTCGTCGGGTTCGGCAACTTCATCGCCCTGTTCCAGGACGACCGGGTCCTGAAGGCATATGGCTTCACCTTCGGCTTCGCCATCGTCGCCACCATCCTCACCAACGTGATCTCGCTGGCCATCGCGGTCGGACTCAACGCGAAGATCGCGTTCCAGTCCACCTTTCGCGGCATCTTCTTCATCCCCTACGTGCTGGCGATCCTGGTCGTCGGGTACGTCTTCCAGTATTTCTTCGCCAACTCGCTCCCCCGGATCCTGTCGAACGTCCCGGTGTTCCGTGACAACATCCTCACCAACCCGGACTGGGCGTGGACGGCCATCGTCGCCCTCGCGGTCTGGCAGGCCTGCGCGTTCGCGATCATCCTCTACCTGGCCGGTCTGCAGACGATCCCTCAAGAGCTCTACGAGGCATCCGCCATCGACGGGGCCACGCCGGGACGGCAATTCCGGTCGATCACGTTCCCCATGATCAGCGCCTTTTTCACCATCAACATGGTGCTGAGCCTGAAGGGGTTCCTGCAGACCTTCGACCACATCGTCGCCCTCACCGCCGGCGGGCCGGGCACCTCGACCGAATCGATCACCCTACTCATCTTCCGGGGCGGTTTCCAAGGCGGCGAGTTCGCCTACCAGTCCGCCAACGCGGTGCTGTTCGTCATCGTGATCATGCTCGTCTCGTTCCTGCAGTTCCGAGTTCTTCAGCGCAAGGAGGCCGACTTCTAATGGCTATCACCATCGACTCCCCCGCCACGATCGAACCCGCATCCCCCCGGGCGGCCCGTGACCCGCGCGGTGTCCCGCGCATCAACACCAACCGCACCCGGATCAACTGGTGGGCCACCGCGCTGATCGCGGTCTGCGCGATCACCGTACTGGTGCCGCTCTACTTCGCCGTGATCACCGCGCTGAAGTCCCCCGACCAGCTCGGCGGCACCGGGTTCGCGCTCCCCACCAGCGTCCACTGGGAGAACTTCGCCGATGCCTGGACGCTGACCAAATTCCCGCAAGCGCTGATGAACACGGCCCTGATCACCGTCGGCGCCGTCATCCTCACCCTGCTGACGAACTCGCTGGTGGCGTACGCCATCGCCCGCAACCTGCACAAGCCGTTCTTCACGGGCGTCTACTTCTACCTGCTGTCCGCCATTTTCATCCCGTTCCCGATCATCATGCTCCCGGTCGTGAAAGAGACAGCCCTGTTCGGTCTGGACAACCAGGTCGGGTTGATCTTGCTCTACGCGGTGTTCGGGCTCTCGCTCAACGTCTTCATTTACGTCGCGTTCATCAAATCGATCCCGATCGAGCTGGAGGAGGCGGCCTACACCGACGGGGCGACCACCTGGCGGGTGTACTGGCAGATCATCTTCCCCTTGTTGACCCCGATGAACGCGACCGTCGGCATCCTTACCTGCGTCTGGGCGTGGAATGACTTCATCCTGCCTCTCGTCGTGCTCTCCGACCCGGCGGCACGCACCCTGCAACTCTCCCAATTCGTGTTCCAGGGCCAGTTCAACACCAACTACTCGGCCGCGTTCGCCTCATACCTGATGGCCATGGCCCCGCTGCTGATTGTGTACATTTTTGCCCAGCGCTGGGTTATCTCCGGCGTAATGAGAGGATCGATCAAATGACGACACCCGCACCCACGTCCGGGACGACCACCCCCGCGACGGGCGCCTCCTGGTGGACCAGTGCCGTCGTCTATCAGGTGTATCCGCGCAGCTTCGCGGACTCGGACGGCGACGGGATCGGCGACCTCGGCGGCATCCGTTCGAAGCTCGACTACCTCGCCGAGCTCGGCGTGGACGCGGTCTGGCTCTCCCCCATCTACCCGTCACCACAGCATGACAACGGTTACGACATCAGCGACTACCAGGACATCGAACCGGTCTTCGGCAGCTTGGCGGAGTTCGACCTGCTGCTGGCCGAGGCCCACGAGCGCGGCATAAAGATCGTGATGGACCTGGTGGTGAACCACACCAGCGACGAGCACGCCTGGTTCCAGGAATCACGCTCGTCGCTGACGAACCCGAAGCGCGACTGGTACTGGTGGCGGCAGCCCCAGGCCGACGGCGGCCCGCCGAACGGCTGGGGCAGCGCCTTCAGCGGCCCGGCCTGGACGCTCGATCCCGCCACCGACGAGTACTACCTGCACCTGTTCGCCAAGCAGCAGCCCGACCTCAACTGGGAGAACCCCGAGGTGCGTCAGGCCGTCTACGCGATGATGAACTGGTGGCTGGACCGCGGCGTCGACGGCTTCCGGATGGACGTGATCAACTTCATCGCCAAAAGGGTCGAGCTGATCGACGGACCGGCTCCGGCCACCGGCGGCGGCTCGCCGATGGGGGCGCAGATCCATGAGTTCCTGCAGGAGATGCACCGCGAGGTCTTCGACGGCCGCGGAGGGCGGCACCTCACCGTCGGCGAGATGCCGGGCGTGAGCACCGACGACGCCCTGCTGTTCACCGACCCGGCCCGGCGCGAGGTTGACATGATCTTCCAGTTCGAGCATGTGGGCCTCGACCAGGGCGAGCACAAGTTCGACGTGCTGCCTCGCAGCCTGACGGCGCTGAAGAAGAGCCTGTCCCGCTGGCAGGAGGGTCTGGCCGAGACCGGTTGGAACAGCCTCTACCTGAACAACCACGACCAGCCCCGATTGGTGTCGCGCTTCGGCAACGACACCTCCTTGCGCTACGAGTCGGCGACGCTGTGGGCCCTGGTGTTGCACCTGCACCGCGGCACGCCCTACATCTACCAGGGCGAGGAGATCGGCATGACCAACGTGCGGTTCGACTCCATCGACGACTACCGTGACCTCGAATCCCTCAATCACTACCGAGAGGCCGTGGGGGAGTTCGATTTGGACCCCGGCACCGTGCTCGCCGGAGTGCAGACCATGGGCCGCGACAACGCGCGCACGCCCATGCAGTGGGATGCCTCGCCGCAGGCCGGTTTCAGCACCGGCACCCCGTGGTTGGCCGTGAACCCGAACAGCGTCACGGTGAACGTGGCCGCCGACCTCGCCAGCGAGCGGAGTGTGTTCCGCTTCTACCAGCGTCTGATTGCGCTGCGGCATGAGAGCGAGGTGGTCGCCCTCGGCGATTTCACCCTGCTCGAACCCGACCACGACGCGCTCTACGCCTTCACTCGCAGCCGGGGTGACGAGACGCTGCTCGTCGTCGCGAACGCATCCGATGCCCCATTCACCGATCTGCTTCCGTTGGACGTCTCCGGCGCCGATCTGATTCTGGCCAACTATCCGGCCACAACGGATGCCGCCGCACCGTCGTCGAACCCGGTGCTGCGTCCCTGGGAGGCGCGCCTCTACCGGCTGTAGGTCGGCGCAACCCGCTTCGACCGGGGCTCCTCACGGCGCACCAGTGTGAACGCCGTGAGGACGAGGCCGACGATGACACCGAGCACGGCGCCGCTCCCGTTCGCGACCAGATCGCGCGCATCCGGGACCCGGGTCGGCAGGAACTGCTGCGTAAACTCGATTGACCCGGTGAGCAGGACGGCCACGACGATCGCCAGCCACCAGAACCGGCGTCCGAACAGGAGCAGCGGAAACACGCCGATCGGGATGAACATGGCGATGTTGGCCGCGAATTCGACCCGCCCGTAGGTGATCCAGTCGGTGGAGTCGTGCCGGTCGAAGAATCGGAGCGCCCGGAGCAGCAGCTCATTGTTCCCACTGTCGAGCGGCTGCGGCCCGAGCGTCACCCAGCCCACGAACGCCAGATAGGCGAGCGTGACCAGGGACAGGACGGGATGGCGGTGCAGCATGGCTCCATCCTTCCCGATGGATGCTGGGGGTCACCCCAGTGACGGCCCCCGGACCGCGAAAGCGCGCTACTTGCCCAGCGCTGCCTTCTCCTCGGCGAGGAGCTCGTCGCGGAGGGTTTCGTCGAAGACGCGCTTGGCCTCGATACCGACGACGGAGTGACGGCGGCCGTAGAGGAAATACACCGCGATGCCGATCGCGAGCCAGACCGCGAAGCGCACCCAGGTGAGCGTTGTGAGGTTGAGCATCAGCCAGAAGCAGAGCGCGGCCGACAGGATCGGCAGGAAGGGCGAGAACGGCACCTTGAAGGCCCGGGGCAGGTCGGGGCGCTTCTTGCGCAGCACGACCACGGCGATGCTGACCAGCACGAAGGCCGACAGCGTGCCGATGTTGATCATTTCCTCGAGCACGCCCACGTCGGTGAACCCGGCGATCAGGGCGACCGCGGCGCCGGAGATGATCTGCACCCGGGCGGGGGTGCCGCGCTTGGACGAGGTGACACTCAGGCCGCGCGGCAGCAGGCCGTCCCGGCTCATGGCGAAGAGCACGCGGGAGAGGCCGAGGAGCAGCACCATGATCACGGTGGTGAGCCCCACCAGGATGCCGACCGAGATGACCTGGGCAGCCCAGCCGGCGCCGACCGAGATGAACGCCGTCGCGAGTGAGGCATTGGGGTCGTCGGCGAGAACGGTGTACGGCACCATGCCGGTGAGCACGAGGCTGACGCCGAGGTACAGCACCGTGACGATGGCCAGGCCGGCGAAGATGCCGCGCGGCAGGGTCGTCTGCGGGTTTTTGACCTCCTCGGCGCTGGTGGCAACCACGTCGAAGCCGATGAACGCGAAGAAGACCAACGAGGCGCCGGCGAGCAGGCCGAACAGTCCGTACTGGGCCGGCTGGGCGCCGGTCATGAACGAGAAAAGGGACTGCATCCAGACGTCGCCGTCGCCGCCCGCGGAGGGCACGGCCTCGGGGATGAACGGCGTGTAGTTCTTCGGGTTGATGAAGAAGGCACCCACGACGATCACGAACACCACGATCGCCACCTTGAGGATGGTGAAGATGCTGGCGACTCGCGCCGACAGCTTGGTGCCCAGCACCAGCAGAGTGGTGAAGATCGCGACGATCACGAATGCGCCCCAGCTGACCTGCAGTCCGAAGACCGCGATCGTGGCCGGGACATCCCAGTTCCAGAGTTCGAAGACCTCGCTCAGGTAGATGCCCCAGTACTTGGCGATCACGGCCGCGGCGGTCAGCATCTCGAGGATCAGGTCCCAGCCGATGATCCAGGCGAGCAGCTCGCCGAGGGTCGCATAGGTGAAGGTGTACGCCGAGCCGGCCACGGGAACCGCCGAGGCGAACTCCGCGTAACACATGATGGCGAGCGCGCAGGTGACCGCGGCGAGGAGGAACGCCAGGGTGACGGATGGCCCGGCGTAGCTGCCGGCCGCCTTCGCACCGACCGAGAAGATCCCGGCACCGACGGCAACCGCGACGCCCATGATCATGAGGTCCCAGGTGCCCAGCGTGCGCTTGAGGCTGTGCCCCTTCTCGAGGGAGTCGGCCATGGAGGCCTCAATGCTTTTGGTGCGCCAGACGCTCATAACTGGGTGCTTCCGTTCCGTTGGGTACCGGTCAATGCTAGGCCCCCGCCGGGCTTTCCCGACGCCGGACCCCGCAGACCCAGGGGCCGCACCCCCTAGCATTGGACGGTGCCCACCGCCCTCCGCCACTCCCCCGGGGCGCGGGTCGGCCTGTCGATCGCGGTGGCCACCGGCCTCTACGGCATCTCGTTCGGCGCCCTGTCGGTGTCGTCGGGGCTCGACATCTGGCAGACCTCGGCGCTGAGTCTGCTCCTGTTCTCCGGAGGCTCCCAGTTCGCGTTCATCGGGGTGATCGCCGGCGGCGGCAGCGGTGCGGCAGCCGCCAGCGCGGCGGCGCTCCTCGGCATCCGTAACGCGGTGTATGGGATGCAGTTGAACGCCCTGCTGCACCCTCGTGGCTGGCGCCGCTTCGCCGCCGCCCAGGTCACCATCGACGAATCGCTTGCCACGAGCACCGGACAGACCGTGCTCGTGGAGCAGAAGCGGGGGTTCTGGGTCGCCGGTCTCGGCATCTTCGTGCTGTGGAACATATTCACCCTGATCGGGGCGCTCGCGGGCGACGCCGTGGGCGACCCGAAACAGTGGGGCCTCGACGGTGCGGCGGTCGCGGCGTTCCTCGGGCTGCTCTGGCCGCGGCTGCGGTCGAAGGAGGCCGGGGCGATCGCCGCGGTCTGCGCGCTGGCCACCGTACTGACCGTGCCGTTCGTTTTTCCGGGCGCGCCCATCCTCGTGGCGGCTGTCGTCGCCGGGGCCATCGGCTGGTTCGGTTTTCGGCACGGGCCGGCCGGCGAGGGTCTCGAGCCCGACGTCGACCCCTATCCCGGTCCACCCGACGCACCCGGTTCGACGGATGCGCAGGCTCCCCGATGAGCGTCTGGTTCTGGATCCTCGTGGCCTGCGCGGCGGCGTTCCTCACGAAGCTGCTCGGCTATCTCGTGCCGCAGAAGTGGGTCACCAACGCGCGCATCGCCCGCGTCGCCGGCAGCCTCACGATCGGCCTGCTGGCTTCCCTGACGGTCGCGAACACCGTGGCCACCGGCCAGGACCTCGTCGTCGACGCCCGGCTCGGGGCTCTCGTCGCCGCGGCGATTGCGCTCTGGTTCAAGGCCCCGTTCCTGGCGGTGGTCATCGTGGGCGCGGCAACGGCCGCCGGGCTCCGGCTGCTCGGTCTGGGTTGAGGGTTTCGGGCGCCAACGGGGGCGGTAGGGTTTTTCCAACGGCAATGCGTCCGTCGACGTTTTTCGATGAAGAAGAAAAGAGTGTGTGATGTCCGGGAAATATGAACTCTACGCGGAACGATCCGGCGGATATCAGTTTCGGCTGAAGGCCAACAACGGCGAAGTGATCGCGACCTCCGAAAGCTATCATTCCAAGGCGGAGGCCCTCAAGGGCATCGAGGCGCTGAAGGCCCACGTCAAGTCGCACGTGGTCGACATGACGGAACCGGACGCCTGAACGGGCCTCGCTTCTGCCGGGTGAGTCCCCGAACCCCCGCCCGCGACGCCATCCCGCCCACGGCTGTGAGGGCGCACTCGTCTAGACCGCCGCGAGTTCCTCGGTCGCGAGTTGCTCTCCGGTGAAGAGCTCGGCGGCGAGCAGTTCCAGCGTGCGCGCACGTCCGGGTGAGGTCGCCGCGTCGGCGCCCGTGTGAGCGGAGGCGATCGGCTGCAGCATGACCTCATCGACCCCGAACTGTGCCGCGAGGACACGGATGCGCGCGGCCGCGGCGCCGGGCTCGTCGATGATCCAGGCCGCGGCCATCCGTTCGATCATCTGGAGCAGCGCCGGCGCCATCGGTGCGGCGGCGGCCTCTTCGACCGTCGCGAGCGGGCCGAGCGGCAGGCCCGAGCGCAGGCGCGCCATCTGCTGCATCTGCGGCAGGGCAAGCGCGAGGGCCTCGTCCCCGGTCTCGGCGACCGACACGTTCAGGGTGAGGATGGTGCGGGGGGCGTCGAGGGTCTCGCTGGGGGTGAACCCGCGACGGTACAGCTCGAGGGCCGCTGTGGTGCCGTCGCCGGCGAAGTGGTTGGCGAACACGTAGGGCATGCCCTGCCGGGCGGCGAGCCGGGCCGAGTAGTCGCTGGAGCCAAGCAGCCAGATTTCGGGCATCCCGGTGGCGGCGGGAGTCGCGTGCAGGGTGTAGTCCTGACCGGAGGTGAGGCTGAGCGAGGCTCCGTCGGGGTGCAGCAGCGCCGCGATGTCGGCGATGTTGCGCGGAAACGCGTCGACGTCGCTCACGGCTCCGCTCGAACGCAGCAGTGCGGTGATCATCGGGTCGCTGCCGGGCGCACGGCCCAGCCCCAGGTCGATGCGCCCGGGGAAGGCCGCCTCGAGGATGCCGAACTGCTCGGCGATCACGAGCGGAGAGTGGTTGGGCAGCATGACGCCCCCGGAGCCGACCCGGATGCGTTCGGTCTGCGCCGCGAGGATACCGATCAGCACGGGTGGGTTCGTCGACGCGACCGCCTGCATGTTGTGGTGCTCCGCGACCCAGTATCGGGTGTAGCCGAGCCGGTCCGCGCTCTGGGCGAGGTGCACGGCTGCCGCGACCGCCTCAGCGGAGCTCTGCGAGGTGCGGACGGGGATCAAATCGAGCACGGACAGGCTCAGCGCGGAGGTAGACATCGGTGGGGAAAACCGCGCCGGGTCCGGAGATATTCCCGGTCCCCCGCCCCGGACACACGAAACGGGCCGCCACCCGGAAGGTGACGGCCCGTTTGTAAGAAGATCGCGGTGTCTTCGAAAAATGCCTTAGCGGCGCAGTCCGAGGCTGCCGATCAGCGTGCGGTACCGAGTGATGTCGACATCCGACAGGTAACCGAGCAGACGACGGCGCTGACCAACCATGAGAAGCAGACCACGACGCGAGTGGTGGTCGTGCTTGTGCTCTTTCAGGTGCTCCGTGAGGTCCAGGATGCGCTGCGTGAGCATGGCAATCTGAACTTCGGGGGACCCGGTGTCGCCTGGGTGGGTAGCGTACTTTTCGATGATCGCCTTCTTTGCATTAGCTTCGAGTGCCATAGATGGGATCCCCTTTCTCTCACTGCGCGGTGCCCGGGGCCGAATGCCTGGGCTCTCTTGATCCGCGGCCGTCAAACGGCAACCGTCCGAGTTTAGCAGAGTCCGGGAGGTCGGTCGGAGCAGCACGACCCCGTCGCGCATCTCGTCGCTCATCCATTCGCGGTGGTCAGCTTCGCGCGGCGTCGAGCAGGGTCTTGTCTCCGAGGTCGGACTGGCCGCGGGCCTTGATCCCCTCGGTTGCGGCCCGGAGCATCGCCACCACATCGGCACCGGTCCGCTCCTCCGTGCCCGACACCGCGGCGGCCGTGCGGGCGATGCTGTAGACACCGCATTCGGTGTCGAACAGGGCTGAGCGGGTCATCGGCTCTCCGGGTCGGGGGCCGGGTGGTCGGGGGTACTGAGGATGGTGGCGAAATCGGACAGGTCGACGAAGAATTCCGGCTCCAGACCCAGCGGGTCGCGCAGCGTCACGGTGGTGGGGCCGCCGGGGTCCCCGAGCGACGACACCACCAGGGCCGCCCCGGTGAAATCCTCGTCCGCGGTGTAACCGCTGATCGTGATCACGGTGCGGAGGCCCGCGGCGAGCGCCGACCGGAGGCCGTTCGCACTGTCCTCGACGACCACGGCGTCGGCGGCGGCGATCCCGAGTTCCCGTAGGGCATGCAGGTAGATGTCCGGGGCCGGCTTCTTCCGGTCCACGATGTCGCCGGCGAAGACCCGGAACTGCGCGGCCAGCTCGGGCCCGATTGTGTGCGTGAGCACGGCACGCACGGATTTCTCGGGCGAGGTGGAGGCCACGGCGAGGATCCAGCCGGCGCCCGCGGCCTGGGCGGCGAGTCGACGGATGCCCGGGCGGGCCGTCAGCGCGCCGCTCGCCACCCGCTCGGTGTAGATCGCGCTCTTGCGCCGGTGCCAGCCGGCGACGGCCGAGTCGAGGGCCGCGGGGTCGTCCGCCGGCAGACCGAGCACGCCGGCGACCTCCGGGGTGAGGATGCTGCGCATCCGCTCCTTTCCTCCCCCGATCGTCACCTTTTGGACGTAATCGGAGTCGCTCCACTGCACGGGCACCGAGAATTCCTCGAAGGTCTGGTTGAAGGCCGGCAGGTGGCCGGCGCGTTCGGTGTCAGCCAGCACGCCGTCGCAGTCGAAGATGAGAGCGGGCATCGCCTCAGGCCTTCCTCGCGTCGACGATGGCGGCGAAGGCTCGGTCGTCGGCTGCTCTCAGCGGTGAAATCGCCACCTGTGCCTCCCCGGTCAGATGCCGATTATCGTAGGCTCGCCACCCCGAGCCGACAATGGGGCCGGCCTAGGCGGGCTTCGCCGGCTGAGGCCGGTGCCGGATGGAGAACTTCGCCCGCTGGGTGATCGACTGATCCGGCCTGTCCCAAACCTTGATCATCGCCCAGCCCACCGCGACGAGCGGGACCGCCAGAACGGCCCCGGCGAGACCACCGAGGATGGTGCCCGCGGTCAAAGCGACGAGGATCACCAACGGATGCAGTTTCAACGCCCCCGCCATCACCACGGGGTTGAGCAGGTCACCCTCGATCTGGTTGACCACGATCACGATGGCCACAACGATCAGCGCCACGAGCGGCCCATTGGCCACCAACGCCACGAGGGCAGCCAGGATGCCCGCGATGGTCGCCCCGATCAGCGGGATGAACGCGGTGAGGAACACGATCACAGCCAGCGGCAGGGCCAGCGGAACTTGCAGGATGGCCAGCCCGACGCCGATCAGAACGGCGTCGAAGAGGGCGATGATCGCCGTTCCCCGCACGTACTGGCCGAGAACCGTCGGGGTGACGTCTCCGATCCGGTGGGCGCGCTCGAGGCTCTCGCCGTGCAGGAAACGTAGGAAAAAGTTCCAGATCTGGCCGCCGTCTTTGAGGAAGAAGAACAGGATCACCAGCACGAGCAGGGCTCCGGTGACCAGCTCCACCGCGGCGGACACCCCGGCGAGCGCCCCCGTGCCGAATTGTGCGCTCGTGACGAAACCCACGATCGCATCACGCACCGCGTTGAACTGCTCAGAGTCGAGCGCAATCGGGCCCTCGACCAGCAGCCCCTGGAGTTCGTCGAGCCCGTCGCTGGCCGCCACCACCAGCGCACCCCACTGGTTGCGCACCGCGAAGACGATGAGCGTGACGATGCCGCCGAGGATGAGTGCCCCTGCCAGCAGGGTGATCCAGGTCGCGAGAATGACCGGGAGGCCCCGCGTGCGCAGCCAGCCGACCAGCGGCGCCAGCGCCGATGCCAGGATGAGCGCCACGAGAACGGGGATGACCACGAGTTTCACCTGCACCAGAGCGGAGACGGCGCCGGCGGCCAGCACGACCACGACGATGATCTGGGTGGAGCGGATGGCCCACCGGCCGAGCCGACTGGTCAGTAGGGTTTGCAGGGACGGGGATGAGGGGTCGTCGGCGCGCATGCTGACACCATAGGCACCTGTGCAGCATCGGTATACGGGCCGTCCAGGCCGAGTGCCTCTCAACCGATTCGGCCGGTACTCCGGCCCTTTCATCCGCCGCAGCCGGTTCAAAGTCGGGTTTGTCGCAGCGCAGCAGCAGAGAGCGGTCCATGCGCAGTTCGCTGCCGCGCTGGTCGAGCAGGGTCAGCTCGGCGGCCGTGCGCGGCATCCCGACGCTGACCAACCCGTTGAGGATGCCGTCCCGCGTCACCGTCTTCACGGAGCGGCCATGCTCGGGGTCGGCACGGTGATCTCCCTGCGCACTCTGGGCATGATCGATACCGTTATCAAGCACGGCTTCCGCATCGACGTCCAGGGTCTATGGCGCCGTCGGGTCGGTACCGATCGGGTCGGCCGCCGCCGGATCGACCAGCACGACCGGCGTCGGCTCGGGCCGCTCCGCCTGCGCGGCGTCGTCCGACTCCGCGCGGGCGTGCTCCACCGGATGCTTGCGACGCCACAGCTTCCACCGGCGCTGCTCTCCCTCGGAGAGGGCGGCGGTGATCCGCTCGTCCATCTGGTCGCCAAAGTGATCGTCGAAGTTCTCTTCCAGGTGCTCGGTGACGTTCTTCTTGATCCGCCGGGACAGCTCTTCCCGGCGCTGGCGGCGTTCGAGGCGCACCAGCACCTGATGCTCCTCCTGGAACGCCTTGTAGGTGGCCACACACATGCCGATCATGACCACGCTGACCGGGATGGCAGTCAGGATGGCTCCGGTCTGCAGGGCCGCGAGCCCACCGGCCAGCAGGAGTGCGATCGCGACGAGTCCGCCGAGACCGGCCCAGAGGATGCGGCTCCACTTGGGCGGGTTGGTGTCTCCGCCGGAGGCGAGCATGTCGATGACAAGCGAACCGGAGTCCGCCGAGGTGATAAAGAAGATGGCCACCACGATCACGGCGATCACCGACAGAATGCCGCCGCCCGGCAGGCCGGAGAGGAAGTCGAAGAGCACATTCTCGGGGATGATGCCGACCTCCGGGTCGAACAGTCCGCCACCATCGCCGCCGAAGGCCTGCTTGATGGCGCTACCGCCCATGACCGCGAACCAGGCGAAGGTCACCAGGGTCGGCACCAGCAGGACGCCCGCCACGAACTCGCGCACCGTGCGGCCGCGGGAGATCCGGGCGATGAAGACGCCGACGAACGGCGCCCACGAGATCCACCAGCCCCAG
Source organism: Cryobacterium sp. TMT2-42-4 (assembly GCF_004402645.1). Taxonomy (NCBI): domain Bacteria; kingdom Bacillati; phylum Actinomycetota; class Actinomycetes; order Micrococcales; family Microbacteriaceae; genus Cryobacterium; species Cryobacterium sp. TMT2-42-4. The sequence goes on from NZ_SOFT01000048.1 coordinate 110,285, forward strand.
TAGAAGACGGTCCACGCACCCTGCCAGTCGAGGCCGGCCTGGCCGGTGAAAGAACCCGCATCGAACGTGAGCCCGACGACGCCCTGCAGGTAGCCCCCGATCGATTCGACGAAGACGCGCAGCAGGTAGAGCGTGGGGCCGAGAAGCAGCACGGCCACGAGCAACAGCCCGGCCATGCCGAGGTTGATATTCGACAGCCACTTGATGCCCTTGCCCACTCCGCTGACGACGGAGGCCGTTGCGATCAGGGTGATCAGGACGATAAGCACCACGAGCAAGGTGTTGTCGACCTCTTTTACAACGCCCAGGTGGCGGAGGCCGGCGGCGATCTGCTTGACGCCCAGCCCGAGGGAGGTGGCGACACCGAAGAGGGTACCGACGATCGCGATCACGTCGATGGCGTCGCCGAGGCGACCGCGCACCCGGTCGCCCAGGAGCGGTTCCAGGGCCCAGCGGATCGAGACGGGGCGTCCCTTGCGGTGGATGGCGTAGGCCAGCGACAGCCCGACCACGGCGTAGATGGCCCAGGCGTGAAAGCCCCAGTGCAGAAACGTCTGCGACATGGCCGCCGCGGCCAGGTCCTGGCTGCTGCCCGTGACGCCGGGCTTCGGGCTGGTGAAGTGGGTGAGCGGCTCGGCAGTGCCCCAGAATACGAGGCCGATGCCCATGCCGGCGGCGAAGAGCATCGAGAACCAGGACATCAGCCCGAACTCGGGCACGTCGTCGTCCTGGCCGAGCTTGATGTCACCGAACCGGCTCATGCCCATCCATGTGGCGAAAACCACGAACGCGGCGACGATGATGATGTAATACGGGCCCAGGCCGGCCACGACCCAGCCCTGCAGCAGGGCGAGGGTGTCGCCCGTGCGGGTGGGGAAGGCAATGGCGATCACGACGATGGCCAGGATGATGATCAGGGCCGGGAAGAAGACCCGGGGGGCCGGAACGATCTTGCCGCCGATGCGGTGGCGGGAATGGTCCGGGACTCGAGCGTCGGGGCGGCCCGGTGGGGAGAATGGTGCGGTCACGTCGTGCCTTCTGAATCGGGAGCATGGACCGCCGCCATCGTGATTGGGCAGGCGCGGATCGGAGACTGTGTCAGCACCTCGTCGACGAGGCCTGAAGCGAGACCGGGACCCGGTTCCAGAATGGAGGGGGGATGCCCGGTGCGGATCGTTTATTTTAGCTCATTTGGGCCGGCTCTGCGGGGTCGGTTCTTCTCAGATTAGTTTCCGAATTAGGCGCGCTGCCGGCTGATCACGGCCGCGGCCCGGTGCAGAACGGCTTCCGTTCCGGCGTAGATGCCGGCCGCTCGCGGCCAGTGGCTGATCACGTCGGTGAAGCCGAGTTCGCCGGCCCGACCTACGGCATCCTCGAACGCTCCGATGCTCTGCAGGGAGTAGCTGCCGCCGCTGTCGAGGGACAGGTACCGGTCGATGGTGGCCGGCTCCCTGCCCGCGACGACTGCCGTGTCCTCCAGCCGGTGCGTCAGGCCGGCTACCGCCGCCCACCAGTCCTCGCCCACGACGCCGTCCGCTCCCGTCGTCACCCAGCCGGAACCGAACGTCGTGACGAGGCGCAGCCCTTTGGGCCCGTTCGCGGCGATGACGAACGGAACCCGCGGCTTCTGGGCAGGCACACCGACCATTCGCGCGCCGACCGCCCTCGCCCACTCCCCCTCGAAGCTGATGCCGCCGCTGCCCGGTTCCTCATGGCGCAGCAGCCGGTCGAGGGCCGTGACGAACGCGGCGAAGCGCTCGGACCGCTGCTTCGGGGTGTACTCGGGCTGCCCGAGCACGGTGGCGTCGAACCCGGTTCCGCCGGAGCCCACCCCGAGCAGGAATCGCCCGCCGGCAATGTCGTCGAGGGTGGCGATCTCCTTGGCGAAGGTCACCGGATGCCGGAAGTTCGGTGACGAGACGAAGGTACCCAGCCGGATCCGCGTGGTGACGACCGCCGCGGCAGTCAGCGTCGGGACGGTCGCATGCCAGGGCTGGTCGGCCAACGACCGCCAGGACAGGTGGTCGTAGGTCCAGGCGTGGTCGAAGCCGAGCTGCTCAGCGCCCTGCCAGCGACGGCGGGCCTCCGGCCACGAATCCTGCGGGAGTATGACGATTCCGAAGCGCATGCTGAGAGTCTACGGAAGCCCTCTCACCGGCACCTTCTCGCTCGGCGCGCACGGTGCTATTAATGGTGCTCGACCGGCGTTCCTCAATTTTCAGGCAGCGGGTCGGCTGCTGATGACACCAGACCCCCGCGGCGGCACCCGGCCCACGTTCCGGATGCCGCCGCGGGCCTTCGCTCGGGTCTCAGGGTCGCGGCACACGGGCTGATCAAGAATTTCTGTGGTGCGCGTCACCGCCGAGTGCCACACTCGACCCATGACAGGCTCATCGCACGGCTTCTCCCGGTGCACTATCGTGCCGCCGTATCTGCTGGTGCGGCTGGCGCGGGTCGACGATCCCCGGCTCGCGACCGCGGCCGAGGCAGCCAGACGGTCTCTGATGCGGGACGTGCCGATCCGGGAATTGCGCGCGGCGGCGCATCCGACGCCCTCGTCGTCGGTCCACTCCGGTGTGCGCGGCGGTGCGGCCGCTCGGGTTCGCGGGCACGTGGACCGGGCCGTGTCGGATGCCGGCGGCCTGGAACGACTGCCGGGCCGGCTGGTCCGCCGCGAGGGCCAGCCCGCCGGGGCCGATCTCGCGGTCAATGAGGCCTGGGCGGGGCTCGGAGACACGCATTCCCTGTTCTGGAACGTGTTCGAGCGCGACTCGATCGATGACCGCGGTGTGTCGCTGGAGGCGACCGTGCACTACGGCCGCAACTACGACAACGCGTTCTGGGACGGCGAGCGTATGGTGTTCGGCGATGGCGACGGCCTGGTCTTCAACCGTTTCACCTCGTCGCTGACGGTGATCGGGCATGAGCTCACGCACGGAGTGACCCAATTCACGGCCAACCTCACCTACGAGGGGCAATCAGGTGCGATCAACGAGTCCCTGTCGGACGTGTTCGGCTCACTGGTGGAGCAGCACTCCCTGGGCCAGTCAACTGCCGAGGCCGGCTGGCTGATCGGCGAAGGTCTCTTCACCGACCAGGTGCAGGGGGTCGCGCTGCGCTCGCTGAAGGCTCCCGGCACCGCCTACAACGACGATGTACTCGGCAAGGACCCCCAGCCCGCGGACATGACCGGCTACATCGAAACCGAGGACGACAACGGCGGGGTGCACCTGAATTCGGGCATTCCGAACCGGGCGTTCTACCTCGTGGCCACAGCTCTCGGCGGAAACGCCTGGGAGACGGCCGGCCAGATCTGGTTCGACACCCTCACCTCTGGCACGCTGGGCCGCACCGTGGACTTCGCCGGGTTCGCGCGGGCGACCTCGCGGGCGGCGGTCACGCGCCACGGCGCCGGGTCCCGAGAACACGAGGCCGTGATCGCCGGCTGGACCGCCGTCGGCCTCGGCGGCGGGCTCGGCACCGGATCCCGGCCCCGGTCCGGCACGAGACCAGGAACCGGCGTCCGTCGCGCCACCGTCGTTCCTGCCCCTCGGCCGGAGTAATGTCGGCCCCATGAAGGTCGTCGTTTCGCGCAGCGGTGGCTTCGCCGGCATCCGCACCACCTGGGAGGTCCAGGTGGAGGAACAACCCGATCGGTCCGCCTGGACGGAACTTCTCCGTGGGCTGCCCTGGGACGAGGTGTCCGCGACTGCTCCGCAGCCGGACCGCTACGTCTACCGCATCCGTTGCGCACCCCACGAGGTCGTGCTCGGCGAGCAGCAGGTCTCTGGGCCGTGGAAAGATCTTATTGACCGGGTCAGAGGCGTGAACGAAGGGCGTTGACCCGTTCCTCGTCGTTCGCACCCGAGAATGCCCTGTTAGAGTTGCCCTAATAAGGGGGCCTCCATCGCAAATCTGCCGGCTGTTACAACTTCACGTACATTCTTTCGCTCGACGGCACTGAACCGTTCGATTGTTCTGGCCCTCGGCCTCCTCCTCTCGGCCTTCGTCCTGACCGCTTCGCCGGCGGTTCCCGCCTCGGCTGCTGCGGTCGACGGCACCGTCGAACAGTGCAACGATGTCGCCGGAGTCGGCGGCGGCACCGGCGCCGTCGAATGCAGCGTCACGGTCGACAATTATCTCAATCTGGCCACCGGCGCGACAAGGTCGACCACCAGCACCGTCGTCAGCATCCACGCGGCAAACACCGAGGTGGAGCCCCCCGCAGCGACGGTCGTGAACTCTTCCAAGCTGATCCACACAATCACCCAGTGCAACGGCTCGATCAACGTCGGCGGCGGTAACACTATCTGCACGGTGACCGTGAACAACCACATCACCGGTGCGACCACGGCAACCCCAGCCACGGTCAACCAGTGCGTCGGCTCCGGAGCCAGCACGGAACTCGACTGCGTGCCCCTTGAGAACACCACCGGCGCGACCGTCACGCAGTGCAACAACGCCGGGAACGGCGGCGGCGCCGATGTGCACTGCCGGGTGAATCCCTCGGCAACGGTGACGACAGACATTCCCGTCACCATCAACCAGTGCAACTATTCCAGCAACGGTGGCGGCTCGACCGTGGAGTGCGCGACCGAACTCAACACGATCGCGCTCCCGGCCGAGGTCACGCCGACGCAGACACCGACCGAGACCCCGACCCCGACCCCGACCGAGACGGCCCTCCCGATCGCCGCCGACACGATCACGGCCGCTCCCGAGCTGGCCGCGACCGGCGTCGACTCGGCTCCCTTGCTGATCTCCGTGGCCGTCGGCACTCTGCTCCTCGGACTCGGCGCGCTCCTCGCTCTGCGACGCACCGTCGAACGCGTCCGTCGGGACTGATCCGACTCGCTGTCAGGCCGAAACGCGCCCACCGCCCCTCGGGGAACGGTGGGCGCGTTTTTCGTTTCCGGCACCTGCTCGCGCCGGACCGGACCGCGTGGGACTATGAGTCATGGAAACCAACGACCTGTATGCGGTTCAGAACCTCAGCGAGGACGACTGCTGGGATCTCCTGATCTCGTCCAGTTTCGGAAGACTCGCGATGAGCATTTCCGGTGAGCCGGACATCTACCCGGTGAACTTCGTCTCCGCAGACCGGCGGCTCGTTTTCCGCACGGCCGAGGGCACGAAGCTCCTCGAGCTCACGGTGAACAACCGGGTCGCCTTCGAGATCGACGGCATCGGCCGTAGCGAGGCGTGGAGCGTCGTGGTGCGAGGCGAGGCCCGAGCTCTCGACAAGCAAGCCGAGATCGAGGCCGCGGATCAACTGCCGCTGCGCCCGCTCATCCCGACCCTGAAGTACATCTACGTCGAGATAACGCCGACCAGGATCACAGGCCGCCGGTTCCAGCTCGGCCCGGAACCCGACCGGTACTAGAAGCCTGACTCACGCACCGGACTCCAGCGTCGTTCTGATCACGGGGACCTCCTCCGGTATCGGACTCCACGCCGCCATCGCCGCGGCCCGCGCCGGCCACACGGTGGTAGCCACCATGCGCAACCTCGAGGGCACCCGCGCTCTGCGGGACGCGGCCGCCGACGCGGAGGTGAGTCTCGACATCCGTCGCCTGGACGTGACTGAACCGCAGGCGGCCATGGATGCCGTGGCCGGGACCATCGACCGGCACGGCCGGCTGGACGCGCTCATCAACAACGCCGGGTCGGGGAGGCTCGGCACCATCGAGAACGAAACGGTCGACGACGTTCGCGCCGTGATGGAGGTGAACTTCTTCGGGGTGGTTGCCCTCACACGGGCCGCGCTCCCTCTTCTTCGGGGCAGCAGGGGCCGGCTGATCACCGTCTCGAGCGTGGGTGGAGCCATCGGGCAGCCCTTCAACGAGGCGTATTGTGCGGCGAAGTTCGCGGTGGAGGGATTCATGGAGAGCCTGGCCCCGGTTGCCGCCACGGCCGGTGTGTGGGTGACGGTGGTCGAACCCGGCGCCGTGGCATCCTCGTTCGTCGCCAACGTCGGCCGCGACCTCAACCAATCCGGCCTGGCCAACGACCCGTACGCCGCGGCACTGGAGGCGTACCTGGCCCGCGCAGCGTCATCCTTCGGCTCGGCCCAGTCGGCCCGGAGCGCCGGCGAGATCGTCGCCGCCCTGCTCGACGGCGACCGCCCCCCGTTTCGGGTGCAGACCTCGGAGGCGGCGCGCCAGTTCGTGGGGGCCAAGCTCGCCGACCTCGACGGCGGAGTCGTGCAGCGGATGACGGCGACCTGGCTGGCCTGACGTCGGTCCCCGGCTGATGAACGTGCGCCCGGTCGGCGAGGTCCACGTCAGCGTGCCGTACGGCAGGTGCACGTAACTCCACCGGGTCTCGGACTTGAGCGCATGGTCGACCGGGCACAGATGCGCGAGGTTGTCGTGCGCGGTGATCCCGTCGAACTAGCACCCCGGACTCCGGATGGGTCAGGATTCGGATGAAGCCGGGTGCCCGAGCGGCGATCTCGCGGGCGGTGTCGGGGTCGATCGGCCCGTACCCCTCGAGGTGGCCGGGTTCCTCGAGGTGGCCGGGTTCCTCGAAGTGGCCGAGGAGCGTCATCACCGGGACGGTGACGTGCACCGAGCCGCGGATGCCCTGGCCGACGCCATTCGCGGTGACCCCATTGAGGATGAGGTCTTCGAACACGTCCGCCCGCAGTTGGGTCAGCGTACGGGTCTCGTTCGGGCCCTGCAGGCTCATCCCCATCACGGTGAGGCGGTCGTACCCGGCCTTCATTTTCTCCGCCGTGGCGTATCAGTGGAGCGACGCCGTTCCGTCGGTCTCCGGCTCGAAGATCACCGTGCGGTCCCCACCGACTTCTGGTGCCGGGCCGTGATCGCCTGCGCCTGCCGGTAGGTGATCGACCCATCCTGCAGGGCCGCCCGGGTGCCGGTTAGTTCATTCATCAGGGTGCGGCTCTCGGCAAGGGGGGTCGGCCGAACGCACGGGCAACCGCAGGGTGTGCTCACTGTAGGAGGGCTTCATGAGACTCACGTTACGGCTGACCACTGACATTCCGTGCTCCAGATCGGCACCCATCAGCACGCATCCGTGTCACGTAACTTCGGAGTTTTTCGCAACACGCCGTCCTGGTGGGCTGGGGTGACCCAGTGTTTCCGGACAGTCCTCCTGACTTCGGGATTGGATAGACAAATGGAACACGAGAAACACCAACACTTCAGCCCGGAGTTTCGGGCTGCCGCGGTGGCCCGCGTCGCGGAGGGCGACAAATCGATCGTGAAAGTCGCCGCAGCGCTCGGGATCAACCACCGGACTCTGTGGACTTGGGTCAACGCCGCGAGGCTGAAGACCATCGATCCTGCTGGTGAGCTCACGCCGCAAGCCCGGAAACGGATCCGGGACCTGGAGAAGGAAAACGCCCTGCTGCGGAGGGATCTCGACTTCGAGAAAAAAGCGAAGGCCCTCTTCCTGGAACTCGATCAAAACGACAACGGTTCGAAATGATCTCCCGGATGAAGGCCGACTTCCCCATCACCTACCTCTGCCGCCGGCTCAGAGTATCAACATCAGGGTTCTCCGACTGGTCGCACCACGTCACCGCGCCCGCGCAGAGGCGGCATGAAGACCTCACCGCGCAGGTGATGATCGCGTTCGCCGAGTCCAAGAGCGCGGCAGAACGCGCCTTCACGATCCGCTACCAGCGGGCCTCCCGACTGGCCGACCCGGTCGATCTGCTCCTGCGGGACTTCACCTCGCTGAGCGTCGGCACGATCCTCGTCGGTGATATCACCTACATCCACACCCAGGAAGGCTGGCTCTATCTCGCCACCGTCATCGACCTAGCCTCCCGCTCCATGGGCGCGAAGATGCAGTGTTGGGACAACGCCGCCGCCGAAACGTTCTTCTCCAAACTCACGAGCGAAAGCCTCAACTGGCAAACCTTCACGACACGGCGCAAGGCCCGCACCGAAGTCATCAACTACATTCACCACTTCAACACCGTTCGCCTGCACCAAACTCTCGGCTACTCAACACCCACCGAACGCCTCATCAAACTCACACTCGCCGCCTAAAATGAAACCAAGGACCCCGTCCGAAAAGACCGGGTCGCCCCAGGCCGGTTGCCCGGCGCGTTCCGAAAAACTTCGGAGCTAGCGACGGTGACGAACGCCGATGGGCGGATTCGAGGGCCCGGTCACCGGGTCTCGGCAGGCTCGGCCACCGGCGGAGCCGGTGAGAGAGTGGGTGTTCAGGCGAGGGAGTCGGCGGACAGGCTGATCAGACGCAGGAGCGCGTTGCCGTAGGCATCCGCGGGGTCGGCGGCGTCGAAGAATTCCGGCGTGCCGTTCAGCTCCACCGTCACCCGGTAGCTGTCCTCGCCCTGACGGGTGAGCGAACGGAACGTGCTCCGCAACAGATCGCGCAGCTGGTCCTCACGCGGCATCCACAGGGCATCCTCGAGGGCCAGTGAATCGAGGGCCCACTCGGTGGTGCCGTTGAACCCGAGGATCGTTCCCGTGTCGAACTCGTGCGGCTCGATCGTCATGTCACTGACCGTGAACACGTCGCTTTCGAAGCCGGAGCGCTCGATGCGGAAGGCGTCACCGGAAACAGGACGCCACTGCAGCCCGGCTTCGGCCAGGGCCCGCGCACTATCGATTGAGATCATGAAGACGACTCCGCCCACTAGCGTTGTGAAGAGAACTATATTCCCGGAGGACCGGCGTGACGCGAACGGTGAACTTGACGGTGCATGTGAAGCCCGGTAGCCGGAAGGGACCGCTGGTCTCCGGGGGAGGGCCGGGTCGGGAGCCGGGCGACGACGCGCCCCGTGCTCCGACGGATGCCGCGCTCACCGTGTTCTTGCAGCAGCGGGCTGTTGAGGGGGCCGCCAACGATGCGCTGGTGAAGCTGCTGGCCAAGCACTTCGGCGTGTCCAAGAGCGCGGTGACCATCGTGCGCGGCCACACCTCCCGGATCAAGCACGTGCGAATCGAACACGATTCGTAGCGATGCGCGACTCGCACGTGCTTCCGGCACTGCGGATTTCTAGCGGGTTCCGAGCAGGTCGATCACGAAGATCAGGGTCTGGCCGGAGAGCTGGTGTCCTCCGCCGGCCGGTCCGTAGGCCAGGTGCGGAGGGACGACCAGCTTGCGGCGTCCGCCGACCTTCATGCCGGGGATGCCCTGCTGCCAGCCCGCGATGAGCTGAGCAAGCGGGAAGTTGATCGACTGCCCGCGGCTCCAGGAGGAGTCGAATTCGTCTCCGGTGTCGTAGGCGACGCCGAGGTAGTGCACGTTGACGGTGGCGCCGGGGGTTGCTTTGGCTCCCTCGCCCACCACGATGTCGGTGATGGTCAGTTCGGTAGGCGCGGGGCCCTCAGGAGCGTCGAGTTCGGGCTTGATGTTTTGATCAGTCATTCCTCTATCCAATCGGATTGCGCGCTCGCCCGCACACCGAAAATTCCCCCTTGCGCGAACGCGGCCGTCGGGCGCACCATGGGAACAGAACTCGCCGCTCCGGGAGAGTCGTCGGCACTGCCACACCACCGGGGCGGCGAGTCCCTGTGCGTCAGGGCATCAGCGTCCGGTGATCACGCCGGCACGGTCGCGCTGGATCAGCCCCAGCAGCTCCGTTTCGTCGGCCCGGTCGACGTTCGCGGCCGTGCCGTTCACCATGCGTTGACGGGCGAAAGCGAGGCGGGTGGAGTTGTGGATGAAGTGGTGCATGGCCCGTTTCCGGGTGTGGGGCTGCCGCGCGGCCCAGGATCGAGCCTGCCGACGGCCATCGCGGGTGGCGAGCATGCCCACCTCGGCCGGGCTGAACCAGCCGGCCGCGGCATACTCGCTCAGCCGGAGCACGGTGACGCGTTCTTCCTGGCGCCGCAGCAGCACGACAACCATGATCGCGCCGAGGAACAAAGGCACCTGCACGGCGAGGTAGTACGCCACCAGCGAGCCACTCTCGACCAGGTAGAACGCCCCGTTCCAGACGAAGTGCAGAAAGATCGCCGAGACGAATCCGAGCAGAATCGTGGCAAAGGCCAGGAACGGCCGGTACCGGACCGCCAGCCCGCACGCCAAGCCGATGCAGGCGGTGAACAAGACATGGGCGAAGGGCGACAACACCCCCCGCACCAGGAACGTGAAGCCCAGGTTCTCGGCGCCGCCCTCCATCATCGCCACACCGAAATATTGGATATTTTCGGTGAAGGCGAATCCGGCGGCGATCGTCGCGGCATAGACCACGCCATCGACCGGGCCGTCGAATCTGCGACGCAGCACCCAGAAGAGCAGCAGCACCCCCGCGCCCTTGGCAGCCTCCTCGACGAGGGGCGCCTGGAAGACGGCGGCGGCGAAACCGTCATCCGTTTCGATGGCTCCGGCGCCGGCCCGGGCCAGCTGCACGCCGAGGTCGAAGAGCAGCGCCGTCACGATGGAGACGCCGGCGCCCCAGAGAAACGCGAACCAGAGGGCCGGGCGGGGTTCGGGCTCCCACCGATCGATCCAGCCCACGGCGAGCAAAATCCCGATCAGCGGGATGAGCGCCAGGATGAGGCCGACCAGCAGTGTGCCGGCACCGAGGAAGGTGGCCAGGTAGACGAACACCAGCAGCAGCGCGGCGCCCCCGATGACGAGGCCGGCGACCGTGAGCGTGACGATGCCCGCCCGGGTGCGACGAACGGGGGCGGTCCAGACGGGCTGCACGGGCTGGGCCGCGGGCTGCACCGGGGCAGGCTGGGCTGCGGGCTGGGTTCCGGCCGGATGAGAATGGGCGGCGGCGGCGGAGTGCTCCGGGGTCGGCTCGTGGGTCATGCCCAACAGACTAGCGGCGCGCTCACGCCTCGAACATGGTGCCCGGGTTGAGGATGCCCAACGGGTCGAACGCCGCCTTGATCCGACGCTGCAAGGCGAAGCCCGTGTCGCCGAGCTCCTCGGCCAGCCAGCGCCGCTTGAGCACGCCGACCCCGTGCTCGCCGGTGAGCGTGCCGCCGAGTTCGAGCGCGGCACGGAAGAGCTCGTCGGCCGCCAGCCAGACCGCCTCCGGCACGACCGGCTCCGCGCCGCCCCGGGCCGGATCGAACGGGATCAGGAAATTGGGGTGCAGATTGCCGTCTCCGGCGTGGGCCACCGTGGGGATGGGCAGGCCCGTGCGGGCGCTGATCTCAGCAATCCGGGCGAACATCTCGGCCAGCCGGGAGCGGGGCACGCAGACATCCTCGATCAGAACCTCGCCGTGGGCGGCCAGCGCCGGGTGCGCGGCCCGCCGCACGGCCAGCAGTCGATCGGCGGATTCGGCGTCGGTGGAGACGCGCACCTCCCCGCCCGCAGCCAGCAGCACGGCCACCACCTGGTCCGCCTCCGCCTGGCTCCCCGGTCCATCCGTCTGCACCAGAAGGAACGCTCTCCCGGCCGGAACTCCCTCGAACAGGTTCGGCCCGAGGTACGCCACGATCAGGGCCAGAGCCACCGGGTCGATGAGTTCCATCACGGCCGGGCGCAGCCGGGCCGCCGTGACGAGACCGGATGCCGCGGCCGCCTGGGCCACGTCGGGGAACGTCGCGCCGATCGTGACGGTCTCGCCCAGGGTGATGGCGCGCGCCCGCACGGTGGCCTCGACGATCACGCCGAGGGTGCCCTCCGAGCCGGTGAGCAGCGCGGTCAAATCGTAGCCGGTGACGCCCTTGACGGTGCGGTGCCCGATCTCCAGCAGGCTCCCGTCGGCGAGCACCACCGTCAACGCCAGCACCGCCTCCCGGGTGACGCCGTACTTCGCGCAGAGCAGCCCACCCGCGTTGGTGGCGATGTTGCCGCCGACCGAGGAGATCGCCCGGCTTGCCGGGTCCGGCGTGAACCACAGCCCGTGCGCGGAGAGGGCCATGTTGAGGTCGCCGTTGAGCACGCCCGGCTCGACCACGGCCAGTTCATCCTCCGGGCGGATCTCGAGGATACGGTTCATCCGTTCCAGGCTCAGCACAATGGCGCCGTCCGTGCCGCACGCTCCCCCGGCAAGGCCCGTTCCGGCTCCGCGGGTGATCACCGGCACGCGAAACTCGGTCGCGATGCGCAGCGTGGCCTGCACCTGGTCGACGGATGCGGCGTAGACGACCGCCAGCGGCATCCCTGGGGCAACCCAGCCCGATTTGTCGCCCCGAACGGCCGCGAGCCGGCGCGGATCGACGCTGACGTGGGTGCCGAGTTCGGCCTGCAGACGCTCCAGTGCGGTCATACGCCCAGAGTACCGGGCCGGGTGCCGGAGGGCAGGCCCGAACGCAGGCCGGCATGGCCCGCGGCCGCTGCGGCCGGCACCGGCGATGGCCGATTCCCGCTGGTGCGCCCGAGCTAGCGGTGGCAGGCTGGCCGGGTGACCATCCCTCCTGCCGGGCTCGATCCGGTCTTCTTCGAGCGCTACCGGGCCATGTCCTCCCGAGACTCCCGCTTCGACGGTCAGTTCATCACGGGCGTGCACTCCACCGGAATCTACTGCCGCCCCAGCTGCCCGGCGGCCACACCGAAGCCGGCCAATGTGTCGTTCTATCTCACCAGCGCGGCCGCGCACGAGGCCGGCCTGCGGGCGTGCAAACGCTGCCTTCCTGATGCCGTCCCCGGGTCGCCGGACTGGAACATCCGTGACGACCTCGCCGCCCGCGCCATGCGCCTGATCAGCGACGGCACGGTTGAGCGGGAGGGCGTGCCCGGCCTCGCCCGCCGCCTCGGCTACAGCGAACGGCACCTGACCCGCGTGCTCGTGACCGAGCTGGGCGCCGGCCCGCTCGCGCTCGCCCGGGCGCATCGAGCGCAGACCGCCCGCGTGCTGCTGGCGAGCACGGATGTCCCGATCACCGAGGTCGCATTCGCCGCCGGTTTCGGCAGCGTGCGCCAGTTCAACGACACCATCGCCGCCGTCTACGAGCGCACCCCCACCGAGCTGCGCCGCGCCCGTCCCGCCCGCGCCCAGCCCCGCGCCCAGCCCCTCAGCGTCGGCGGGATCGGGGAGGCCGTCTTCGGGCTCGTCGACGGGACGGGCATCGACCTGCTGCTGCCGGCGCGCGCGCCGTTCGACGGGGTGGGGGTACTGCGGTTCCTCGCCGCGCGAGGCCTCGCGGGGGTGGAGCAGGCGACGGATGCTCGTTACGCGCGCACGCTGCGCCTGCCACACGGACCCGCGACGGTGGAACTGACCCTGTCGGGAACGGCGGCCGCGCCAGGCGTCGCCTGCCGCGCCCGCCTGGCCAGCCTCGCCGACCTCGCGCCGCTCGTCAGCCGGGTGCGGCGCCTGCTTGACCTGGACGCGGACTCCCGGGCGATCGACCTGGCGCTCGGGCGGGACCCGCAACTCGCGGCCGGAATCGCGGCCACCCCCGGCATACGCGTGCCGGGCAGCGTGGACCCCGAGGAGACCCTGTTCCGCGCGCTCATCGGCCAGCAGGTCTCGGTGGCTTCCGCCCGAACGGCACTCACCCGGCTGGCCGCTGCGCTCGGCGACGACGTGTACCCGGGTGCGGGCGACAGCGAAAGCGCCAGCGCCACCACCGGCACCAGCCCCTTCATCCACGACCCCACCACCGCTCCCCTGACCCGGCTGTTCCCCACCGCCCAGCGGATCGCGACCGAGGGCCGCGGCGTGCTTCGCGGCCCGGCCGCACGCATCAACGCGATCATCGGCGTGGCGGAGGCGCTCTGCTCCGGCGATCTGGTGCTCTCTTACGGGCAGACCCGGGAGGATCTCGAGTCCCGTCTGACCGCCCTGGCCGGGATCGGACCGTGGACGGCCGGATACGTGGCTCTGCGCGTGCTGGGCAGCCCGGACATCCTGCTGACCAGCGACCTGGCCCTGTTGCAGGGCGCCGGGCGGCTCGGCCTGCCCGCGGAGGCCCGGCAACTCGCCCGCCACGGTGCCGCCTGGGCGCCGTGGCGCAGCTACGCCGGCATGCACCTGTGGCGCGCGGCAGGCGCCGCGGCTGCCCCGCGCACCGCGACCGCTCCCGGGCCAGATAGCCTAAACAGGTGAAATTCGCCCACCTGAGAGTTGAAGGTCAAACCACTCCGCGGCTCGCCGCCGTCTTCGACGACGCAGCGCTGTTCCTCGACGAGATCATGGACGACGCCCCCCGCGATCTGCAGGACCTGATCGAGAAGGACTCTGACGAGTACGACCGGGTGCGCGCCCTGAGCCAGAACGCCGCCGCGCAGGGAGCAACGCTCACCCCGCTGGGCGAGCTGCGCTACTCGTCGGCCGTGCTGCGTCCGCCTCAGATCATCGCGATCGGCGCCAACTACGCCGCCCACTCCTCCGAGCTCGAACTGCGCGTCGAAACGGCCGCGACCGTGTTCTCGCTCTGGCCCAACTCGCTCACCGGGCACGAGTCCACGATCACCTGGCCGACCGATCTGACCAGCCAGGTCGACTACGAGGCGGAGCTCGGCGTGATCATCGGCACGGCCGCACACCACGTGTCGGTGGCGGACGCTCTCGACCATGTCTTCGGCTACACGGTCGTCAACGACATCACGGCGCGCGACCTGCAATTCTCCGAGGCGCAGTGGTCGCGCTGCAAGTCCTTCGACGGTTTCACGCCCACCGGGCCGGTCGTCATCACGGCAGACCAGATCGCCGACCCGCAGGACCTGTGGCTGACCACCCACGTCGACGGCCGCATCCTGCAGGATGCCTCGAGCGGCGACATGGTGCGCTCGGTCGCCGAGATTATCTCCTACCTCTCCAGAACCTCGACCCTGATGCCGGGCACGCTCATCTCCACCGGCAGCCCGGGCGGCGCCGGCTACAGCCGCAAACCGCCGGTATTCCTGCGCGACGGTTCGACGGTCACGATCACCATCGACAAGATCGGGTTCCTCACCACGCACTGCCGCGCGATCTGACCGTGACCGCCAGATGGAGGATCAACGCGACAGCTCACTGCGCGCGGGAAAGGACGCAGCGATGATGACGATCTCGGTCGTGATCCCCTGCTACAACGACGCCGCCTTTCTCCAAGCCTGCCTCACGGCTCTGGCCCGGCAGCAGCGGGTGCCCGACGAGGTGATCGTCGTCGACAACGCGAGCACGGATGCTTCGGCAGAGGTCGCTCTCTCCGGGGGTGCGCGGGTCGTGCGGGCGACCCAGCGGGGCATCTGGCCGGCGGCTGCGGCCGGCTACGACGCGGCATCCGGTGACGTGATCGCCCGACTCGACGCCGACTCCGTGCCGCCGGCCGACTGGCTGGCGCGGATCGAGTCCGCGCTGGCGGAGTCCCCCGGGAGCGACATGGTCACCGGCCCCGGCGATTTCTACGGCTGCAGCCCCCTCGTGGCCTGGTTGGGCGGGACCTTCTACATCGGCGGTTATTTCTTCTGGATGCCGTTCTGGTTGGGGCACCGCCCGGTCTTCGGCTCGAATTTCGCCATGCACCGGGCGGTCTGGCTGGAGGCCCGCCTCCGGGTGCACCGCGACCGCGACGACATCCACGACGACCTCGACCTGAGTATGAACCTGAGCCCCGCGGTGCGCGTGCGCTACGACCCGACCCTGCGGGTGGCCATCTCCGGCCGGCCCTTCGATTCCTGGAGCGCCATCGCCCGCCGGGCGCGGTGGGGCGGGCGCACCCTGCTGCAGGGCTGGCCGGAGAACAACCCGTGGCGCCGGCATGCCGCCCGGTACGCGGTGCGGCGGCGCCGGGCCGGGCGTCCCACGATCGGGCGCTGACCTGTCTCGCGGAGGCGTCGGATCAGCCCGGCGGTCTCCGGTTCAGCCGGCCGCGCGGTAAAGCGCGGGCATATCGCGCGCCAGCTGGTTCGGGGTGGTCTCGCACGGGCTGTGGCCGGTGCGGTACACCCGGATTTTGGCCCCAATCTGACGGGCGAACTCCCGGTGGAGTGCCGTGGGCCAGACGTCTCGGTCGCCGACTGCAACGAGACACGGGATCGGCGCGCGCCGAAGCAGGGCACGTTGGGCGGGCATCCGTTTCATCAGCCCGACGATCTCGTCGACGCTGTGCCGGTTCGTGACGCCGAACCGGCGCCGCACGAAAGCGAGTCGGCCCAGGGGCACCCGGTTCACGTTGGAGACGATGGCCCAGATGGTCAGTCCCGCGATCTGCCTCGGCGGGAGCACCCGGCTCAGCGGGCCAATCCAGCGCACCCGCCGGAACGCCTGGCCGGGCTGTGGCGGCACACCCAGCAGCACCAGGCTCGCGAACAGCTCGGGGCGTTCGGCTAGGGCCAGCTCGGCGACGATCCCAGCGAACGAGTAGCCGAGCACGTGCACCGGGGTGGACCCTGCGTCGAGGAACGCGATCAGATCGGCCACGAACAGGGCCTAGTCCCAGGGCTCGGAGCGGCCGGGTCGCCCAGCTCGAAGGTGGCGAGGTTCCCGCTCGGCACCGGGAACCAGAAGGCGCGGCTGCCTGCGGGCAGCACCGTCCAGTCCCGGTCGGGGAGGGTGTGGTCGCGCAGCACCATCACATCGGCCGGGTTCCCTACCGGCCGAGCGGCCGGCGCGGAACCCGGTCGGCCGCGGGAACGCCGCTGCCAGACGCACATGGCGTCACAGTAGCGCTCCCGCCCCGCAGCCCGAGCGAATTCAACGGAGATTTCGCCGAAAACGGACCTCACCACGGCGAACTGAGTGTTTTCCTCGAGAATCTCCGTCGAATTGGTTCAACACCGGCCGGTCGCTCGGCCGGTGCTGAACAGCGTCCACGCGGGTGCGTCAGCTCTGACCGGCGGAGGGCGACCCAACCAAGCGATCGAAAATCGCTCGGCTACTGTGCGCGCTGGTCGTCCCGGCCGTCGAGAGCGAGCAGTTGCTCCTCCACGGCGCCGCCGTAGCCCTCCTTCTGCGGGTCGCCGTGCAGGCCGCCGGACACCGCGTATTCTTCCTCCGGGGAGAGCACGAGGCGCTTGCGCCCGTAGAGCGCGAAGATCAGCAGCATGACCACGTAGACCACGGCGATGGCCGCGATCGCCGGGCGGGCCGGCTCGTTGATGAAAAACCCGAAGAAGATCGCCAGCGAGAGGATGCCCGCGATCACCGCCCCGGGTACGCCCCACGGGCTGCGGTAGGGCCGGTTCGCGTTCGGGTACTTTCGGCGCAACACGACGAACGAGATCATCTGCAGGATGTAGGCGATCACGGCTCCCCATACGGCGATGTTGAGCACAATCGCCCCGGCCACGCCGCCGGCGCCGCCGAGCGAGTCGACGAGGATCAGGGCCACGAAGCCGATCAGGGCCCCCACCAGCAGCGCCACAGCCGGAGTCTGGCGGCGGCCGGTCAGGGAGAGGAATTTCGGGTAGTAGCCGGCCCGCGACAGGGAGTACATGTTGCGCCCGTACGCGAACATGATTCCCTGCAGGGAGGCCAGCAGCCCGACCAGGGCGAACAGGGCCAGCACAGCGGCCGCCTCGTCGCCGACCATCGCCCGAAAGCCGTCGAGCAGAGGCTCCCCGGCGGTGGCGATGTTCGAGGCCCCGACTATCCCGGTGTTGAGCACCAGCACCAGGAGCCCGGTCACGATCAGGGTCGTGCGGGCGATCAGACCCGCTCGCGGGATGTCCCGCACCGGGTCGTGAGATTCCTCCGCGGCCAGCGGCAGCTCCTCAATTCCGAGGAAGAACCACATGGCGTAGGGCAGGGCGAACAGGATCGGCACCACGCCGAAGGGCAGGAACTCGGACTGGCCGGCCTCCGGGGCGATATCGAAGAGGTTGTCCACACTGAAGAGCCCGGAGAAGGCCGCCATGGCCGAGAACACCAGCAGGATGCCGATGGAGATGATCGAGACCACGATCGCGAATTTGAATGAGATCGCGGCGCCGGCCGAGTTCAGGCCGATGAATACGGCGTAGAGGATGGCCCACCATGCCCAGGCGGGCAGTGAGACTCCGAGCAGTTCACTCGTGATGCCGTCGGCGTAGGACGCCGAGAAGTACACGATCACCGCGGTGGTCGCGACATACTCGATGGTCTCGGCCAGGCCGGTGACGAAACCGCCCCAGGGCCCGAGCGCCGCCCGGGCGAACGAATAGGCGCCGCCCGTGTGCGGCATGGCCGACGCCATCTCCCCGATCGCGAAGATCATGCCGTAGTACATGACGATCAAGAGGGCGAAGGCGATCAGCATTCCGCCGAACCCGGCGAAATCGATGCCGAAGTTCCAGCCCGAGAAATCGCCGGAGATGACCGCGGCGACGGCGAGGCCCCACAGCCCCCAGATCCCGGCGCTGCGGCGGAGCTTGCGTTTCTCGAAGTACCCTGCCTCTGCCGTCGTGTAGGTCACGCCCGAGACGTTCAAGGTGTCTTTGGACATCCTGGATTCCTTTGCGCTCTGGTTGCACACCTCAGCGAACGAGCGGCAACTCCGGGAGTTTACGTTGGCATGACTATAGGGCTCCAATGGTGGCTTGTACATACCTTTACGTCCCGATTACTGAGTCGAGCGGAACAAAAATTGGCCGTTACGCCGCGCTCGATCTGTGGTCTAATGGTCGAATGTTCACCCTTTGACCGGCTCGATGAGGAGAAGTTGATGACACCCCGCTCCGGAAATCTCTCGCTCGAGGACCTCACCTCCCTGGTTCGCGGCGGCGACATCGACACGGTCGTCGTCGCATTCACCGATATGCAGGGGCGGCTGGTGGGCAAGCGGGTCTCCGCGCGGCTCTTCCTGGAAGACGTGGCCGGCCACGGCGCGGAGTGCTGCAACTATCTGCTGGCCGTCGACGTGGAGATGAACACGGTGGACGGCTATGAGATGTCGAGCTGGCGACGCGGCTACGGCGACATGGCCATGATCCCCGACCTTGCCACGCTGCGACGCGCGCCCTGGCTGCCCGGGGCCGCCCTCGTCACCGCGGACCTGCAGTGGCTCGACAAGACACCCGTCGTGGCGTCGCCGCGCCAGATCCTGAAAACCCAGCTGGCCCGGCTGGCCGACCGCGGGCTGGTGCCCTATGTCGGCACCGAGCTGGAGTTCATCGTCTTCGACGACGGCTATCGGGAGGCGTGGAAGAAGGGCTACCGCGACCTGACCCCCGCCAGCGACTACAACATCGACTATGCGCTGCTCGCCTCCACCCGGATGGAACCGTTACTGCGGGACATCCGTAACGCCATGGACGGCGCCGGAATGTACTGCGAGGGCGTCAAGGGCGAGTGCAACCTGGGCCAGCAGGAGATCGCGTTCCGCTACACCGACGCCCTGGCCACCTGCGACAACCACTCCATCTACAAGAACGGCGCCAAGGAGATCGCGGATGCCCACGGCAAGAGCCTGACCTTCATGGCCAAGTTCAACGAGCGGGAGGGCAACAGCTGCCACATCCATATCAGCCTGCGCGACACCGACGGATCCGCGGTCTTCGCCGACAAGGACGCCGATTACGGTATGTCGACGCTGTTCCGTCACTTCCTCGCCGGCCAGCTCGCGGTGATGCGCGAGCTGACCCTGTTCTCGGCGCCGAACATCAACTCCTATAAGCGCTATGTCAGCGGCAGTTTCGCGCCGACAGCGATCGCCTGGGGGCTCGATAACCGCACGTGCGCCCTGCGCGTGGTGGGGGCCGGCCTCGGCCTGCGGGTGGAGAACCGAGTGCCCGGCGGCGACGTGAACCAGTACCTGGCCGTGGCCGCGCTGATCGCGGCCGGCCTCTACGGCATCGAGAACGAACTCGAACTGGACGATGTCTTCGTCGGCAACGCCTACGAGAGCGGCGCCGAGCGGGTTCCGGCCTCGCTGCGGGAGGCCACCGCACTGTTCGCGACATCCACGGTCGCCCGGGAGGCGTTCGGCGACGAGGTCGTCGATCACTACCTCAACAACGCGCGGATCGAGCTGGAAGCCTATGACGCGGCGGTGACCGACTGGGAGCGGGTGCGCGGCTTTGAGCGCCTCTGACCCCGGAACCTCACCGCGCCCCGGTGCCGACCTGCGCCCCGTGATCGGCCTGACCACCTATCTCGAGCAGTCCCAGACCGGTGTCTGGGACGTGCCGGCCGCCTTCCTGCCCCAGGCCTATTTCGACTCGGTCATCCGCGCGGGCGGCATCGCCGTGCTGCTGCCGCCGCAGCCCGTGGACGCGGCCATTGCCGACCGGGTGCTCGACGGCCTCGACGGCCTGGTCATCACCGGCGGCAAGGACGTCGATCCCGCGCGTTACGGTCAGGCCGCCCACACGGAAACCGACGAGCCTCGGCGGGACCGCGACGCCTGGGAGCATGAGCTGATCCACCGGGCCATCGACCGGGAGCTGCCGCTGCTAGGCATCTGCCGCGGCGCCCAGATGCTCAACATCGCACAGGGCGGCACCCTGCACCAGCACCTGCCCGACGTCGTGGGCCACGGCGGTTACCAGGCCGGCGGCGGCGTCTTCACGATCGTGGACGTGCACGTGGAACCCGAGTCGCGGCTGCACGGGCTGCTCGACGCCCTGGACGTGCCGCTTCCCGTTCCCGTCTACCACCACCAGTCCATCGACCGGATCGGCGCCGGACTCACCGTGTCCGCACGCACTCACGACGGGGTAGTGCAGGCCGTGGAACTCACCGACGTCCCGTTCGGGCTGGCCGTGCAGTGGCATCCGGAACAGCACGACGACCTACGTCTCTTCGCGGGCCTGGTCGACGCGGCCGCCCGCTACCGGGCGACCCATGACCACGAGCACGACCAGGAAAGGGCGACCCTGTGAGCAGCTACACCGTGATCAACCCGGCCGACGAGACCACAGTATCCGTGGTCGAACACCTCGACACGGATGCGACCGATGAGGCCGTCTCCCGGGCGGTGGCCGCGCAGCGGCTCTGGTCCCGGGTGGCGCCGGCCGACAAGGCTGCCGTTCTGCGCCGCTTCGCGGAGGCCGTGGACGGGGACCGGGAGAACCTGGCCCGCATCGAGATGGCCAACTCGGGGCATCCGATCATGCAGGCGCGCTGGGAGGCCGGCCATGTGCGCGACGTGTTGACCTACTACTCGGCCGCCCCCGAGCGACTCTTCGGGCGGCAGATCCCGGTATCCGGCGGTCTCGACGTGACCTTCCAGGAACCGCTGGGTGTGGTCGGCATCATCACCCCGTGGAACTTCCCGATGACGATCGCGGCCTGGGGTTTCGCTCCCGCCCTAGCGGCTGGCAACGCGGTGTTGCTGAAACCGGCGGAGTGGACGCCACTCTCCAGCATCCAACTGGGCGTACTCGCCCGGGAGGCCGGCCTGCCCGAGGGGCTGTTCCAGGTGCTGCCCGGCCGCGGATCGGTGGTCGGCGAGCGGTTCGTGACGCACCCCCAGGTGCGGAAGGTCGTCTTCACCGGGTCGACGGATGTCGGCAAGCGGATCATGGCCGGCTGCGCCGCCCAGGTCAAACGGGTCACCCTGGAACTCGGCGGCAAGAGCGCCAACATCGTGTTCGCCGACTCCAACCTGGAGAAGGCCGCCGCCACCGCACCCTCCGGGGTGTTCGAGAACGCCGGTCAGGACTGCTGCGCCCGCAGCCGCATACTGGTGGAGCGGAGCGTCTACGACCGGTTTCTCGAGCTGCTCGAGCCGGCCGTCGCCGGTGTGCGGGTGGGCGATCCCGCCGACGAGAGCACCGAGATGGGCCCGCTCGTCTCGGCCGCGCACCACGCCGCGGTCTCGGCCTATGTGCCGGAGGGCTCCCCCGTGGCCTTTCGGGGCAGCGCTCCGACCGGACCGGGTTTCTGGTTCCCGCCGACCGTGCTCACCCCGGACTCCCGCACGGACCGCTCTGTCACCGACGAGATCTTCGGACCCGTCGTCACCGTGCTGCCGTTCGACGGTGAGGACGACGCCGTGAACCTCGCCAACGACACCGACTACGGCCTCTCCGGATCGATCTGGACCCGCGACGTGGGCCGGGCGATCCGAGTGGCGCGGGCCGTGGAATCCGGCAATCTGTCCGTCAACTCGCACTCCTCCGTGCGCTACTCGACTCCGTTCGGCGGCTTCAAGCAGTCGGGCCTTGGCCGGGAACTGGGCCCGGACGCCCCATTGTCGTTCACCGAGACCAAGAACGTCTTCATCGCAGTCGACTAGACGCCACACCCCCCGACGAACCCCAAGGAGCCAGCATGAGCACCCTCACCCCCATCGACCTCACCCAGCGGCTCGCGGGCCGGGTCGCCGTGATCACCGGCGGCGCCAGCGGCATCGGCCTGGCCACGGCGAAACGGTTCGCCGCGGAAGGAGCAACGGTCGTGATCGGCGACCTCGACGAAGCGGCGGGACTCGCGGCCGCCGACCAGCTCGATTGCCTCTACGTCAAGGTTGATGTCACCGACGAGGACGAGGTCAACGCCCTCTTCGACACCGCCTATCTCACCTACGGCTCCGTCGACATCGCGTTCAACAATGCCGGGATCTCCCCGCCCGACGACGATTCGATCGAGACGACCGAGCTGCCGGCCTGGCAACGGGTGCAGGACGTCAACCTGAAGTCGGTGTACCTGTGCTGCCGGTCCGCCCTGCGCTACATGGTGAAGCAGGGCCGCGGGTCGATCATCAACACGGCCTCGTTCGTGGCCGTGCTCGGCTCCGCGACCAGTCAGATCTCCTACACCGCCTCGAAAGGCGGCGTGCTCGCTCTCAGCCGCGAGCTGGGCGTGCAGTTCGCGCGCCAGGGCATCCGGGTCAACGCACTGTGCCCCGGCCCGGTGAACACCCCGCTCCTGCAAGAGCTATTCGCGAAGGACCCGGAGCGCGCGGCCCGGCGGCTGGTGCACATCCCAGTCGGCCGGTTCGCGGAACCCGAGGAGCTCGCGGCCGCTGTCGCGTTCCTGGCCAGCGATGACTCCTCGTTCATCACGGGCTCCACGTTCCTGGTCGACGGCGGCATCAGCTCGGCCTACGTGACGCCGATGTAGCGGTGCGGGAGGGTGCGGAAACCGTGATGGACTGGAAGTCCGACCAGGAGCCAGGACCAGAACAGTGATCGACGACGAACAGCCCCGGCTCGACAGTGGCCTGCTGCTGCGCCCCGTGCACAGTGGCAACGCCTTCGAGGAGACCGTGCAGCGGCTGCTGCAGACCGTGCGGCTGGGGCTGATCGCGCCCGGCGCACGACTGCCGGCCGAACGTGAACTTGCCGCCATGCTCGCCGTGAGTCGGGACACGCTGCGGGATGCGATCGCGTCCCTGGCCGAGGCCGGCTATCTGGTCTCCCGACGCGGCCGCTACGGCGGCACCTTCGTCAACGATTCGTTGCCCCAGCAGACGCCCGGCCGAGGCCACGAGCGTGGACTACCGGCGCGCCGGGACATCTCCGTGGCAGAGATCGAGGACGCGCTCGCGCTCCGGGAAATCCTGGAGGAGGGCGCCGCCCGGCATGCCGCCGCGCGCACTCTGTCGCCCGGCGAACGGGAAGTGCTGTGGAACAGCCTTGCCGACTCGATCGGCGCCACCGGCGAGGACTACCGCCGGCTGGACTCCAGGCTGCACCTCACCATCGGCGAGCTGGCCGGCTCACCGTCGCTCGTGCCGCTGCTGGCTGAAGTGCGGATGCGGGTCAACGAACTGCTCGACAACATCCCGTCACTCGGCCCGAACATCGCACACTCGGACCGGCAGCACGAGCAGATCGTGACCGCGATCCTGACCGGTCGGCCCGACGCCGCCGCGCAGGCGATGGCCGAGCACCTGGCCGGCACCGCCCTGCTCCTGCGCGGCTTCCTGGAGTAGCGCGAGGCCACGCCGGGCCAGATCGAGGTCAGATCAAGAACGCGAACGGCAGCGCCAGCAGGCCGAGGGCCAGCGCCAGCAGCACGAGCAGCAGCGAGCCGGCCAGCAGCACGGCGTTGAGCACGATGCCCCAGATCGCCAGGGTGCGCGCCTGCGGTTCCCGTCCGAGGGCGAGGATGCCGACGACCAGGCCGGCAATGGGCACGAGAAAGGTCCAGCCGGCGACGATCGACACGAGGCCGAGCACGAGGCTCGACACGGCCAGGGTGCTGCTCCGCGGGGGTACGGGCTCGGCAGTGTAGACCGTGGCCTGGTCGGGAGCGATGGTTGACATGGGTGGTTCTCCGTTTCGATGGGGAGCGACGGATGCCGCTCTCCCCACGACACTACGGAGCATCCGTTCTGGCACCCATGGGGTTAGCCCCCGAATCGGGCCGGGGGCGGTCACGCGCTCACGCGCCGAACAGAACCTCGATCGGGCCGCGCACGAAGAAGACCAGGAAGCCGGCCGCGACCACCCAGAGCAACGGGCTGATCTCGCGCGCCTTCCCCGAGAACGAACGCACCAGCACCCAGGTGATGAAGCCGGCCCCGATTCCGTTGGCGATCGAGTAGGTCAGCGGCATCACGATGATCGTGAGGAACACCGGTAGCACGATGGAGAACTCCGTGAAGTCGATGAACCGGATCTGGGACACCATCATCGCGCCGACGATCACGAGGGCGGCCGCGGCCACCTCGAGCGGCACGATCTGGGTGAGCGGGGTGAAGAACATGGCCGCGAGGAACAGCAGTCCCGTGACGATGTTGGCCAGTCCCGTGCGAGCACCCTCGCCGATGCCGGCACCGGACTCGATGAACACCGTGTTCGATGAGGCAGAGGTTGCCCCGCCGACGACGGCGCCGACGCCCTCGACGATCAGGGCGGATTTCAGGCGCGGGAAGTTGCCCTTCGCGTCGGCCAGATCGGCCTCGCTGGCCAGGCCGGTCATGGTGCCCATGGCGTCGAAGAAGTTCGTGAAGACGAGCGTGAAAACGAGCATCGACGCGGCCAGCATGCCGATCCGGTCGAAGGCGCCGAAGCTGACCTGTCCGACGAGGCTCAAATCGGGCAGCGAGACGATGGAGGTCGGCAGTACCGGCGCGTTCAGGTTCCAACCGTCGGGGTTCTGCCCGAATGACGGCCCGACCTTGAAAATCGCCTCGAGGACCACCGCGATCAGCGTGGTGGCGACGATTCCGATCAGGAGGGCCGCCTTCACCTTTCGGGCGACCAGAATGCCGAGAATGATCAGGCCGAGCACGAACACGGCGGTCGGCAGGCTCACGACGGAGCCGTTGTCGCCGAGCTGCACGGGCGGCGACGCGGCGCCGCTCGCGCGAACGAAGCCGGAGTCGACCAGGCCGATGAAGGCGATGAACAGGCCGATGCCGACCGTGATGGCGATCTTCAACTGGCGCGGCACGGCGTTGAAAATGAGCTCGCGTAGGCCGGTGGAGGCGAGCAGCACGATGATGAGCCCGTTGATGACCACGAGGCCCATGGCCTCCGGCCAGGTCACCTGGCCGACGACGCTCACGGCCAGGAAGGAGTTGATGCCCAGGCCCGCGGCGAAACCGAATGGAAGCCGGGCGACGGCGCCGAACAGGATGGTCATGACGCCGGCGGTGAGGGCGGTGACCGCGGCAACCTGGCCGTTGGGCAGCCATCCGCCGGCCACGTCGACCGCGGCCTGGTCGGCGCTGAAGCCGCCGAGGATGAGCGGGTTGAGGATCACGATGTAGGCCATCGTGACGAACGTCACCAGACCGCCGCGGACCTCCCGGCCGTAGGTGGAGCCGCGCCGGGTGATTTCGAAGTACCGATCGATCCGGGCTTTGACCCCTGGGTTCGTGCCCGCCGGGGTGTCCGGCTTCGGGGCAGGCGTGGATGACGTGTGGGTCTCTGTTTCAGAAATGGGGTGCTCCTGGTGTCCGACTCAGCTGATTCTCAGTTCCTCAGTTTACGGCCCCGGAGCGCGCGCCGATTCCGCGGGGCTGCGCGGGGACGGCCGGCGGAGGCAACCGGCGGGCTGCCGGGCTGTGGCACGCCGGGCTCAGATGTGCGGCACGAAGGCGTCCCAGGCCCGGCGGCGGTCCCCACGCGGGTCGGACTCGACACGGTCGACGGCGTCGATGACCAGGGTCAGGCGCTCGGCCTCGTCGTAGAGCGGCCAGGCCGCATCCGGCACCCCGGAGGCGGCGAAACTGAGCCACCAACCCTGCATCCGGACACCGATCCTCTGGAAGTCGCGGCGACCGCCGAGCGCGGTCATGCCGCGGCCGAACCAGCCGTCGAGCCGGTCGAACAGCGGGAACAGCTCGAGGCCGTGCGTGGCGTCGAGCCCCATCAAGCGCACCAGGCGCGGCGCGGCATCGAAGCGGTAGAAGCGCACCGGGGCATACCGGGAGTGCCGTTCGCCCACGCGCACGCTCGGGTACCAGAACGAAAAATCGCCACCGAAATCGAGTGCGGGCCGCAGCGCGGGTATCCCGGGGTACTGCGCCCGCAGGCGCGTTCGAGCTTTCTTTTTGGTGTTCGCGAACACGGCGCGGATGCGCCCGGGCGTCGTGGCGAGGATGTCGATGCGCCCGCTGAACAGCGACCCTTCCCGCGAGTTGGTGCCGATGATCAGCGGAATCCGGTGGGCGCGGCCGTCGCGGAAGGCGTCGAGAGGTCGTTCGGGCAGGAAGTCGCCGTCGATCACAGGCGAGAGCGGGATCGTCCCGGGGTACCGGTCCGGGGCGCGCCGGGTCAGGTCGCTCGTGGCCTCGGCCAGATGTGCCGGGTCGGCCTGCAGAAGCAGGGCAGCGGCATCCGCCGCCGTGTTGGTCGAGTTCGTCGGGTCGGCCTGCCCGGTGCGCCGGGCGAGGAGCCGCACGAAGTCCGCTGCCCACTCGGTGGTGACATCGGGGGCATAGACGGCGTTCGGCGGGGCGCTCTGCGCGATCGCGCGCTGGAAGAGTCCGGTGGCGGCCGGGACGGTCATCAGGGTGGTCACGGCGTTGCCTCCGGCCGATTCGCCGAAGAGTGTGACGGCATCCGGGTTGCCGCCGAACGCGCGGATGTTGCGCCGCACCCAGCCGAGCGCAGCCACCTGGTCGCGCAGCCCGAGGTTGCTCTCGAACGCATGCTCCGCGGTCGAGTACCGGCTGAAGTCGAGGTAGCCGAGAGCCCCCAGCCGGTAGTTGAAGCTGACGTAGACGATGCCGCCGCGCCGCACGAGCCCCTCACCCTGCCGGGGCACCTCCCGCGAGGACCCGACACTGTAGGCGCCGCCGTGGATGAAGACCATGACGGGCCGCAGCATCCGCGGGTCGACCGGTTCGTCGGGAGCGATCACGTTGAGGTTGAGGCAGTCCTCACCCTGCGGGATCGTCGGTTTCGCGCCGATGAACTGGCCGCGGTGGCTCTGAGTGGCGACCGGGCCGAAAGTGCTTGCATCCCGTTCGCCCGGCCAAGGCGCGGCCGGCTGCGGGGCACGGAATCGGAGCTCGTCCACGGGGGCGGCCGCGTAAGGAATCCCGCGCCACTGGCGCACCCCGCGCACCCGGATTCCGTGCAGCAAGCCGGTCTCAATCCGCACCGAGAGTGGCTCTGCTTGGGCAGGCTGAACGGATGGTCTCACCGTCCGATCTTAATTGTTCACTACCATCGGGATTACGTACGACACGGAAACGAGATACACATGGCTCTGCCCTGGACCCTGCACGGTGACGGAAAAACGGTCGGAGCCACGGATGTCGTCGGCCCCGGCGAGCGCCTGAACTGGCCGCTGACCATCGGGATCGGCACCCAGCACGTCGTCGCCATGTTCGGTGCCACCTTCCTGGTACCGCTGCTCACGGGATTCCCGCCCAGCACGACGCTGCTCTTCTCGGGCATCGGCACCCTGCTTTTCCTGGTCATCACGCGCAACAAGCTGCCCAGCTACCTCGGCTCCTCGTTCGCGTTCATCGCGCCGATCACCGCCGCGACCGCGAGCGCGGGCATGGGCAGCGCCCTGTTCGGCATCATCATCGTCGGCCTACTCCTGGCCCTGATCGGTTTGATCGTGCAGCTCACCGGCACCGGCTGGATCGACGCTTTGATGCCACCCGTCGTCTCCGGGGCCATCGTCGCCCTGATCGGCCTCAACCTTGCACCCGTCGCCAAGTCGAACTTCGAGCTGGCCCCGCTCACCGCGATGATCACCCTGCTTGCCGTGATCCTCTCGACCGTGGTGTTCCGCGGCATCCTGGGCCGGCTGTCCATCTTCATCGGCGTGATCGTGGGCTATGTGGCTGCCGTGGTGGCCGGCGAGGTCGACTTCAGCGAGGTGGGCGGGGCGGCCTGGATCGGCCTGCCCCCGTTCACCGCGGCGATGAACCCGTTCGCGGATCCGTCCGCCGCTCTGGGCGTGCTGCCGGCCTTCCTGCCGGTCGTGCTCGTGCTGGTGGCCGAGAATGTGGGCCACATCAAGGGCGTTGCCCAGATGACGGATGTGAAGGTGAACCGCTTCACGGGTCGCGCCCTGATGGCCGACGGCCTGGCCACGATGCTCGCCGGCTTCAGCGGCGGATCGGGCACCACCACCTACGGCGAGAACATCGGCGTCATGGCGGCCACCCGCATCTACTCCACGGCCGCCTACTGGGTCGCGGGCATCACCGCCGTGCTGCTCGGGCTCTCCCCCAAGATCGGTGCGGTCATCAACACGATCCCGGCGGGCGTGCTCGGCGGTGTCACCACGGCCCTCTACGGCCTGATCGGCATCATCGGCGTGAAGATCTGGCTCGACAACAAGGTCGACTTCAGCAAGCCAGTCAACCAGTTCACCGCGGCCACCGCGCTGATCATCGGCATCGCCGACTACACCTTCTCGGCCGGCACCCTCAGCTTCAACGGCATCGCGCTCGGCACGGTCGCCGCCATTGTGATCTACCACCTGATGACGTGGGTGGCCCGGGTGCGCGGCACCGCACGGTAGCATCCGCGGCCCTCCGCGGCGGCGCACGTTCTGGCTCGCAAAGCACGTAGTGGCTCGCGGCGCACGTTCCACCGTGCGCCCCGCTCCACAGGGTGCGCCGCCAACCTGACGGACTGGGTCGCGCAGGCATCCGGCGTTGCGCGCGTGCAGCGCCACCAGCGCAGCGGCGCGGCTACCGCGCGGCGACCGAGAGCGCACGTTACGGCTCGGAACGCTGCGAGGGAAGCGGAATTGGGGCGCTGCCGGTCAGCGGTGCAGGGCCGGCACAATCAGGTAGACACCTGAGAGCACGGCCGCACTGCAGAGCCCGAAACAGGCGTAGGCACCCACCAGGGCGATCTGCTTCTGCAGGGGGCTCAGTGGACCGGCGGCGGCCTTGCGCGCGCGCTTGGCCTCCTTGGCCGCGCGCTTGGGGGTGAGCACGGTGATGGCTCCCGTGAATTCGGCCGGTTCGACCACGGGAACGCGGCCTGCGGTGGTGAGCAACCGCAGGCCAAGCGAATACAGGCTCACCACGACCGCGGACGAGACGAGCGAAGCGAGCGCGACGACCAGGAACGCAGACCAATCGATCACAGCGCGACCTTCTTCCGATCCTTGTGAGAGGCCGTGCGGGCGGCCTTGCGGGGAGTCTTCCGGATCTTCACGACCCGCCCGGCGTCGTCGATGTCATGCAGGTTGTCGTGCGTGACCCGGCTCTGGCGGGACCGGCGAAACAGCACGGCGACGACGAGGGAACCGATCACCAGGTCGAGCACGATGCCCATCGGTCCGATCAGGGCGAGTCCGGCCGCGAAGGCACCCATGATGGCCGCCGCCGGCAGGGTGAGCACCCAGCCGAGCGCGATCTGGCCGGCCATGCCCCAGCGCACGGTCGAGCCGCGGCGGCCCAGACCCGAGCCGATCACCGACCCGGACGCGACCTGCGTGGTGGAGAGCGCGAAGCCGAGTTGGCTGGACGCGAGGATGGTGGCCGCGGTGCTGGTCTCCGCAGCAAAGCCCTGGGCCGGCTTGATGTCGGTGAGGCCGCGACCCATGGTCCGGATGATTCGCCAGCCGCCGGTGTACGTGCCGATCGCGATCGCGATCGCGCAGGTGGTGATGACCCACAGCTGCGGGCCGGTGCCCACGGCCTGCATCCCGCCGGCGATCAGGGTGAGGGTGATGACGCCCATGGTCTTCTGGGCGTCATTGGTGCCGTGTGCGAGGGCAACGAGCGACGAGGAGACGATCTGCGCGTAGCGGAAGCCGCCCCGGCCATCCGCCTTGCCGGAGTCCCGGCGGGTGATGAAGTAGGCGAGCCGGGTGGCGAGGTAGGCGACGATACCCACCGTGAGCGGGGCGATCAGGGCCGGCAGGATGACCTTGGCCAGCACGACGTCGTAGGCGACCGCCTGCGAGCCGACGCCGATGATCGTCGCGCCGATGAGTCCGCCGAACAGGGCGTGGCTCGAGCTGGACGGCAGGCCACGCAGCCAGGTGATGAGGTTCCAGACGATGGCGCCGATCAGGCCCGCGAAGATGATCTCGGGAGTGATCTGAACTCCGGCGTCATCCGTGTTGATAATGCCGCCGGAAATGGTCCTGGCGACCTCAGTGGAGAGGAAAGCCCCGACCAGGTTCAGGATGGCGGCGAGTCCCACCGCGACCTTCGGGCGCATGGCGCCGGTCGCAATGGGGGTTGCCATCGCGTTCGCGGTGTCGTGGAAGCCGTTGGTGAAGTCGAAAATCAGTGCGAGCGCAATCACAAGCGCTACGATCAGGGTGAAATCCACCGGGGTCTTCCTCTGGGTGTACGACAGCCGGGGTTATCTCAAGCTGCACCGCGGTGATAAGCCTGACACTCTTGGGGAAGCAAATCAATTCAAACCGGGTCGACCACCTTGGCCAAGTCGGGGCCGAAGGTGTAGGTGGCCCGCACCGGAATGCCGGCGAGCACCCCCGGCAGCCAGTGCCGGGCGTCGTCCCACATCTCGTCCACCGGTAGTGCGGCCACGTCGAACCAGACCGGGTTCAGCTCGTCGGACTCGCGCGGGGTACCGCTCCACTGCGTGCAGACGAACACGCTCGATTCCTGGCTCCAGGCCTCCCGGTGCGGAAACAGGTACGTCAGCAGACCCAACGGCGTCAGGGCGGATGCCGCCACGACCAGGCCGGACTCCTCCTCGATCTCCCGCACCATCGCTTCCACGGCGGACTCCCCCGGCTCGAGCTTGCCGCCCAGGCCGACGATGTTGCCCCGACCCAGTCCTTTCTTCTTGCGGCCGAGCAGCACTTGCAGGTCCCCCGATGGAGAACGGCGGGTGAGGTAGCCCACGCAGACCTGGGGAAGAGACATGCACCAATGGTAACGAGGTACGGTCCGGCTCCCGTCCAGGCCGGTTTGTTAGGCTCCAGTTATGAACTTTGTGCCGGAATCCGGAACCATAACCATGTTCACGACGACCTGGTGCGGCTATTGCACCCGCCTGAAGACCCAGCTGGTCAAGGCCGGCATCGCCTACACCGAGATCAACGTGGAGGAGGTCGACGGCACGTCCGAGCTAGTGATGAGCCTGAACAACGGCAACCGCACGGTTCCGACAGTCCTTTTCCCGGACGGCTCCAGCGCTACGAACCCGTCGCTGGCGCAGGTTCAGGCCAAACTCGCCTGAGTCGGTCCGGGAACGAGCGGAGGGGTTCCGGTTCAACCTCCGCCCATCGGCGGAAATCGATCCGGAACCCCTCCGCTCTTGGTGCGGGTTTAGCCGAACAGCACCGCGGCCTCGTCGTAGCGCGCCTGCGGCACGGTCTTCAGACCGATGGTCGCGTCCGCGATGCTGACGATTTCCATGTCGGTGCCACGCAGGGAAACCATGGAGCCCCACTGGCCGGCGTAGACGGCGTCGACGGCCGCCATGCCGAGGCGGGTTGCGAGCACCCGGTCGTAGGCCGACGGAGCGCCGCCGCGCTGGGTGTGGCCGAGGACGGTGGCGCGGGACTCGATGCCCGTTCGCTCCTCGATCATCGGAGCGATCATCTCGCTGATGCCGCCGAGGCGGGGGCGGTTGAACGCGTCGAGGCCCTTGGTCGAGAGCGCCTCCTCCATGCCGGCGAGCTTGAAGCCCTCGGAGACGACGAGCACGGGTGCGCGGCCGCGGTCGCGCACGTGCATGACCCAGTCGCAGATCTGCTTGATGGTCTGGGGCTGCTCCGGGATCAGGATGGCGTGGGCGCCGCCGGCCATGCCGGAGTGCAGGGCAATCCAGCCCACGTGGCGACCCATGACCTCGACGATCATGCAGCGGCCGTGGGATTCGGCCGTGGTGCGCAGTCGGTCGATGGCCTCGGTGGCGATCTCGACGGCGGTGTTGAAGCCGAATGAGTAGTCGGTGGCTTCGAGGTCGTTGTCAATGGTCTTGGGAACGCCGACGATCTGGAGTCCGGCATCCGTCAGTCGGCGTGCCGCGGTGAGGGTGCCTTCGCCGCCAATGGCGATGATCGCGTCGATTCCTTCCGCGTCCATCGTCTTCTGAATGTTAATGGGGCCGCCGTTTTCACCCTCGAACGGGTTCGTGCGGGAGCTGCCGAGGATGGTGCCACCCTGACGCGAGAGACCGCGCACACTGTGCCGGTCCAGAGTCATAAAGTCGCCCTCGACCAGGCCTTTCCAGCCGTTGCGAATGCCGACGAATTCGGCATCGAGGACGCGGATGCCTTTAAGGACGGAACCGCGAATAACCGCGTTCAGGCCGGGGCAGTCTCCGCCGCTGGTGAGGATACCAATTTTCATTTGTCGTTGCTCCTTGTTGCACAAGTGATCAGATTGGCGCCCACACCGCCGCCACTCAATGATGGACCCCAAACGAGGCCCGGTTCAAATCCACGCCGGTGAGGGGCGCGTTCTACAACTCCCCGTCGAGCGCCAGGGTCAGCAGGTAGATCAGGGCGCTGGCCTGCACGGAATCTGCGGACGAGATCTCGTCGACGGCGCCGTCCAGGGCGCGGGCCGCGAGGCCCTGCTTGCTGCCGATGAGTTCGGCGATGCGCGCGTCAATGGTGTGGGCGGCGATGATCCGCCACGCGGTGACCGGCTCGTCCTGGCCGATGCGGTGCACCCGGTCGATGGCCTGTGTCTGCTCGGCGGCAGTCCAGCTGAGCTCGGCGAGCACGACGTTGGAGGCGGCCTGGAGGTTGACGCCGACTCCGGCGGCAGAGAGGGAACAGACCACCACGGCCACCCCCTGGTCATCGTTGAAGGAGTCGATGGCGGCCTGGCGGGCCAGTGCGCTTTGGTCGCCGCGTAGGGAGACCGTGCGCAGGCCGCGCTTGGCGAAGATGTCTTCGGCGGCATCCATCACGTCGATGTGCTTGGCGAAGAACACGACCTTGCCCACCGAGTGCGCCAGCTGCACGGCGTAGTCCGCCGCGAGGGCGGCCTTGGCCTGGCCGATCTTGCGCACCATGGTGAAGACGTTCTCACCGGTCGTCTGCCCCTTCGACTCCTCGAGTTCGGCGTGGGCAACCGCGCGGATGAAGGCGGCCCGCTGCTCGCCGTCGAGGACGGGCGGCGTCTGGCCCTGATGGCGGGCGGCGACGAGGGAGTGGTACCGGGTGACCAGGCGGGCGGCGAGCTCCCGCTCGGCCTGGCGGATGGAGCGACCGAGGTCGTCGTCCAGCTCGACCGGGATGTCGGCGATGCGCTTGGCCGGCAGGTCGGCGGCGACGTCGACCTTGCGACGGCGCACGATGCCGAGGTCGATCACCGCGGCTCGCGCGGCGCTGTAGAACCCGGAGTCGGCCGGGGTCAGCCCGATCGCTTCGAGCTTCTGCATGAGTCTGGGGGCTGGCTTGTCGCCGTCGAGCCAACCGAGGAACTGCCAGATCGCCCGGAAGTCGTCGACGTCGTTGATCAGCGGGGTTCCGGTCAGAGCCATCAGCAGCGGGTTGCCGCCGGGCGTGCGGCGCCGGATCTGCTCAGCCAGGGCCAGCACGTGCTTGGAGCGCTGCGACTGCAGGTTCTTGATGAAGTGCGCCTCGTCGACGACCATGCCCTTGAAGCCCAGGGTGCCCAGCCAGGTGCGGTGCCGGTCGAGCACGTCGTAGTTGACGATGACCACATCGGCGAAGGCGTCGAGCGTGTCGCCGTCGCCGTGGATGACGGTGGCTCGGCGGTTCGGCGTCCACAGTTCGACCTCGCGCACCCAGTTCATCTTGACGACGTTGGGAACGATGGCCAGCAGCGGGTAGGCCCCGCTAACGGATGCCGCGAGCAGGCTCTGCGCCGTCTTCCCGAGCCCCGGCTCGTCGGCGAGCAGGTAGCTGCGGTGGCCCAGGCGCGCGCTTTCGACGAACCGGGCCTGGTGGCGCATCAGCTCCATGCCGCGAGGCGAGAGCCGGTCGACGCGGGGTGCCTCGGGCAGGTCCATGCTGGCGGCCTGACCGCCGGAACCATACTCGAAGGATTTGAACAGCGGGCCGATGAGTTCCCAGTTGGCCAGGCGACGGCCGGAGACGACCGGCTGGGCCGTCGCGGCGCTGAAATCGGGCGCGAGGAACGGGTTGGCGAGCTGGCGGGCCTTGACCGACTGAGGGATGACCTGATTGACCGGAATTTCCGGTTTGGCCTCGGGCTCGCGGGTGATGATCAGTTCGTCGGGGGTGAGTTCGGCACCGGACTCAAGCAGCCAGTCGCGGCGGAACCGCTGCGCGACCGTGGACACGCCGGCATCCGGTTCCAGCAGGGTGATCAGGCTGGTGTCGCGGGCCGCGGTCTTCGCCAGGATCTGGGCGATGCCGTCGAGGCGTTTCAGCAGCTCCGCGCGGTTCGCGTCGGTGAGGTCCTTGTCGCCCTTGACCCGGGCGCGTTCCTCACGCATGAGCAGCGCGATGACCTGGTACTTGGTGCGGTTGGTCGGGCCCAGCTTGGCGCCGATCTGCGCCTTCGCCTCCACCTCGCGCACCTTGCGGGCGAGGATGGGAATGATGGGGGCGTCATCGTCGCGGGAACGAGGTCGCTGCCGAGCGCGACCTCCGGCGGCAACACGGTTGTTCGAACCAGCGGCCTGGTGGCGGGTGTAAGCCATTCTTCTCCAACTTCACAGCAGCACAGCAGACAAAGGCCGTGCTCGACGTGGTGCGGCATCCGTGGACACCGGTGCGATCGATACGTCGAAGCCTGAATCGAGCAACGTGCCAACCCTATTTGCGCCACCGGCATTTGGGATGCAGCGGCACGGTCAAGACGGTAATCGGGCTTTTTCGGCGCGAATCCAGTCTACGCCCGCTGGTCAATCCCGATGCACCGGCACCTTGGTGACGACCCCGACGAGGATGAAGACCAGCGCAGCGATGAACTGGGCGGACACCCAGCCCTGGCCGGACAGGTCGATGACCACGATCGGGTTCCACAGCACCGCGATCGGCACGAGACCGATCAGCCACAGCCAGGCTCTCGCCTGGATGGCGAAGACGCAGAGGATCATCGCGAGGATACTGACCGCGTAACGGATGATGATGAAGCTTTCGGAGTCCAGCAGCGCGAGCCCGCCGAGTAGGATGACCGCCCCGAGCAGACCGGGGGCCAGAGCGGAACGTGTGACTGTGGGTTCGACCGGGGTGCCCATCAGACTCCTCCTCCTCCGCCGCCGCCGCCACCGCCGCCGACCGAGCCACCTCCACCCGAACCGGAACTGGAGGAACTCGACGCGCTTCCCGACCAGGAGGCCGAGGTGGAGCTCGTGAACGAGCTCAGCCCGGCGGCGAACCAGACCGGGTTGAACGGAGCGGACTCAGCGTACCAGTCAGGCTGCGCGTCACTCCGGGCGTAGTAGTCACCGAGAACCTGGGCCCACTCCTTCTCCTGACCGAACAGCACCGCGAACGGCAGCAGGTCCTCATACAGCTTCAGCACCTGCCCCGGCTGCCCCGGGAACAGCAGCCGGAGCACCGCCTCTTCGGCCGGGTCGAGGTCTCGAGTGTGCAGCAGCTCAAGCAGGTAGTGCTTTGTGCCCTCCCCCTCCAGGACCCGCACATTGCCACGCACAGCGAAGCTGAGCAACTGGGCGGTCATGGCCCTGGCGCTCGTGCGCATCACGTTTCCCGCCACGAGCAGGTTGACACCCCGCGGCCGCAGATACTCGGCGACGACAGTCGGACGACCCGGTGCGTTCCGCCAGCGGGTGGCCCGGGAGACGACGGCGAGACCGGCGCCGAGCAGGCCGATCAGGGCCGCTGCGAGGCCGATACCCGGGAACGGGTTCGCCGTGAACGACTGGTCGCGGGGCACGAAGGTACCGGGCTCGAACCCGACGGCCAGAGTGAGCCCCTCGGCCGGGCCGAGTGCCCCGGCGGTGACGTCGATCGTGACGGCCTCGCCCACGGCATCCGTCGTCAGCGAGGCGCAGGGTTCCGACGAATCGCCGGTGCCCTGATGGCAGGCGGCATCCCCGGTGAGCCGAGGCGCAACCACCGAGTCGACGGTGAGGGTGGCGGACACAGCGCCGAACGACTGGGCCCAGCCGGTGCCGTTGACCTCGCGGTAGAACTCCTGGATCGAGGCATCCTCCGGGTCGAGCGTGACGTCGACCTGTTCGTAGGTGATGACATAGGTCTGCGCGCCATGCACGGAGCCATCGGTGGCGATCGTCACCGCCAGGAACTGGTCTCCGCCGTCTTCGCTGGTGGTTTCGGTCTCGACGTCGCGCTGCCGCCCGTTCTCGTCGGTGACGCTGACCAGTTCCAGGTCGGTCGGATGTCCGTCGTAATGGGTGGGGCTGGCACGCAGGATGCCGCGGTTCTGGTCGGTCTCCGGGAACCGGGCCACGATCGTCTCGGTGGTGGTGAGGCGCGAGTGCCCGTCGCCGGTGAGCAACAGCCGGAAGTCCGAGTGCCACGAGTCGAAGGTGAAGTCCTCGACGCCCGCCGACACTGCGGACGGCGCCCGCACCGGGCCGGCTACCGCGAAGGCGGGCCGGACAGGCCGAGCAGCGCGAATGCTCCGAGTGTGGCTGTGAGCATGAGGATGAGCGCACGACGCATGCGTTCACTCTACTCAGCGTCGGGACAGCCGGATGACGTCGGGC
This sequence comes from Cryobacterium sp. TMT2-42-4, assembly GCF_004402645.1. Lineage (NCBI taxonomy): Bacteria > Bacillati > Actinomycetota > Actinomycetes > Micrococcales > Microbacteriaceae > Cryobacterium > Cryobacterium sp. TMT2-42-4. Next base: position 146,996 of record NZ_SOFT01000048.1, read on the forward strand.
ATGGTGCCGAGGTGGTCGCACACGATAGTGACGTCGCCGACAGAAGGAAGAGTACCCCTCCGGGGTATTCGAAATTGCGGTACTCTAAACCCATGATTGACGACATCAAACGGCGTGCCCTGCACCGTGCCCGCATCCTCCAGGGTCAGATGCGCGGTTTGGAGAAGATGATCGAGAACGAGGATTACTGCATCGACATCCTCACGCAGTCCTTGTCGATCCAGAAGTCGCTCGGCTCGCTCAACAAGCTCCTGGTGGACAATCACCTGCAAACACACGTGACGGAGATGTTCGAGGCCGGGGGCGAGGCTCGGGAGACCGCCATCGCGGAGCTGCTCAAGGTCTTCGAACTCAACAACAACCGAGGCTGACGCCGGCGGCACCCGCCGCGTTGACATCACCGGTGGAATCAATTAGCGTCTCTGAATGCTCCAAATCCGGGCATCGGTCGTTCCCCCCGAGACGAATTGGTTTTCCCATTGACTTCAGAATCTGCATCCCTCCCGAACCTCCCCGGCCACAACGAACACCACGACATCACGAGCCTGGTCGGCGAATACCGCCAGCGCCAGCTCAATCTCTTCCGTGAGCGCCAGCCGGAACTCGAGCCCGACGAGCAGATCTCTGCGCACCTTCCCACGCACTAGCCACTGCGCACGAGTCACTGCGCACGCGTCACTGCGCACGAGCCATCGCGCACGAGCAGGTCCGAGGGCACCGAGTGCACGCGGGTCAGCACCGGCGGGGCGGCGGGTGCCCCGGCCAGGGCCCGAGCCGCACAAGACACGCGGCGCCTCGGGCAATCACCGTTTGATATCCGGCAGATGTTGTGGCCAACTCAGGAGATCCGCTCGGGGCATGCCGGGCATCCGCGCAGGTTCCGCACTGGTCTGCGGCGGCTGGCGGACCCAGGCGGCGGATGTCCTGAGTTGGCCACACGCGCGGGCTCAGCCGGGCCTGACCGACGTACGTGTCCGGGGCGCCAGAATCGCCGTGGACTTCGTTCCGGGCTGAGTGGCTGCAGGGTGTCGGACTCGGAAAACCTGGGCGGTTGAACGCGGATTCATCCCGCGTCGCAGTCCCGGTCTTCACCGGTGCGGTCAGGGCCCGATCAGGTCAGGCCCGATCAGGTCAGGCCCGGTCGAGTCACGCCCGGTCGAGTCAGCCTCGGTCGACTCACCGCTCAGGCGGCGCCCTCGGCGACCGGCCGGCCCGATCCGGGGGCATTCGGGGCAGTCGTGGCGTTCGCGTTCGTCACGGCCGCCTCCCCGACGGCCGCCTCCCCGACGGCGGCCGCCGTGATCCGGTTGGCCATGCCGGTGAAGATGACGCCGTGGAAGGGCAGGATCGCGAACCAGTACAGCCGACCGCCCAGTCCCCGTGGGAAGAAGACGGCGCGCTGACGGTACACGGAGCCGCCGCCGGGCGCCGGATCCGCCGTCATCTCCAGCCACGCCCGGCCGGGAACGCGCATCTCGGCACGGAGACGCAGGAACCGGCCGGTGTCGATGCGTTCGACCCGCCAGAAATCCAGTACGTCGCCCGTATGCAGGTGGTCGGGGTTGCGACGGCCGCGGCGCAGGCCGACCCCGCCGACGAGCTTGTCCATCCAGCCGCGGATAGCCCAGGCCAGCGGGAATGAGTACCAGCCGTTGTCACCGCCGATGCTCTCGATCACGCGCCACAGGTCTTCCGGCTTCGCGGCGGTGTGCTTTTCCTTGAGGTCGGTGTAGACGAGGTGCCCGGCCCATTCGGGGTCGCTGGGCAGCGGGTTGCTCGACGCGCCCGCGATCGACGCGTTCCGCCAGCTGGTCTCGACGTCGCCGTCGCGCATGCGGCCGAGGGCCAGGCGCACGGCGGTGCGATAACCGGTGAGGCCCTCTTTCGGCTGGGGAATGTACTGATCGATGTCGCGCTCGTGCACCACACAGTCGTTCTGCAGACTGGCGATGATCGGCACGGCCAGGCTGCGCGGGATGGGCGTGACCAAATTGACCCACTGCGATGCGAGCCAGGGCGTGAACACGGGCAGGGACGCGATGGGGCGCTGGCGCAGGCCGGCCTCGAGGGCGTAGCCGTTCATCATCTGGCCGTAACGCAGCACGTCGGGGCCGCCGATGTCGAAGGTGCGGTTGACGTCGGCGGGAAGCTCCGCCGACGCGACGAGGTAGTAGAGCACGTCACGCACGGCGATCGGTTGGATCTTGTTGCGCACCCACTGCGGCGCCGGCATGTACGGCAAAACGTCGGTCAGGTGCCGGATCATCTCGAAGGACGTGGAGCCGGAGCCGATGACCACCCCGGCCTGGAGGGCTGCTGTCGGCACACCGGACTCCACCAGGATGCGGCCGACCTCTGCCCGGGAGCGCAGGTGCTGGGACAGCTCCTCGGTGTCCGGGTGCAACCCGCCCAGGTAGACGATGCGGGAGACGCCGGCCGCGGCGGCGGCCGTAGCCACGTTCGTGGCCGCGAGGCGTTCCGTGCTCTCGAAGTCGCCGCGGGTGCCCATCGAGTGCACCAGGTAGTAGAGCACATCGACCCCGGCGACGGCGGACCGCACACTGGCCAGGTCCCCGAGGTCACCCTCGGCGACCTCCACCTGTTCGACCCACGGGACATCCTTCAACTTCTGGGGTGTGCGCACGAGCACGCGCACGTCGTAGCCGGCTTCCAGCAGCAGGGGAACGAGCCGGCCGCCGATATACCCGGTAGCGCCGGTCACAAGTACACGTCGTTGCGTCGTCATGGCGAAAGCCTAGGGGCGGATGCTGGACTGACGCCGAGGATCGGGCAAACGGCCGCGCCGTGCTGAGCGGCGGCTGTGGGACGGGGCTGTGGATGACTCGCGCGGGCCCGCGCCGAGTGCGGCATCATCGCCGAATGACACTTCGACTCGACCCTCGGTATCCGGTCGTCTGGCGCACGCCCGACATTATCCAGGTCGGCGTCGACCGCCCGTTGGTCCTGATCACCGCCCTGAGCCCGGGACTCGAACGGGTGCTCGCGGCCCTGTTCGTGGGGGTGCCCCGCTCCGGAGCCCTGATGATCGGGCGTGAGGGCGGGGCCTCCGACGAGGCCGTCCTGGCGATGCTCCGCGCCCTGCGGCCGGCTCTTCTGGTCACCGCGGAGACTGGTCCGGGCCCGGCCCGGATTCCCGAACCGGTCGCCGTGACACCGCCGCCCAGAATCTGCGTCGACGGGCGCGGGCTCACGGCGGACCTGATCCGCACCCTGATCGGCACCCTGGGTCTGACCCTGGCCAAGGCCGACGACCCCGGCACCGGGCTGGCCGTGGTACTGGGTCACTACGCCCTAGAACCGGAGCGGCACGGGCGCTGGCTGCGCCGGGACATCCCGCACCTGCCCGTGGTCTTCAGCGACAGCGAGGTGCGGATCGGACCGCTGGTCGAGCCGGGGGTCGGCCCCTGCCTGTACTGCCTCGAGCTGGCGCACATGGATTCCGACCCGTCGTGGGCCGCCCTGGCCTGCCAGCTGCTCAGCCGCCGGGCACCCACGGAAACCCCCCGGGCCGGCATCGATGTGGCCGCCCTCGTCGCCGGGATCGGCCACGACCGGCTGGTCCTCGGGCGGTCCACCCTCACGGAGACCGCGCTCGTCTTCGACGCGGCGTCCGGCTCGCTCAAACGTCGTGGCTACCGGCCGCATGAGCGGTGCGGCTGCCGCACCGTTCCCGGGAACGTGACCGCGCTGCCCGGGGCCGGGCGCCCCGCCCGGGACTGACCGGACAGGTCCAGGTCAGACCCGGTCGCAGACCGGGGCCCAGATCAGGCTCGGGCGAGCCGGATCTCATGGTCGACTTTCCCGATCCCGGGGCACCGCTCAGGCCATCCAGGGAACGGAGCAGGGCCATCAGGTGCTCTCAGCCGACCGGGCCGTCGAGTCGGAGGCCGGGCGCTGAGTCGAAGACGAACCGGGCCCAGAGGCGGTAGCCGAGCGCGCTCGGGTGGAACTCGTCGCTGGCGAAGAAGCCCTCGACGTAGGGCGGCGGGGTCGGGATCGCGACGACCCCGTCGAGGCCGTCGACGGCCAGGCGGGCGCCGGTGTCGAGGCTCGCGGCGTGCCGCGCGAGGGTGGCGCGCAGGGGTTCGGGCAACAGCGCGAAGCGGTCGAAGCGCGGCATCAGCGACACGAGCACGGCCGCCTGCGGCGCCGCGGCCCGCAGGGCGAGCACGATTCGGCGCACATCGTTCGTAAAGGCGTTTCGGGAGCGCAGCCCCAGCGCATCGTTCGCACCGATGGTCAGCAGGGCCAGGTCGAAGGGCACGGCGGCGGCGTCCGTCACAAAGCGCGCGCGCACGTCCCGGGCCGTGGCGCCGTTCTCACCGATCGCCCGCCAGGTGCTGCCGCGGCCCCAGCGCTCGGCAACCTCGTGGGCGATCCAGCCCGGCAGGGCCTCGCTTTGGGTCTCGGCGCCCACGCCGGCAGCGGTCGAGTCGCCGAGCACGAGGATGCGCAGCGGGTCGGGGCCGGGCCGGAAACCGGTCCACGGGAGGGCGGCGTCGGGCAGCCGGGGCGTGTCGCGGCGCAGTCGGCGTGCCTGCGTCACCAGCAACGGCGCGTAGGGCACCGCAGCCAGGCGGGTGAACGGAAAAGTAGGCACGCCCCGAGGCTACCCCGCGCCGGTCTCAGGTACCGCGGACGGTGGGCGCACGCACGCCGCGGGCGCCGATCTCGGACAGGAACCGGGAACGCTCCCGGGGGCTGCGCTGCTGGTGGCCCGCGGCAGACCAGCTCAGGGACAGCCGTTTGCGTGCCCGGGTGATGCCCACGTAGAGCAGCCGGCGTTCCTCGTCGATCTGCTCGAAGGTGCCTGCGTAGCTGATCGGCACGAGTCCCTCGGACAGACCGATCAGGAAGACGGCGTCCCATTCGAGGCCCTTCGCCGAGTGCAGCGTCGCCAGGGTCACCGCGGACACCGTGGGTTCGTGCTGGCCGGCCTGGCGCTCCATCAGCTCGTCGGTGAACTGGCGGAATGTGGTCTCCGGGGCTGCCTGGTCGACGAGGCCCATGATCGCGTTCAGCGACTCCCACCGGTCGCGCACCGCGCCCTGGGCCTCCGGCGCACTCTGGCTCCAACCGAGGGAGCGCAGCACGTCGCTGACGGATTTGAACAGCGGTTCGCCGATGATCGAGACGGATGCCGCGCGCAGCTGCATCACCGCCTGCTTGACCTCGGCCAGGTCGAAGAAGCGCTTCGACCCGCGGATCTGATAGCTCACCCCGACGTCGCCGAGGGCCGTTTCGAGGAAGGCGGCCTGCACGTTCACCCGGAACAGCACGGCGATGTCCTCCGGGCGGGTGCCGCCCTCGATCAGCTCGACGATGTTCTGGGCGACGCCGCGGGCCTCGGCCATGTCGTTCGGGTACTCGCGCACGCCCGGCTCGGTGCCGATTTCGCTGGCGTGGGCGCGCAGGGTGAGGGCGCCGGTCCGCCCGCGCATGAGCTGGTTGGCGGTGGCGACGATCGACCCCGTCGACCGGTAGTTCTGCTCGAGGCGCACGACGGTGGCGTCCTCCCACCGCTTGGGGAAGTCGAGCAGGTAGTCGCTGCGGGCGCCCGCGAAGGAGTAGATGGTCTGGCTGGCGTCCCCGACGACGCAGAGGTCACGGCGCTGGCCCAGCCAGAGCGAGAGCAGGTCGTGCTGAAGCGGGGAGACGTCCTGGTATTCGTCGACGACGAAGAACCGGTACTGCTCGCGCACCTGCAGGGCGACGGATGGCTCGGCCTCGATCATCCCGGCCATCGCCAGGAGCACATCCTCGAAGTCGATCTGCTTGCGGTCGTCCTTGAGGCGCTCGTAGGACTCCATCATGGCCAGCACCTGGTCCACGTCGAGCCGGCCGGGCAGGCTGCGCTTGGCGATGCCGGCCCCATACGCCTCAATGCCGATTCCGGAGGTCTTTCGCCACTCGATCTCCGCGGCCAGGTCGCGCAGGGTTGCCGTGTCCAGCTTGAGCTTCAGGGTTTCGGCGGCGTGCCCGAGCAGGCGACCCTTGCCGTCGAGGATGCGGGGAGCCTGGCCGCCGACGACGTGCGGCCAGAAATAGTTCAGCTGCGACAGGGCCGCCGAGTGGAACGTGCGGGCGGCGACGCCCCCGGCGCCGAGTTGGCGCAGCCGGCCGCGCAGCTCCGCGGCGGCGCGGGCCGTAAAGGTGAGGGCCATCACCCGGTTCGGCGAGTACGCGCCGGTCATCACGCCGTAGGCGATGCGGTGGGTGATGGCCCGGGTCTTGCCGGTGCCGGCGCCGGCGAGCATGCACACCGGACCCACGAGCGCCTCGGCCGCCACCCGTTGCTGGTCGTCGAGGCCGGCCAGCAGGGAACCGGCGGTCAGCGCCATCCGTGCACCGTGTCGGGGCCGAAGTCGAGGGGTTCGCCGAGCCAGTGCTCGATGATCGCCCGGGCGATCGAGGAACGGCCGGGCAGGATGATGACGTCGCCGGAGGCCCGTAGCTCGTCGCGGCTGAACCAGCGCAGGTCAAGGATCTCCTCCCCGTCGGGGCGCAGAGCCGCCGGGGTCTGGCCGTCGGCGAGCCGGGCCGTGAAGCCGAACATGACCGAGGCCGGGAACGGCCACGGCTGGGAGCCGAGGTAGACCGGGTCGGCCACGCGCAGGCCGGATTCCTCGAACATCTCCCGGATGACGGCCGCCTCGAGCGACTCGCCCGGTTCGACGAAACCGGCCAGGAGCGCGTAGCGGTTGCCCTCCCAGAGGGCGTTCGAGCCGAGCAGGATGCGGTCGTCGGCGTCGGTGATCAGCACGATCACGGCCGGGTCGGTGCGCGGGAACACCTGGCCGCCGCAGTCGGGGCAGCGCCTCGTCCAACCGGCGTTCTCGACCAGGGTGGCCGTGCCGCAGCGCGGGCAGTGGGCGTGGGAGTCGTGCCAGTTCACGACGCCGAGCGTCTCGGTGAACAGTCCCGCGTCGCGGTCGGATAGGGCGGTCGCCACGGAGCGCAGGGACACCCAGAGGGACTCGTCGGGTTCGAGCGCCAGGGCCTCCTCGTCGGTCAGCACGGCCGCGACCAGCGGGGTGCCCACGGGCTCCGGCGCATCTTCGGCCAGGGAACGGCCGAGGTAGAGCCGGAACTCGCCGGCGGGAACTCGGTCGGGAGCCAGCAGGCGCAGTCGGGCGGGGGCGGCGGCCTCCATCAGCGCGGAGCCACGCCACAGCACGAGCAGGCGCGTGCCGGCATCCGTCTGCAGCGTGTTGAGCAACCCGGGGGTGGCGCGCGCCTCGCCGTCACGGTCGACCGCGTGACGGGAAAGCGGCAGACGGGAGGTGAACGCAAACGACATGGTGCTCCTCGGTCTCGGACAGACTGCCGAAGTTGTGTCGAGGCGTGGCGAACAACCGCGCCGAGGGGAAGTCGACCTAACCTAGTAGGTATGGTCAGATCCCCTCTCACTCTAGCCGCGCTGGCCACTGCCGCCGTCCCCGGTCTCGACGTCGTCCAGGTCCGTCTGCACGGCACCGTCGCGCGTTCTCGAGGAGCCAGCGGCGCGTTCGAATCCGCACTGCTGATCGACCGCGACGACCGTGCCCTCATCATCCGGGTCCCCGCCTCACAGGCCGCCGAAACCGAGCAGTCCGCCGATCTGGTAGCCCTGCGCGCGCTCACCGTCGGCAACCGCAGCCGGCTCCCCTTCGACGTGCCGCAATTCGTGGGCCAGGCGCCGCTCAGCGGCACCCGGGCCGTCGTCTACGAGTTTTTGGAGGGCGATTCCTTCGACGCGGATGCCCTCACCGGCCACGCGGGCGTGTCCGGTTCGATCGGCCGCGCCATCGCCGCGGTGCACTCACTGCCGACGGCCTTCGTCGGCACCGCCGGGTTGCCGCAGCAGAGCGCTCAGGAATGCCGTACCGGTACCATCGCCTTGATCGACCGGGCGGCCACCACCGGCTACCTGCCCGCCGCGATTCTGCGCCGCTGGGAACAGGCCACCGACGACGACGGGCTCTGGCAGTTCGCGCCCTGCGTGGTGCACGGGTCGTTGTCGGCCGACTCGTTCCTGATCACCGACGACTCCGTCTCCGGGGTTCTCGGCTGGTCCGCCCTGAGCGTGGGCGACCCGGCCCGCGACCTGCACTGGCTGCTTGCCTCCCGCGGGACGTCCGGCGAGACCGCCGTCGCGTCGTACGCGTCGGCTCGCCAGGGCAACGACCCGAGGATCACGCAGCGCGCGATGCTCTACGCCGAGCTGGAGCTGGCCCGCTGGCTACTGCACGGCACGGACACACGCAGCCAGAGGATCGTCGACGACGCCGTGGCCATGCTCGACGGTCTGGTGGACAACGTGCACCAGGCTACGTCGCATCCGTTGTCACCGGCCACCGGCCCGATCCTCGATGTTGCCGCGGTGGAGAGCATGCTCAAGTCCACACCGCGCGGCATCCCCCGCCGCGACCTGGGCGGTTCCATGCACACCGACGCCTACAACCTGTCGGAGTTCGGCGGCGAGTTCGAGGACGACGACGAGACCGGCTCCGGTTCGGGTCCAGGCTCGTCGTCCTCGTCATCGTCATCGTCATCGTCATCGTCATCGTCATCGTCCGACGATGCCACCACCGGCGCGATCGACACCGTGGGCGAAACCGTGGGCGACACCGCCCTCAGGCGAACGGACGACCAGGCCCGCACCAGGTCCTCCTCGGAGTAGAGCCGGTCCGGGGCGACGATCGTGTCGTCCGCGACGAAGTAGAACACCGCATCGACGATCTCCGGGTCGATGCCTTTCCAGCGCGCATAGGCGAGCCGGTACAGGGCCAGCTGGGTCTGCTTAAGCTCGAGGTCCACGGCGCTCGAAGGCGCCCGTCCGGTCTTCCAGTCGACGACCTGGTAGCCCGTCACGGTGCGGTAGACCGCGTCGAGCTTGCACACGAAGACCTGCCCGGCCAGCACGTGGTGGATCTCGATCTCGACCTCTTCGGGCTGCACCGACGCCCACGGCGACTGCTCGAAGGTGCGCTGCAGCCGTTCGAGCTGGGCCTGCTCCAGCGGCTGGTTCTGGTCGAGGTCGAGGTCGAAGGCGTCGGGGCCCTGGTCACCCAGATCCAGTTCGCTCTCGTCCGCGTCGATCAGGTCGCCGCCCGACGCCCCGCCGGCGCGCTGTTCCACCCAGGAGTGGAACAGAGTGCCCAGCCGGGTGGCCCGGTACGGTCGCTCGGGCATGGGGCGGCGCAGGGCGGCGGCCACCCCCACCGGGTCGTCGATGTAGTCCTTGAACCGCGAAGCCGGAATGCGCGTGGGCAGCGGGACGGGGCCCGCGCCGGCAAGGCGAAGCATCCGTTCCTCGAGCAGCAGGGTGACCGCGTGGGACCACCGGGTGTCGCGCTCGGTCTGTGCTTCGGCGCGCACCCGGGCGGCTGCGGCCTCGACGAGGGGCCGCCGCGTGCCGAGCGGGTCGAAGGGCCAGTGCTCATCGACGCGCTCCCCGGTGTCGGGTTTCTCACCGTACTCGCTGCCCTCCGGCAGCGCGGCGATCAGCCCGGCCTCGGCGAGCTCTTCAAGGTACCGACTGGGGGCGCGCACGGTGCTGCCGCCGCCCCAGTATGAACCGGTGAGCAGCAGCTCCTGCTGGGCGCGGGTCGTGGCCACATAGATCAGGCGCCGCTCCTCGTCGTCGTGGCGGGCGGCGAGCTGCACTTTATAGGCGTGAAATTCGGTGTCGAACGACAGCTGGGTCTCATGCTCCTGCCAGGCGAGCTCGGGCAGCTCGGCCCGGTCGCCGCGGAACGGGTAGGGCAGCTCACCGAACTTCAGCCAGCCGGCCCCGTCCCGGGTCTGCGCCGGCAGGCTCTTCTCGGTCAGGTTGGGGATGGCCACATAGTCCCACTCGAGCCCCTTGGCCCCGTGGATGGTGAGCAGTTGCACGGTGCCGCTCTCGCCCGGCTCGACCCGCGGGCCCAGGTCGTCGGAGGCGGCGGCCCTGCCCAGCCAGCGCAGGAAACCGGCGAGGCTGCCGACCTCGTCGCTGGCAAGGAAGGCGGTGACCGTGTCGTGGAAAGCGTAGAGGTTCGCGAGGCCCAGGCTGTTGGCCTCGTTGGCGACGAGTTCCACGTCGAGCAGGAGCTCCTGCTCGATCAGCCGCACGAAGTCCAGCAGCGGCAGGCCGGCCCGCGCGCGCAGCCAGGCCAGCTGGCGGCCGGCGGCCCGCACCCGGGCCCGGCCGGTGTCGCTGAAGCCCGCGAGCTGCCCGTGGGTCTCGGGGGCGGCAGCCACGAAGTCGAGGGCGTCGACGAGCGACGCGCCCTCGTCGACGGCGACGGATGCCCGCATCTTGTCTTTGAGTTCCCGCGTCACCGCCTGCTGGGCCCAGTCGTGTGCCGCCAGCCAGCGCGCCACGGCCGCGAGGTGCTGCAGGTCGCGGGGGCCGACCCGGTAGCGACCGCTGGCGAGCAGTCGCACCAGTTCGCTGCCGGCGGCGGGATCGTGCACGACCCGCAGCACACAGATGACGTCGGTGACCTCCGGGGTGGAGAGCAGGCCGCCGAGGCCGAGCACGTGGGCGCGGACGCCGTGCTCCCGCAGCACCTCGGCGAAGAACTCCATCTCGCGCCGGGCCCGGAAGAGCATCGCGCCGGTCTTGTCGGTGCCGCTGGTGAGGCGCTGGGCGAACCAGTCCGCCACGACCCGGGCCTCGTCGGCGATAGTCTCCAGCATCGACGCCTCGACCCGCCCGTTCGCCTTGCCGGCCGGCACCGCGAGGGTGCCGACCTGGATGCCGTCGGGCCGGGCCCGGAGCGCCTCGCTCAGCGGCGCCACCAGCGCGTTCGCGGTGTCGAGCACCGTGACCGGGTTGCGCCAGGTGACGGAGAGGCTCATCGACGGCGACTGGCGGTTGGAGAGTCCGGCGAAGCTCTGCGAGAAACCCAGCAGGTTCGCCGAACTGGCCCCGCGCCAGCCGTAAATGGACTGATGCGGGTCACCGACGGCCATCACCGGATGCCGGCTGAAGAGGGTGTGCAGCAGCTCGGTCTGCAGCACCGACGTGTCCTGGTATTCGTCGAGCAGCACCACCCGGTACTGGTCGCGGTAGCGAGCGACGACCTGCAGGGCCTTCTGGCTGACCTGCAGTGCGAGAGCCACCTGGTCGGAGAACTCGATCAGCCCGAGCCGGCGCTTCTCCACTGCGAAACGTTCGGCGAGCTCGAACAAAACCGGCAGCGGCTCCACCGCCGCGAGCGACTCGGCGACCGAGGCATACGGGATCTTCTTGCGCGGGTTGCCGTAGGGCAGGTCTCGCAGATAGCCGAAGCCGGCGGAGAGGCCGGTCAGGTCGTGCGGCGCGGCCGGAACGCCCGGAACGACGGGCGGGGGATTCTCGGCGAGGGAACGGCTGAAGGCGAGCACGGCATCCGTCACCGCGTCGATCTTCTTGCCGAAGGGTACGAGCCGGCTGTCGCCGTGCTCGATCACCACCCGGCGGGCCAGCAGCCAGGCGCTGGTCTCGCTGAGCAGCACCGACTCGGGTTCACGCCCGAGGAGCAGGGCGTTGTCGGTGAACAGGCGGCTGGCGAACGAGTTGTACGTCGACACCGTGGGCATGTTGAACAGGTCGGAGGAATCGATCGTGACCGCCCCCGCCGCGGGCGCCGGCGGCTTCGGCAGCAGCCCCTGCGCGTCGAGCTGGTCGATGCGGTCGCGGATGCGCTCGGACAGTTCGCCGGCGGCCTTGCGGGTGAAGGTGAGGCCGAGGATCTGGTCGGGCCGGGCGTGCCCGTTGGCGAGCAGCCAGAGCACCCGATTGGCCATGGTCTCGGTCTTGCCGCTGCCGGCCCCGGCCACCACGAGGGTGGGCGCCAACGGCGCCTCGATCACGGCCTGCTGTTCGTCCGTGGGGGGGAACATGCCCAGCGTCGTGGCGATCTGGCGGGCCGAGATGGGCGGCGGGGTGACGGACTGGTTCATGAGCTGACCTGCTTGATGACGTGGATTCGGCAGGACCCGTGCGAGCGCGGGTCGAGGCAGTGGGAACTGATTTCGGCGAGGAAGGTGGCGGCGCCCATGCCGGCGGCGTCCCAACCGACCCGGCTGCGGAATGCCGCAAGCTCCTCAGGGCTGAAGGTGGGCTGGGTGGGATTTCGGTAATTCTGCTTGACCGTGCCGCTGGACACGATCAGGAGGCGAGCGCCGGCGAGCGGCATTCCGGCGGGGATGCCCTCGATGGCACCCTCGCTGAACGCGAGCTGGTAGGCGCCGAGCTGCGGATGCAGGGCCACCCCGGCGTCGCTGATCGGGTCGCCGCGGCCCGTCTTCAGGTCGACGATGACCGCCCGCCCGTCGCCGAGCCGCTCGACCCGGTCGACCGTGCCGGACAGCACGGCGCCGTCGACGTCGAGCTGGAAGGTGCCCTCCGCGCTGAGCAGGCTGCCACCGCCGCGTTCGAAGTCGAGCAGGTAGGAGGCCAGCCGGTCGGTCAACGCGCGCGCCTCGACCTTCTGCACCCGGGACTGCCAGTCGGCGTCGAACTGAAGCTCACCCCAGCGCGCCTCGACGCCCTTCCAGAGCGCGTCGGGGCTATGAGTGGTGGAGTCCTCCATCACCTTGTGGATGATCGTGCCGAGGTTCGCGGCGGTGTTGGACGTGCCGCCGCCGACCTGCCCGATCACCCAGTGCAGCGGGCAGGTCTCGAAGGCCGCCATCCGCGACGGCGAGACGCGCACCGGGGCGTCGCCGACCTCCGGGTCGTTGAGCGGGCGCACGGTGCTGGGCTCGTTCAGGCCGTACCACTGGTCGGGAGCGGCACCGACCACGTTCTCCCGGGCCAGCCGGGCCAGGGTCGCTGCGGCATCCGTGGCCCGGCTCGCGGCCTCGTCGCCGTGGGCCGCGGTGCCCCGGGTCAAATCCCGGCGGAGCCGGCCCACCAGGCCGCGCAGGGAGAGCGGGTAGCGGCTGATGTCGCCGGTCTCCGGAGCCGTGTGCGGTACGGGCTTCGGCAGCAGCCGCAAAAAGACCGACGGCTGGTTCTCCTCGTTGTCGATGGCAGTCACCAGCAGTTCGCTGCGGGCGCGGCTGGCCGCCTGGGCGAACATGCGCAGCTCGTCGTGCAGAACGGTGGTGCGGGCGCCGGCCTCCTCCGGGCGCCGGCCGGCGGCGAGCGCGGCCAGGTCGCCGGCTCCGAGCAGCGAACCACGGATGCGCAGGTCGGGCCAGACGTTCTCCTGCACCCCGGCGATGACGACGACGTCGAATTCACGGCCGATCAGGCCGCTCGGGGTCGACACCACGACCGCGTCGCCCAGCGCGCGCGGGGCGAGGGTGTCTTCGGGCACGTCGGTGTCGACAAGGTGTTCGAGGAACAAAACCGGCGGGGCGGTCGGGGTGCGCTCCACGTAGCGCTGCGCGGCGGAGAAGAGCTCCACCACGGCGTCGAGGTTGTGGTTGGCCTCGTCGGCGACAATGCCCGTGCCGGTGGACTGGTCCTTCCACTCCCGGGCGAGGCCGCTTCGTTGCCAAAGACCCCAGAGCAGTTCCTCGATCGTGGCGCCGGCAGCGTATTCCACGGCGGCCGCCCGGAGGCTCTCCCCGCAGCTGGCGGCCCGGCGGGCCGTGCGGTTGTCGATGGCGGCGAACAGGCCGGGGTCGCCGAGGGCCTCCACCAGGAGCTCGTCGGCGGAGCGATTCCGGTCACTGCTGAGTTCCTGTTGGCGCAGCGCGGCACGCAGGCGCCGCAGGGTGATCGGGTCGAGGCCGCCGAGCGGGCCGCGGAGCAGCAGGGTCGCCTCCTCGGGCCCCAGGGGTGTGCGGCCCAGGGTCAGTTCGAGCGCGAGGATGAAGGCCCGCACGGCGTAATCGTCGCGGAGCGCGGTCTGCGCCGACGACACCTGGGTGGGCACCTCGAGCGCGGCGAGCCCCTTGGACAGGGCGGGCACGAGCGAGCCGCTGCGCACGACGACCGCCATCTGACCCCACGGAATGCCGCCGAGCACGTGCCGCTCCCGCAGCCGGCGGGCGATCACGGCGAGCTGGTCGGCGGGGCTGTCCGCGAGCATGGTCTGCACGGGGTTCGGCTCCCCGGCAGGCTCGGCCTGGTCCGCCTGCCCTCCAGGCTGGACTGCCTGCGCGGCCGGGTCGGCCACGCCGACGGCGAACCGTTGAGTGCCGGCCGAGGCCGCGCCGATGCGATGCGTGATCCCCCGCACCACCCCGCGGATGGCCGCGTCGTGCCGGTACACCGTGCTGAGAACCAGGGTCGGCAGTACGGCGCCGGACAGGTACGCGCCCAGTCGGCCGAGGGCATCCGGGTGGGCGCCGTGGAAGGAACCGGTGCTGATATCGGGGTCGCCGAACGCAATGACGCCCACGCCGCGCGCCGCGAACTGCGCGAGCAGGGTCAGGTTGGCCTGGGTAAGTTCCTGCGCATCGTCGAGCAGGATCAGGCGCAGGCCGCCGAGCGAGCCGAGCGCCGCGGAACCGGCCGGGGCCCGGGCCACGATGGCCGCGGCGAACTGGGCCAGTTCGGTGGAGTCGTACTGGCCGGGGCGGGACTGGTCTTTCACGTCGTCGTAGCCGCGGATGAACTCGGCCGCGGCCACCCACTCCGGGCGTTGCTCGCTGCGGCCGAGAGCCGCGAGCGCCTCCGGGGTGACGCCGTATTCGACGGCGCGCATCATCAGGTCGCGCAGCTGCGTGCGGAACCCGCGCAGGCTGCGCACCTCGGCGCCGAGGGTGTCGGGCCAGTCCGGTGCGGCGTGCCGCGACTCAGGGTGCGACTCGATGTGCTGCGACTCGCCCTGCACTTCGGCCTGCTGCGCTTCGGCGTGGTCCTGTCGGTGCCCCTCGAGCAGCTCGGCGATGATCTGGTCTTGTTCGCCGCCGGTGAGCAGGGTGGGAGCCGCGCCTCCCTCCCGGGCCACGGCATCCCGCACGATCTGGAACGCGACCGAGTTCGCGGTGCGGGCCAGCGGGCCGTTGGTGGGCACGCCGAGGCGCAGCGCGAGCCGGTCGCGCAGGGCCGTCGCCCCCGTGCGAGTGGGCACCAGCACAAGCACCTCGTTGGGCGAATACCCGTGGTCGCGCACGCACTCGGCGACGAGTTCGACCAGCGTGGTGGTCTTGCCGGTGCCGGGTGCGCCGATCACGGCGGCGCCGACTCCCGGGATGTGGCGTCGACCACCGGGCAGGGCAGGCTGCGCTACCAGCGCCAGAACGGCGCGTTGCGAGTCGTCGAGAACGACCGGTTCTTGCTCGGTGCGAAGCGGGAATCCCAGGGTTGTCACGTTTTCAAACGTAACGGGTTGCGCCGACAGTGAACGATGTCGGCCCGGTACGCGGTTCTGTCGTAATCTGGGCGCTTAGGCAACGAAAGGCGCATCTGGTGGATATCCGCATTGGCATCTTCAATTCTCCCCGTGAGATTGGCTTCGAGACCTCACAGCCCGCGAACGAGGTCGAGGAAACGGTCGCTGCCGCCCTCGCCGGACAGACCGGGTACCTGAAGCTCTCCGACAGCAAGGGCAAGGTCTACATCGTTCCGACCGTCGGGCTCGCGTACGTGGAGCTGGGCTCCGAGGAGTCCCGCCGCGTCGGCTTCGTCGCCTGACCAACCGTGGAACTGCTCTTCATCGCCCTCGGCGGTGCGGTTCTGGGGATTGCCGCACGGTATGCCATTCCGGGGCGCCGCGCACACGGCGCTGTCCTCGTCCCGGCGATCGGCACCATGGTCGCGTCCGTCGTCTGGGTGGCGCTGACCTGGCTCGGCGTGCCCTGGGACGGTGGCTGGATCTGGTGGGTCACCCTCGGGGTGACCGCACTGGCATCCGTCGCAGCCGACCTGGCCCTGGTGCGCACGCGCACCGCCGGGGATGAGCGGATGCTGCACACCCTGATGCGCGACGGGCACCCGGCCGGCGCGTGACGACGGCTCCCGGGCGGCGGGGGCCGGCGGTCAGGCGGTCAGGCCGAGCCCGTCCATTCGCCGCGTGTGCGCGGCGATGAGCTCGGTGAACACGGGTTCGATCCGGGACTCGGCGGCGGTGATGCCCTCCATCGGCAGAGCCGAGCGTGCGACCAGCAGGGTGTCCCCGACCAAGCGTCGTCCCCACAGGGCCAGGTGCGACCCAAGCGCCGGGGCGGCCCCGATGGCGGCCTTCAGATGGGTGACGAGAACCTCCGTGCCGGCATCCTGGCCGAGCAGGTGCGCCACCCGCGGGCCCACGTCGCCGGGCAGCCCGTCGGACAGCCGGATGAAGAAGTCGTCGAGCAGTCCCCCGGCGAGATAGCAGCTGAGCAGCAGCTCGTTCCAGTCGGCGCCGGCCGTCTGCCCGCGGAACGCGTCGAGGTGGGGCGCGAACGGGGCCATCACCTCGGACGGCTCACCGCCGCGGCGACGGATCTCGGCCACGAGCCCCTGGTGCTTGGCGAGGGCCCGGCCGGCGGCGACGCTCAGCGCCTCCTTCGCGGTGAGGTCCGGAGCGATCGCGATGGCCAGGGCGAGGTTCTCGAACATGCCGAGTTGGAAGTACGCCGCCTGGCCGAGGTAGGGCAGCAACTCCGGCGTGAAACCGGCGATGTCCATTTTCGTGGTCGACTGGCGTGCCCGCCGCGCCGGTTGCCGGGGTGCCTCCACGCGCTTCCCGCGTCGACCAGTCCACATGATCACAGGCCCAGCTTAGGACAGTGTCGCGCCGGCACCGCGGGTTCCGGCCCACGCTGGGCGAATCGGCGCGTCCGGGTCCGGTATAAGAGACTTCACAGGGCCGCCCGATAGGCTGGGACCACGCCATCGGCATGGATCGATGGCCAGGTGCCCGAAGCAAAAGACGGGCGCATCCCGCTTCCAGCTAATGACAAGGCAATAATTCGTGACTTTCTCCGAACTCAACATCGACCAGGACATGGTTCAGGCTCTCGCTGATAAAGGCATCATCGAGCCCTTCCCCATCCAGGTGCAGACCATCCCCCTCGCCCTGAGCGGCCAGGACATCATCGGTCAGGCCAAGACCGGCACCGGCAAGACCCTCGGCTTCGGCCTTCCGATCATCCAGCGACTCGGGCTCGACCCCGCCCCCGGCGTGCAGGTACTCGTCGTCGTCCCGACCCGCGAGCTGTGCGTGCAGGTCTCCGAAGACCTCGAGATGGCATCCAGCAACCGCAACACCAAGGTTGTCTCCATCTACGGCGGCAAGGCGTACGAAGGTCAGATCGAGGCTCTCAAGGCCGGCGCGCAGATCGTCGTCGGCACCCCCGGCCGACTCCTCGATCTCGCCAGCCAGCGTCTGCTCAGCCTCGCCAACGTGAGCGAGATGGTGCTCGACGAGGCCGACAAGATGCTCGACCTCGGCTTCCTCGCCGACATCGAGAAGCTGTTCTCGCAGACGCCGTCCACCCGCCACACGATGCTGTTCTCGGCCACGATGCCGGGCCCGATCGTGGCCCTCGCGCGCCGATTCATGAACCGCCCGATCCACATCCGTGCGTCCGACCCCGACGAGGGCCTGATGCAGGCCAGCATCGAGCACCTTGTCTACCGCGCGCACAACATGGACAAGGACGAGGTGATCGGCCGCATCCTGATGGCCGAAGGGCGCGGCAAGACCGTGATCTTCACCCGCACCAAGCGCGCCGCCGCCAAGCTGGTCGAGGAGCTCGGCGATCGCGGCTTCAACGCCACGGCCGTGCACGGTGACCTCAACCAGGAACAGCGTGAACGCGCCATGGCCTCCTTCAAGGCCGGCAAGAAGGACATCCTGATCGCCACGGATGTCGCCGCGCGCGGCATCGACGTAGACGACGTCACCCACGTGATCAACCACACCATCCCCGAGGACGAGAAGGCCTACCTGCACCGCGTGGGACGCACCGGCCGTGCGGGCAAGACCGGCATTGCGGTCACGTTCGTCGACTGGGACGACATGCACAAGTGGACGCTGATCAACACCGCGCTCGACTTCGGCACGCCGGTTCCGATGGAGACCTACTCGTCGTCGCCGCACCTCTACGCCGACCTGAACATCCCGGTCGGGTCGAAGGGGCGCCTCCGCGCCTCCCCCATCCGAGAGACCGCCGCCTCGGCTGCACGCACGGGTGGCGCAGGCCGCACCGGCGGCTCCGGCCGCTCCGACTCGGGCCGCTCTGACTCCGGCCGTTCCGGCGGGGGCCGCGCCGGTGGCGAATCCGGTCGCTCGGGCGCCGGTCGCTCCGGCGCCGGTCACACCGACGCCGCACGCTCGGGCGCGAGCCACTCCGGCGAGCAGGCCGGCAGTCGCCCGCCGCGCTCG